>NZ_JBIINP010000234.1:0-5772 GCF_044337415.1 Luteitalea sp.
TGGACCGTGATCCGGTCGGTCAGGACGCGTTGCTCGCGACCGTGGCCGATGAAGACGTGCGCGAGGAAGTGCGCTCGCTGCTGGCACACCACGCCACGGCCAGCGACTTCCTCGAGCGCCCGGCCGCGGCCGCATGGGAGGCCCCGGCACGTCCCGACCTGCAGGGGCAGTCGCTCGGCCCCTGGCGCATCACGGGGGAACTCGGGCGCGGCGGCATGGGGCTGGTCTACCGCGCCGTGCGCGCCGATGCGGCGTTCGAACGCGAGGTCGCGCTCAAGGTCATCGGGACGACGCCATCGCCGGCGTTGACCGAGCGCTTCCGCCTCGAGCGCGAGACGCTCGCGCGCCTCGACCATCCCGCGATCGCGCGCCTGCTCGATGGCGGCACCACGCCAGACGGCCATCCCTACTACGTCATGGAACTGGTCCGCGGAGAGCCCGTGGACCGGTATTGCGACGCGCGGTGCCTGGACGTCGACGCGCGCATCGCGCTGTTCCTCGACATCTGTGCGGGCGTGCAGTCGGCGCACGAGAACCTGGTCGTCCACAGGGACATCAAGCCGGCCAACATCCTCGTGCAGGCCGACGGACAGCCGAAGCTGCTCGATTTCGGTGTCGCCAAGCTGCTGTCGGCGCCGACCGACGACGACCCCGAAGTCCCGTCCACCTGGGCGCTGACGCCCGAGTACGCCAGTCCCGAGCAACGTGCGCGCGGGATGGTCACCACGGCCTCGGACGTGTACTCGCTGGGCGTGCTCCTGCACGTCCTGCTCACGGGCCTCACGCCCGCCATCGGACCGGCGGTCGTCCCCGAGCACATGCCATCGGGGACGCGGACGCTGCCACCGAGCCGTCGAGTCGTCTCCGGCGATGCCGCGGCACGTGCCGCCTGCCGACAGACCACGCCGGCCCGCCTCGGCCGGGCCCTCGTCGGCGACCTCGATGCGATTCTCGAACGGGCCCTCGCGCCTGCGCCCGCCGACCGCTACCCCACGGTGGCGCAGCTCATGCAGGACCTCGAGCGGCATCGGCGCCGGGAACCGGTCGCGGCGCGGCCGCGGACCCTGCGGTACGTGGCGGCACGCTTCGCGACGCGGCACACCGTCGGGGTCGTCATCACCTGCGCAGCACTGGTGGCCAGCGCTGCGGCCGTTGCCGTCATCGTCCGGCAGTCGGCGGTCGCGGCCGAGGCCCGCGCGCGGGCGGAACGGCGCTTCGACGACCTGCGCGCGCTCACGCGCACGTTCATGTTCGACGTCGACGAGGCCATCGTGAACGTGCCGGGCACGACCGCGGCGCGCGCCCTGATGGTCAAGACCGGATTGACCTACCTCGAACGCCTGGCTGGCGACGCCGCGCCCGACCCGTCTCTGCAACGGGAACTGGCCGCCGGGTTCGTGAAGGTGGGCGATGCGCAGGGACACCCCACCAGCCCTAATCTGGGTGACACAGCAGGCGCGCGTGCCAGCTACCTGCGCGCCATCGGCATCGGGACCGGCCTGACATCGGCCAACCCAGACGACCTCGACGCGGCGCGCACGCTCGCCCTCGCCCGACGACGGCTCGCCGATGTGCTGGCGTGGATGGGGGAGCCCGGCGACGCGCTCACGCATGCGGAACAATCCGCGCGGGAGTTCGTCGCGGTGGCGGCGCGTGCGGGTGCGACCGACGAGGACCGCCTGCAGCGCGCCGTGGCGCTCATCAAGCTGGGCGACCTCCTGGGCAACCCCAACCTGCCGAACCTCGGGCGACGCGACGAGGCCCTGGCTCGCTTCGTCGAAGCCCGCGGAGCGCTGGCGCCCCTGGCGTCGGCCCATCCGCTCGACCCACGCGTGCAGCGCTACGTCGGCATCGCGTTCGAACGGCTCGGCACCATGCACCAGCAGGCGGCGCGCTGGACCGAGGCCGCCGACGCCTATCGCGAGTCGTTCGTCATCCGCGAGGCCCTCGCGACGCGGGCGCCGCTGCACGTCGACGTCCAGCGCGACCTCGCCATCGCCTACGAGAAGCTCGCCAACGTCGAGCGCAGCCGCGGGCACCACGCGGCCGCCGTCCAGGCCTATCGGGGCGCCCTCGATCGCTTCGTGCGCCTCGCGCGCATCGACCCGGGCAACGCCAACGCCGCCCGGAGCGTGGCGATTGCGCAGGAGCACCTCGCCGACGCGCTCGTCGATGCCGGCCAGCGCGCGGACGCCATCGCGCCGCTGCGAGAGGCGCTGGTGGCGCACCGGGGCCTTGCCGGTCGCGATGCGCAGAATGCGCAGGCGACCTGCGATGCGTTGCGCGTGAGCGGTCGCCTGGGGGACGTGCTCGGTCAGGGGCAACCCACGCGCGCGGCATGCGCAGTCTGGACCGAACGCACCCGGTGGGCCAGCACACCTGGGGCGGCCGGGTGCGCGCCCGAGGACGAGGCGAGGTTTGCGGCCCGCCTCGCCGGGTGTCGCGGGGAGGCGGTCTCGCCATGACGCGCGACGACAGCGTGTCGCGGTTGATCGCCGACTCGGCGGCCGGCGACGAGGCGGCCGCCGCGGCGCTGGTGCCGCTGGTCTACGACGAACTGCGCCGCGTGGCGTCGGCAGCGCTGCGTCGGGAGCGGGCCGATCACACCCTGCAGCCGACGGCGCTCGTGCACGAGGCCTTCTTGCGCCTGGCGGGGGCCACCGAGGTCCCCTGGCGCGACCGGGGCCATTTCGTGGCCATCGCGGCGCGGGTGATGCGGCAGGTCCTGGTCGACCACGCCCGGGGCCGGGGCGCCCTGAAGCGCGGTCACGCCCTCGTGCGGATCCCGCTCGAGGGCGTGGACGTGGCCCAGATGCCCGGGTCCGACGTGGATCTCGTCGTCCTCGATCAAGCCCTGGAACGCCTCGCCGCGCTCGACGAGCGACAGGCGCGCATCGTCGAACTCCGGTTCTTCGGCGGCCTTACCGTCGAGGAGACGGCGGCGCTGATCGGGGCGTCGGCCCGCACCGTCAAGCGTGACTGGCAGATGGCCCGCGCCTGGCTGAAGCGCGAGCTCGCGACGGTCGGCCCCCCCGACTGACACGGGGCGTGGCCCCTTCCAGCCGCGTCTCTCGCTTTTGTCTTCAGAGGGCCCTGTCGAACGTGGGGACCCCCAGGAGACAAATGTCCCCTTCCAGGAACAACACCTCGGCCAGGGCCGAATCGGCAGCACGACGCGGCATCCGCAGGTCTCAGGAAGCGGCGGGGCAGGCAGGCCCCACGCGTGCGGGCGATGTCCGTGACCAACTCGAACGCTGGGCCCGGGCGGGGCATCTCCCGCATCGGCTCATGATGCGGAGCCGTTTCCTGTTGCGGGTGCTCGGCGGCGAACCGATCGCCGTGGTGGCGCGGGAGTTCGGCGTCGCGCGCGAGACGGTGCGTCGTTGGCACGATCGGCTCCTGCGCGAGGGCCCAGACTCGCTGCTGCACGAGCGTCCCGGCCGTGGACGCCGCCCCGGGCGCACGCCATCCGTCGTCGCGGCCGTGGTGGCGGCCGCGACGCAGCATCCGACGTGGACGCTGCGGCAGATTGCGGCGCACGTGGGCACCAGCCTGGCCACGACCCAGCGCATCTGCCGTGAGCACGAGCACCGCGTCCAGCGCCGCCTCGCGCCTGAGGCGACGGCACCGGGGGCCATGGCCGACCTCTAGCCGGTTGCTGAAAAAGCCAGCAACCTGAATGCGGAGTTCAGAATTCGGCATGGAGGAACTGGCGATTCCCTTGAGGATCGCCGCCCTCTCCGTTTCAGAACTCTGAATTCTGAACGCCAGGGCGGAGTTTCTCAGCGCCCTGCTCGGACTCGGCGTGGGGGAGCGTCACGCAGCGGCGCAGTTGTGCCAACTGCTCGTCGCGCACCGCTTCCGTGTCGCGACACAGGCGCAGGCGCCGGCCATCGGGCAGCGTGACGCCGATCGTGTACGTGGTGTATGAGGTGCCGTTGGACGTCGACGAGTACTTCCCGGCTTCGAAGGGGCCGACGTCCGCGTAGGGCACCCCGCTCACGAGCATGCCGCGGGCGTCCTCGAACCGCAGCGTCCGCGACACGTTGTCGAACCGCAACACCGGCGGTGGGCCCGGGCGCCGCCACATCCACAGTCCGCCGCCCGCCGTACCGAGGGCCAGCGCGAACAGCACGACCGCCGCGAGCCGGTCCGTGGCCTCGCCGGTCCACACCGTCTGCACCGCGAAGACCAAGAGCAGCACGGCGGCCGCCGCGAAGGGCAGGGCCTTCATCAGCCTGTCGTCGTCGTGGGTCCTGAACCCGGCCCCCGTGCTGTCGGCACGCTCGAACACGTAGTCCACCCGGGCATTCTATCGGTGCCTGGCGGCCGATCGCGCGTGCCGTGCATCCCCGCCGTCGGCCAGGCGCAGCACACCGGTAGTACCCTTCAGTCACTCAGGCGACCTCGGCCAGCCGTGTCAGCGAGTGATCGCGCGGTGGCGTCATTCCGGGAGGGGGCGATGGAAGAGCCACACGTATCGAGATGGCCACTGGTGATGACGGTGGCCGTGTGCGGTCTGGTATCGCTCGCGCTGCTGGGTCTTGCCCACAGCCAACTCGCTGGTCGCCTCGACCTGTTGTATCTCGAGGTGGCCAAGACGGCGCTCAACCTGCTGTTCGTGGGTGTTGCGGCCATGCTCGCGCGCACCGTCGTGGACCGGTACGTGGCGGCGCGTGAACGGGAGCGCGCGGCGCTGGAACGACGGGAGGCACAGGCCAGCGCGGCTCATGGGCGGCGTCTCGCGGCCCTGGCGTCGCTGACGGACCGCTACTGGAACGTCAGGAAGTGCCTCGCGATCATCGACGCCCACCGCTCCGTCAGGTCCTACGGTGCACAGATCCGCCTGATCATCGACCACCGACTGGCCCTCCGGCAGCTCGACAACGACATCATCGCCGGCATGCATGCGCTCGACGAGGTAGAGGCGATCGCCAACGCGATTCATGCGCTGGACGCCCCGCTCGCGCGTGTGATCGACGAGTGGCGAGACGGCTACCTGACGCTGTGGCAGCAGCAGAAGGCCGACGAACTGGTGGGACCCGACGCCAGGCAGGTGCCGGCCGACATCACGCGGCTCCCGGCACTCGCGGCCCTCCGAGCCAACGACTTCGACGCCCTGCACACGCTGTTCGAGAACGCGGCGAAGCCCATAAGGAAGCAGGTCCTGCATGCGCGGCCTGGCGTGCAACCTCAGACGCCATCTGTCTGAATCGTGTGTGGCCCCCGTGGAGAGCGGGAGCGGATCAGAACCCGACGTTCACCCGCAGCCCGTGCGCTGTCGCACCATCACGGTCGGTCGAGCACCTGGCGCACCGCGGCGTCGAGTTCCTTCTCGGTCATGCCTCCCGGGTGATACATCCTGACGAGGCCCTGCCGGTCCACGAGCACCAGTGTGGGGGTCGTGCTCACGCCGTAGCGTCGATGGTTGGCCTCGGCCAGCGGGACCGGGACCTGCGCCAGCGACGGATACGCGTTCCGTCGGACCATGCCGATGTAGGTCGTCTCTTCCGCGGCACCGGCATCGCGCCCGCCGGCGACATACCCGAACCGCTGGGTGGGCGCGATCACCGCCAGCCCCTGACCGCCGTACTTCTGCAGCACCTTGCCAATCACGGGTTCCTGCGCCTTGCAGTCGGAACACCAGTGCGCCCAGAAAAAGAGCAGGGTAACCCGGCCCGTGAGCGCGGCGCGCGCCGCGGGCTGGCCCGCCAGCGGCTCCGACAGGTCGAGCCCGGGCGCCCGCGTGCCTTCGAGACTGAGCAGGTGCAG
>NZ_JBIINP010000235.1:0-5758 GCF_044337415.1 Luteitalea sp.
ACCCTGCGGGCCCTTGGGGTGACCCGGCGCCAGGTGCAGGCCCTGTTCCTCGGCGAAGGGGCGATGTTCGGCGTGCTTGGCGTGGGACTCGGTATTCCACTGGCCCGACTGCTGGCCGATGCGACCATCGGCCTCACGTCGAGCACGGTCAACACCTTGTACGTGCAGGCCGCCGCCGCGCCGGCAGCCCTCGGCTGGCGCGATGTGCTGTTGGCCATCGCGGTCGGTGTGCCCCTGGCCTTGCTCGCCGCGTGGCTGCCCGCGCGAGAGGCGGCTGCGGTGCCGCCGACGGCGGTCCTCCGAGGCGCCGACCGGGTGCTCGCCCGGACGGCGCGGCAGGGACGCAGCCGCTGGGCCGCCGTGCTGCTGCTGGCGCTGGCCGCCGTGTGCAGCCAGTTGCCGCCCATCGGCGGCCTGCCGCTGGCGGGCTACGTCGCGAGCTTCGCGCTGGTCTTCGGCGCGGCGCTGCTGATGCCGCTCGCCCTGCAGTCCGCCGCGCGGCACGGGCGTGCCGTCTGGTACCGCCTGTTCGACGTCGGGGGCTGGCTGGCGCACGCGGCACTCGGTGGCGCCATCGGCCGTGTCGCCGTGAGCGTGGCGGCGCTGGCCGTGAGCCTCGCCATGATGGTCGCCATCACCGTGATGGTCGGCAGCTTCCGGCAGACCGTCGTCGACTGGGTGGGGCAGAGCCTCAAGGCGGACTTGTTCGTCGGACCGGCGTCGCGGCGCAGCGGCGCCCGGGCCCCGACGATCTCGCGCGCCGTCGAGGACGTGGTGCGCGCCCATCCGGACGTGGCCGCCGTCGATGCCTTCCACACGGTGACGGTCCCGTACGAGAACAGCCTCATCTACATGGGGGCGGGCGACTTCGCGCTGCAGGCGCGCGTCGGAGGCCTGCGCTTCACCGACGGGCCCGCGGCGTCAGCCCTCGACCGGGCGCGCGGCCGCGATGCCGTCGTCGTGTCGGAGCCCTTCGCCAATCGGTATCGCAAGGGCGTGGGCGATGCCGTGACGTTAGCGACCCCGGCGGGCCCCGTGACGTTCACCGTCACCGGCGTGTACTACGACTACTCCGCGGATCGCGGCGTCGTCATGATGGATACCGCGACAATGACCCAGCACTTCGGCGCACAGCGCCCGACGGGCCTGACCGTGTACCTGCGCGACGGCGAGCAGGCAGCCGCCGTGCGCGCCGACATGCTGGCACGGCTCGATGGCGCCGACGGCATCTTCATCTACACCAACCGCGCGTTGCGCGCCGAGGTCCTGCGCATCTTCGACAGCACGTTCGCCGTCACCTACGCGCTGCAGGTCATCGCGATCATCGTCGCGTTGCTGGGGATCGTCGGCACGCTGATGACGCTGGTGATCGAGCGCAAGCGCGAGTTGGGCATCCTGCGTGCCGTGGGGGCCAGCCGGCGACAGGTGAGGGCCATGGTGATGGCAGAGGCGGCGATGCTGGGCACGATCAGCCAGGCCGCCGGCATCGTCCTCGGCCTGCTGCTCGCGCTGATCCTCGTGTACGTGGTCAACCTCCAGAGCTTCGGCTGGACGATCCACCTGTCGATTCCGTGGGCGTCGCTCGCCCAGATGTCGGTGCTGGTCGTGATCACGACGCTGCTGGCCGGTCTGTATCCGGCCCAGCGCGCCATGCGTGAGCCCGCGGCCCCAGAGGAGGACGAATGACGCGCCGGTGGTGGCTGGCTGTGGCGTCGGCGATGGCCCTCGCGGCCGCAGCGACCGCGAGCGGGCAGTCGCCGGTGCCCAGCGGCGCCCGGGTGGCGGCGTCGTCGCAGGCGTCCGGCGTCGATCCCTGGAAGCGGGCGGCCCCGACGCGACCCGTGCGCGTGCCGGAGGACCACGTGGCGCATCCGGAGTACCGCATCGAGTGGTGGTACTACACGGGGAATGTGCGGGACGCCTCCGGTCGCGCCTACGGCTACCAGGTCACGTTCTTTCGCGTGGGTGTCGACGCGGCGCCCGCCAACCCGTCGGCCTTCGCCGTCCGTGATCTCTACATGACCCACATCGCCATCACCGACGTCGGCGGCGTGGGGCATCGTTTCGCCGATCGACTCAACCGGGCCGGCGTCCACTGGGCCGGTGCGCGGAGCGATCGATACGAGGTGTGGAACGAGGGCTGGCGTGCATCGTTGGACGGCCAGGGCCGGCATCGCCTCGTAGCCGATGCCGGCTCGTTCGCGCTCGATCTGACACTCGCGCCCGGCAAGGCTCCGGTCCTGCAGGGCGACCGTGGCTACAGTCGGAAGGGGGTCGATGCCGGCAACGCGTCGCACTACTACTCGCTCACGCGCATGCCGACGACCGGGACGATGCGGATCGATGGGCGGACGGTGGCCGTGGAGGGCGCGAGCTGGATGGACCACGAGTTCGGCACCAGCGCCCTCGACGCCGGGACACGCGGCTGGGACTGGTTCGCCCTGCAGTTGGCGGACGGCCGTGAGTTGATGCTGTACGCCCTGCGACTCGACAGCGGCCGGCCGAGTCAGTTCTCGAGCGGCACACTCGTCGAGAAGGATGGCCGCACCACGGCGTTGGCCGTGACCGACTTCTCCCTCACGCCGCGGCGCACGTGGCGGTCGCCGGCCAGTGGCGCGTCGTATCCGGTCGAGTGGGACCTGTCGGTCCCTCGCGCGGGCCTCGATCTTCGCGTGACGGCCGCGGTCGACGCGCAGGAGTTGCGGACGCGCCGATCCACCAACGTCACGTACTGGGAGGGGGCGGTCCGGGTCGCGGGCTCAGCCTCCGGCGTCGGCTACCTGGAGATGACCGGGTACAGCGGCGCACGGATGAGTGATGTGATGCGGTAGGGCTGCCGTGCGGTCGCCCGACTTCGGAAAGGTATCGTAGCCTTCAGGCGCCATGCGTTCCCGCACTCGTCAGACCATCGACGCCGAACTGCTCCTGCGTGCCTACGCGCTGGGCTGGTTCCCCATGGGTACGGGACGGCGTGGCCGGATCGAGTGGTTCTCGCCCGATCCTCGCGGCATCCTGCCGCTCGAGGCGTTCCATGCGCCCTCGCGCCTCGGCCGTGTGGTGCGGCAGGCCCGCTTCGAGGTGCGGATCGACACGGCCTTCGAGGCCGTGATGCGCGCCTGCGCCGACCGTGACGAGACGTGGATTACCGAGGACATCCTCCAGAGCTACGTCGCGTTGCATCGCCTCGGCCATGGGCACTCGGTGGAGACATGGCAGGAGGGCCGGCTGGTCGGCGGTCTGTATGGCGTGGCCCTTGGTGGCGCGTTCTTCGGCGAGTCGATGTTCCACACGGCGACCGATGCGTCGAAGGTGGCGCTGGTCGCGCTGGTGGAGCGGTTGCGCGCCCGTGGCTTCGTGTTGCTGGACACGCAATGGGTGACGCCGCATCTGGCCCAGTTCGGCGGCACCGAGATTCGACGCGCGGAGTACCTGGCGCGGCTCGAAGCAGCACTGCCGCTGGCGTGCACCTTCCACGGGGCCGCGTGAGCGCGAGCAGGAACGCGGCGGCACGACGAATGTAGACTGGCGCCGGCCGCATGGCGCGAGACGCTTCCACCCTGCTCCCGGGCGAGGCCTGGGGACACCTGACGATTCGCCGTTCGCTCGGCCCGGGATCGCGCGGGCACGTGTATCGCGCCTGGGACCCTGGACTCGGCAGGGAAGTGGTGCTCGCCGTCTCCAGTTCGTCGGGCGATGTGGCCGGGCGCAGCCTGCTGCACGACGCGCGCGCGCTCGCCAAGGTCCGGCATCCGCATCTCGCGGCGGTGTTCGGCGCCGAGCGCAGGGGCGGCCTCACCGGCGTGTGGGTCGAGGCGCTCGACGGCGACACCCTGGAGACCACGCTGGCGCACGTCGGGCGGTTCAACGCACGCGAGGCGGCGATCATCGGCATGGACGTCTGCGAGGGCGTCCAGGCCATGCACGACGCGGGCGTCTGGCATGGCGACCTGTCGACCCGCCAGGTGGTCCGCGATCGCAACGGCCGCGTCGTGGTGGTGCCGTTCGGCGCGGGGCGCGACGCGGTGACCGAGGCGCTGCCGGACCTGGCTCGCCCGCTTGACGATCCGGCGCAGGCCTTCGTGGCGTCGGCAGGCGACGCCGCGAGTGCGCCGAGCGTTGCCGGCGATGTCCTGCGGGTGGGCGCGCTCCTGCACCGACTCGTGTCCGGGCGCACCGAGGCCGGTGCACCGTTCCGTCCGCTCGCCGACATCCGTGCCGACCTGCCCATCGGGTACCTCCGCGCCGTGGAGCGTGCTCTGTCGGCCGATTCTGCGCAGCGTCACCCGTCGGCGCGTGCCCTCGGGGCTGCGCTCGCGACGCTCTGGACCCCGGCGCCCGACGCCAGGCCTGTCGAGTCGTCGGGCCGCGCCCGCCGCCTCGCGACCGCGACGGCACTGGCCACCGCCATCGTCGCGGTGGGCATCGCGCTGGGCGCGTGGCTGACGCGACAGCCGCCGTCGCCGGAAGTCCGCTTCGACATCGCCCCCGAGGGCGATGCGGTGGAGAGCGTCGCGTTCTCGCCGGACGGCCAGCGGCTGGCCTACACCTCCGGCGGTCGGCTGCGGGTCCGGGCCCTGCACGACGAGAAGTCGACCGCCCTCGAGCCGGCGCTCGGGGCGCGCAACCCGTTCTTCTCCCACGACGGCCAGTGGATCTACTTCTTCGGCGGCACGTCGCTCTGGCGCGTGCGGGTGTCCGGCGGCGCCCCGCAGTTCGTCGCCGCCGCCCGCCGGCCATCGTCAGGAGCCGCGGCGCCCGACGGCCGGATCCTCTACACGATCGAGAACGGCGCGTCCCTCGTGCTGCTGCAGGCCGACGGCACGACACGCGTCGTGCGTCGACAGGTGACCGGTGTGCGCACGGGGCTGCGCTGGCCGTCGTTCGTCGTCGAGGGCGATCAGGTGCTGTACTCGGCCGTCGATGCCCGTACCGGACGTCGAGCGGTGTACCTCGGTCCGCTGGCTGCGCCGCCCGACGCCACGGACGTCGAGGTGGTGGCCGAGAAGGACGCGATGTTTCGTGAGGCGCAGGGCGCCCTCGAATCCAACGTCGTCGTGCAGGGGACGCGCCTCTATTACGTCCGCGACGGCGTCCTGCAGGTGCAGCGGCTCGACGGCCGGACGGCACGGCTCGTCGGCGACCCTCGCCCGCTCGCAGCGGGGATCGTCACCGATCCCTATGACGAGCACCGCGTGGAGGTGTCGGTCGCGGAGCAGGGCGCCATCGCCTACGTCGGGGGCGTGCGTACGCAGCGTACCCTACGCGTCGTGGACGATGATGGGCGGGTGGTGCGCGACGTCGCGGCGGCGGACGTGCGCGACCTGGCGGTGTCGCCCGACGGGCTGCGCGTGGCCTACGAGCAACTCGATCCGGCCAGCGGCGGACGGGACATCTGGGTGGTCTCGATGCAAGGGGGCACGCCGGTCAGGCTCTCGCGGCACCCGGCCCACGACGTGGCGCCGACGTGGTCGCCCGACGGGCTCCGCGTCTATTACCTCTCGCACCGCACCCCGCCCGGGGTGCTCGTGTCGGCGCCGGCCGATGGCAGCGGGCCCGAGCGCGTGCTCTGGACCTTCGACGCCCCGGCGCTCCCGATGCAGGTCACGCCCGACGGACGTCGCCTGCTCTTCCAGCAGGAAGGGGTCGAGACCGGGTGGGACGTGTGGATGAAGCCGCTCGATGGCGGGGCGCCGACGGTGCTCGTGCATGGCCCGGCGAGCGAGCAGACGCCCGCGCTGTCGCCTGATGGCCGTTGGCT
>NZ_JBIINP010000237.1:0-5728 GCF_044337415.1 Luteitalea sp.
GAGCCGCGCGAGCAGGCTCCCGACAGGCGCGGACCGCCACGTGCTGTCGGCGTTGACCCACTCGAACCCGTCGGCGTCGACGGTCGGATCGTGCCAGGCGAGAGCCGGTCGTGGTGAGTCCGGATGCGCGAGGATGCCGAGCCCGCCGAGCCGCCGCACATCGTCGGCGACGGCGCGGCCTTCACCGGCCAGTGGATAGGGCGCCTGCGGCAGGTCCAGCGCCACGTAGTGCCCGTCGTCGGTGCTGATCTCGACGGCGTCGATCAACAGGACACCGTCGACGACGCGGGGCGGCTCAGGATGGCGGGTGGCGTCGCCATGGTCGGTGAGGATGACGAAGTCGAGGCCGACATCAGCGGCGGCCGCCGCCACGTCGTCGGGCGAGCCGCTACCGTCCGAGCGCGTGGTGTGCACGTGGTACGCGCCGCGCCAGAGTCGTGGCTGGCCCTGGACCGGTGCCAGCGCCAACGGCGCGGGCACGCGCAGCCAGAGCAGGCACGCGCCTGCCGCCAGGGTCGCCAGGGCGAACAGTCGCGTGCGCCGCGTCGTCACCCGGGCAGCATACGGCACGACACGGGGACGGGGTACCGGGTGCCGGGTACCGGGTACGAGCGACTCCCAGGGGGGCGCCGTCGCCCTGGGGCCACGGGCGGGCGGTCGGCTATCCTGCGCCGGTGCGAATCGTTCTCCACGCAGCCACTCTCGTCCTGGTCACGGCGCTGACGCTGTCGGTCGGCCTGGCGCAGGCGCCAGACGTCCGCGTGGTGCGCGTGACGGCTCCCGATGCGCCGAGCACCGCGGAAGTGTCGGTCGCCATCGATCCCACCAACCGGGATCACATCGTCGTCTCGGCCTACCAGGTGAACCGCCCGGGCGGGACGCGCGTGAGCAACGTGCTGTTCGTGTCGCGCGACGGCGGCAAGACGTTCCGCGAGGAACTGGCTGCCAATCCCGAGCGCCGCGCCACGCAGGGCGACGACGCGGTGATCTTCGGCGCGGACGGCACGTTGTTCCACTCCTACATTGCTTTCGATGGCTTGCGCGTGCCCCGGCCGACGCTGGCGCGCAACGGCATCTTCGTGCGGCGGCGGGACGCGGCGACCGGTGGGTGGGACGCGCCCGTGGCCGTGATCGATCACCGGAACACCGTGGCGCCCTTCGAAGACAAACCGTGGCCTGGCGTGGACCGGGGCGAGCAGTCACCACGCCGCGGGAGTCTCTACGTCGCCTGGACGCGCTTCGACGAGTACAACACCACGCGTGCCGACTGCCGCTCCGAGATCCACTTCTCGCGATCGACCGACGGTGGCCGCTCGTTCTCTGTGCCACTGCGGATTTCGGATCGCCAGGGTACGTGCCTTGACGATGACGACACCGTCGAGGGTGCCGTGCCCGCCGCCGGACCCGATGGGGAGGTGTACGTCGCGTGGTCAGGTCCGGCTGGCCTGGTCATCGACAGGTCGGACGACGGCGGCGTGACGTTCGGGGAGGACCGCCCGGTCTCTGCGATCCCCGGTGGCTGGGACATCGACATCCCTGGACTGTCGCGGAGCAACGGCATGCCGGTGACGGTCGTGGACGGATCGGAGGGGCCGCGTCGCGGCACGGTGTACATCGCGTGGGTGGATGCGCGGCACGGCGACCCCGACGTGTTCGTCAGTGGGTCCACGGACAAGGGGCGCACGTGGGCCACGCCCGTCCGCGTCAACGCGGATGCGCAGGGGAACGGCGTGCCGCAGTTCTTCGTGTGGCTCGCGCTCGACGCCGCCAACGGCGACCTCCACGCGGTCTATCACGAGCGTGTCGCCGCGACCGGCACCGAGACCCGCGTGGTGATGGCCCGCAGCCAGGACGGCGGACGCAGTTGGACGAACGCCGTCGTCCCGCTCGCCCCGTTCACGACCAACGCCCAGGCGGCGTTCGGCGACTACAACGGCATCGCGGCGTCGCAGGGCCGTGTTGTCGCCGTGTTCCCGCACTTCGTCGCCGAGAAGCAGGTGGGCGTGTCGGTGGCCATTGTGGACAGATGAACACCAGCACGCCGAAGGCTCAAGGCTTCGGGCTCAAGGCTCAGAAACCTTACTGATGCCGCTCGGAATGCTCTCTGAGCCCTGAGCCCTGAGCCCTGAGCCGTGCGCCTGGCGCTTCGTGCTCGGCGCCCACGCGTGCCTGGCGCGGCTCGAGGGTAGGGCGCGGTCTCCGACCGCGCCGCTGTCCCACTGCGGCCGGGTGGGACACCCGGCCCTACCGTGGTGGTTTCGGGATCGGTTCGAGCGTGTCGAGCTTGCGCAGGACTTCGGCGAGCGTCTCGAGGGACGCCTCGCCGGTGTTGCCGCGATTGCCGAGCCAGACGTCTGGTGCGTCCTGCGCGAGGATCTCCCGGAAGGAGCCGCCGCTCTTCACGCTCGACGGCGCGAACTCGGTGATGTCGAGGTCGCCTGACCACTCGTCCTTGTGCTTGATCAGCAGCCAGGAGCGGCCGTCGTCCTTCGCGCCGCTCTTCTGGCCCCAGCCCCGGGTGCGGACGAGCACCCACGACCCCTTCAGCTTGTAGCCGTTCAGCCGCATCTTGAGGTCGCCCTTCTTCAGCGCGGCGTCCACGTCGGCTACTTCGGGCTCCCACGTGCCGACATCCCACAGCATCACGACCCCTGCGCCGTAGCCCTCGGGAATCACGCCCTCGAACTCGCCGTACTCGAGCGGGTGATCCTCGACGTGCATGGCCAGACGCTTGGTCGCGGGATCGAGCGACGGGCCCTTCGGGACCGCCCACGAGAGCAGCACGCCCTCGTGCTCGATGCGGAAGTCGTAGTGCAGCGCCGTGGCCAGATGCTTCTGGACGCAGAAGAACCGGGTTGGCACGTTCCGCGCCGTGGCGCCGGTATCGCCAGCGGGTTCGGGCGTCTTCGTGAAGTCGCGCTTGCGCCGGTATTCCTCGAGGGCCATGCGCAAGCCTAGCGCGAGACGCGACAAGGCAATCCGATACCTGCAGGCGGGGCAGCCCTGCCGAGCCTGCACGGGGCCAAGCGAGGGGATTACACTGGTCGCCGTGACTGCCACCCCGCTTACCCTGCAGCCCGGCTCGCTGGCCGAGGCGATTGCCCGCACGCTCGCAACCTGGACGGCCGAGCGTCGCGTGGCCCGGCTCTGGACCAAGGACGCGTCGCTCTGGACCAACAGCGGCGAGGAGAAGTGGCTCGGCTGGCTCGACGTGATCGAGCAGCAGCGCAAGGAACTGCCGGCGCGCGCCGCGCTGGCACAGGCCATCCGCGACGAGGGCATCACCGACATCCTGCTGCTGGGCATGGGCGGGTCGAGCCTCGGGCCCGAGGTGGTCTCCCGCGTGATCGGCGGTGCCCCGGGTTCGCCCCGCTTGCACGTGCTCGACTCGACGGACCCCGCGCAGGTGAAGCGCTTCGACGACGCCGTGGACCTGCGGACGACGCTGGTGCTGGTGGCGAGCAAGTCGGGCAGCACGCTCGAGCCGAACGTGTTCCTGGCCTACTTCTTCCATCGCCTCGTGCAGGTGGTGGGCGCGGAGGCGGCCGGGCGCCATGTGGTTGCGATCACCGACCCGGGGTCGCAGATGCAGAAGGTGGCCGAGCGCGATGGCTTCCGCGCCATCGCCTTCGGTGAGCCCACCGTGGGCGGCCGCTTCTCGGTGTTGTCGGCCTTCGGTACGGTGCCGGCGGCCCTCGGGGGCGTGGACGTGGCGCGCCTGCTCGGCGAGGCGGCGCAGATGGCCGATGCCTGCCGTCGTGAGGATGCCGCCAACAACCCCGGCGTGGCACTCGGCGTGGTCATCGGCGAGGCGGCGCTCGCGGGGCGCGACAAGCTCACGATCCTCGCCTCGCCCGGCATCTCGCCGCTCGGCGCCTGGCTCGAACAGCTCGTGGCCGAGTCGACGGGCAAGAACGGTACGGCGGTCATTCCCGTGGACCTCGAGCCCGAGGGCGATCCGTCGACGTATGGCGCCGATCGCCTGTTCGTGTACGTCCGGCTGGCCTCGGCGCCCGATGCCGCGCAGGACACGTTCGTCGAACAGCTGAACCTCGCCGGCCAGCCGGTGGTGCAGATCGACGTACGCGACGCGTATACGCTGGGCCAGGAGTTCTTCCGCTGGGAGATCGCCACGGCCGTCGCCGGGGCGGTCCTGGGCATCAACCCGTTCGACCAGCCCGACGTCGAGGCGAGCAAGATCAAGACGCGCGTGCTCACCGACGCGTTCGAGCAGGAGGGCGCGCTGCCGGCCGAGGCGCCGGTCGTCCTCGACGCCGATCTCGCGATCTTCACCGACGAGGGCAACGTGCGGGCGCTCGGGCCCGTGGCGACGCCCGCCGAGGCCATCGCGGCGCATCTCAAGCGGATTGGCGGTGGCGACTACGTCGCGTTGCTGGCCTACCTCGACATGACGACGGACAACATCGCGGCGCTGCAGGAGATGCGCGCCGTGATTCGTGCGCAGTCGGGTGCGGCCACGTGCCTGGGCTTCGGGCCCCGCTTCCTCCACTCGACGGGCCAGGCCTACAAGGGCGGCCCGAACTCCGGCGTCATCCTGCAGATCACCTGCGACGACGCGCAGGATCTCGAGGTGCCGGGACGCGACTTCACGTTTGGCGTCGTCAAGGCCGCGCAGGCGCGTGGTGACTTCGGCGTGCTCGAGGAGCGCGGGCGCCGGGCGCTGCGCGTGCACCTCGGACCGGACGTGGCCGCCGGGCTGCAGGCGCTCCGCGCTGCGGTGGAGGCGACCTGGTTGTGAGCACCGCAGGCACCGGCGCCGCGCGTCGCGCCGCGATCACGCCGGCCGACCCGGCGGTGTTCGTCGGGTTCGGGGCCTCCGGGGACCTGACGCGCCGGAAGCTCGTGCCAGCGCTCGTCAACCTGCGCCGGTCGGGTGCGCTGCCTCCCGCGTTCGCCTTCCTGGCCGTCATCCGGCAGGCCGACGTCGGCGCCAGCCTGGCCGACGATGTGCTCCGGACGGTGGACGAGCATCTCGACACGCCGCTGAGCCCCGAGGAGCGTGAGTGGTTCCTCGGCCGCATCGGCGTGGTGGTCGGCGACGTGGAGCAGCCGGCGCTATACACCGACATCGCGGCGCGGCTCACGGAGTTGCAGGGCGAGCACGGGACCGGCGCCAACGCGTTGTTCTACCTGGCGACACCGCCGCAGCTGTTCGCGCCGATTGCTGCAGGACTCGGCAAGGCGGGCCTGCTCGACGAGGCCGCCGTGGGCGGGTGGCGTCGCGTGGTGGTGGAGAAGCCGTTCGGCAGCGACCTGGCGTCCGCGCAGGCCCTCAACCGCTCGCTCGCCGAGGTGCTCGGCGAGCGGCAGACGTACCGGATCGATCACTACCTCGGCAAGGAGACGGTGCAGAACCTGATGATCTTCAGGTTCGCCAACAGCATCTTCGAGCCGATCTGGAATCGCCGGTACGTGGACCACGTGCAGATCACGGTGGCCGAGTCGGATGGCATCGGCTCGCGCGGCGGGTACTACGAGCAGGCCGGCGCGTTGCGCGACATGGTGCAGAACCACCTGTTCATGCTGCTGGCGCTCACGGCGATGGAGCCGCCCATCTCCTTCGACGCCGACGCCGTGCGTGACGAGCGGCTGAAGGTGCTGCAGGCCATTGCGCCGCTCACGCGCCAGATGGTCGAACGCGACGTCGTGCGCGCGCAGTACGCGCCCGGACGCGTGAAGGACGCCGACGTCAAGGGCTACCTGCAGG
>NZ_JBIINP010000238.1:0-5723 GCF_044337415.1 Luteitalea sp.
GGAACGCGCGACGAGCCGTGAGCATCTCGTACAGCACCGCCCCGAACGACCACACGTCGCTGCGTCGATCCGCGGCGCGTCCCCGCGCCTGCTCCGGCGACATGTAGGCCGCCGTGCCGAGGATCATGCCCGCCTGAGTCATCGCGGGAGAGGTGAGCGTGGGCGCAACGGCGAGCGCCTCGGCGGCGCGCTGCGCGCTGTCGGTCGCGTCCAGCGCCTTGGCGAGGCCGAAGTCGAGCACCTTCACCGTGCCGTCGGACCGCACCTTGACGTTGGCTGGCTTCAGGTCGCGATGCACGATGCCCTGCTCGTGCGCCGCCTCGAGGGCCTCGGCGATCTGCCGCGCGATGGGCAGGGCGTCGTCGATCGGGATGGGCCCGCGCGCGATCCAGTCGGAGAGGTCGTCGCCCTCCACCAGTTCCATCGCGAGGCCGGTCACGCCGTCGGCGCGCTCGAGCCCGTAGATCGCGGCGATGTGCGGGTGATTGAGGGCGGCCAGCACCTCCGCCTCGCGCTGGAACCGCGCCAGCCGCTGTGCGTCGTCGGCCACCGAGGCGGGCAGTACCTTCAGCGCGACCTGGCGCTTCAGGTTCGTGTCGGTGGCCCGGTACACCTCGCCCATGCCACCCGCACCGAGGGCATCGACGATCTGGTACGGACCAAGGCGGGTCCCTGGAGTGAGCACGCGAGCGGGATCCTACCGCTCTTCCGTAGCCGCGTCTCGAGAGAGAGTCGTCAGGGCGTCGGCAGACGGCAGCGCAGGCGCAGCAGGCTGCCGGCCACCGACAGGTGTCCCGCCTCGCTCGAGAGGTACAGCGCGTCGCCGCGCATCGCCACGCCCTCGCCCTGCGCCTCGCGGAAGGCATCGAGCCGGATCGTGGCGTACGGACGCATGTTGCCCTTCAGGATGTCGCTCGCGCGATGCAGCGACGCCAGGTCCGGCGTCCGCACGACGACCGAGGCGCCGTCGGTCGACGTCTCGGCATCGGTCACCGTCTCGAGACCGAAGTTCCCCACCTGGCGCAGCGTGATGGCGCCACCACCAGATGGCAGCGGTCCCGACCTGTAGACCGTGGCCTTCCGGTCCTTGGTGACGACGAACGCCTCCTCGCCCAGGAGGAAGAGCCCCTCGGCGTTGTGGGGGCCGTCCGGGTACGTGAGCGTGAACGTCTCCGTCGCCGCGACGGCACTGCCCACGGCGGGTTCCGGGAACCGATGCAGGAACACTTGCGGACGACGACGCGCGTTGTCGCCGATGTCGGCGACGTAGAGGCAGTCGCCCGCAGGGCAGCGCCCGGCCGACACGTCCTCCCAATCGCGCATCGCGACAGGCACCCGAACGCGCGCCGCCGTGCGCCCGGCCTCGTCGACGGCGAACAGATCCGTGTCGTTCCCCGAGTCGTTGTGTGTCCAGAGCACCGGCTGCCGGCGCCCGACCGCAAGCCCGCTCGTCTCGGGCACGTCGGGCAAGGCCGACGGTCCCATCTCCACCACGCACGGCCCGGCGCTGGCGCGCGGCGCATACCGCCAGGCGGCCACGCCGACGAAGGCGACGGCCACTGCCCCGAGCGTGATCGCCAGGCGCAGGCGCGACATGGCGTTGCGGCGCGTCCGACTCATGACGCAGACGGTAGCACTGCAGGCGCGTGGCGGGTGAACCGGGCGCACGCTACACTCACCGTCGAGTGACCCTCTCCGCCGCCACGACCCTCGTCACCCTCGTGCTCTCGATGGCCCTTGCCGATCAGGCGCGCTTCCCGACCGTCACGAGCAAGAACCTCGAAGGACGCGCCATGACGCTGCCGGCCGACTTCGCCGGCACGCGCAACGTCGTCTTCGTCGCCTTCGAGCGGAAGCAGCAGGACATGGTCGACACGTGGGTCCCCTTCGTGAAGGCCAACGTCGGGCGGATCCCCGGCACCGAGTACTACGAGATCCCGACGATCGGGCCGGTGATCCGGCTGCTGCAGTGGACGATCAACCGCGGCATGCGCGGCGGCATCCCCGACATCAAGGCGCGCGAGCGCACGGTGACGCTGTACCTCGACAAGGGACCCTTCAAGCAGTCGCTCGGCATCACCACCGAGGGCACGATCCACGTGCTGGTCGTCGACCGCGCCGGCCTCGTCCTGTGGCGCGAGACGGGCGCGTTCACCGAGGCCAAGGGCGCCGCGCTGGTGCAGGCGCTCACGCCGACGCAACCCTGATCCGCGCTCACCCGCGTTGCTGCGCCAGGGCGAACTCGGCGCGCGAGCGGAGGGCCTCGTCCGTCGCCCCGTGCAGCACGGTCTCCAGCGCCAGGATGGCGCGCTGGTCCGCCGGCTGGAGCCCGAGCTGGTGCACGGCCACGCGGCGCACCCGGGGCGACGGATCCTCGAGCGCCCGCTCGACGAGCAGCCCGACGATGTCGAGCGCGAGGGGGGCGATCTTGCAGCGCTGGCAGCCGATGGCGTGCACCGCCAGGCGCCGCACGTGCGCCGACCTGTCGTGCAAGGCCGCCACGAGCGGATCCAGGCAGCGCGCGTCGGCGAGGTGGTCCATCAGCGCCACGCTCTCGGCCCGCACGCGCGCGTCCGGGTGCGTCGTGCCCGCCACCAGCGACGGCACGGCCACATCGCCGAGGGCCTGGAGCGCATCGACCGCCTTGGCGCGCACCGACCAGCTCGGCGACCCCAGAGCATCGACGAGGGGACGCATCACCTGCGGCGGGTCAGACGAGGCGCAGATCGGGGATGTCACGGAAGTCGGCGGGATTGAGTGTCCAGATCGCGGCATCGGCGACCAGCGCGCAGGCCGCCACCGCGATGTCGATCTCGCGACCGCGGGCGCGAGGTACGGCCTTGTACAGGCGCGACGCGACGACGGCCTCGGCCGCGCCGAATGTCACCGCAGACTCGCTCGGGAAGAGCTCCTCCTGTGCCGTCAGCTCCACGCGCGTGCGGGGGCCGCGACGCCACTCGTACAGCACGATCGACGAGAGCATGAGGCGATGGCCCTGCCGGGTCAGGTCGACCAGCGTGTCGAGCGATCGTCGCGGACCGGTGAGCGCATCCACCAGGGCGGACGTGTCGACGTGGACGATCATGCGGAGCGGTGGCGTCGGCCGCCGGCGCGCCGCGCGGCGCGGAGGGACTGGAGTTCCGTGTCGACCTCGGCCGCCGGCCGCGTCGGCCGCGCCGCCCGCAGGCGCTCGAGCACGCCCAGCGCGTGCTCCCGCTCACGATCGCTGAGACGCCCGGCGCGCTCGGCATACTCGGCGACCGCCTCGCGCACGACGTGGCTCTGGGGCTTGCCGAGCCGCTCCGCCGTCTGCCTGATGCGGGCGACCGTCGCCTCGTCGAGGGAGTACGTGACGCGTGCCATAACGTTGCAATACTACCATAAACAGTCGGTCCCGGCGCTGCCCGTCAGCCGAGACCGCCTGGGCCACGCCCCCGGCGCCGTGGGGCCTTGACGCGGCTGGCTGCGGAGGTGAGGATGACCGCTACTCGTCCGAGGAGCCGACATGCCCCGTCGTTTCGTAGCCGCCCCGGTGCTGGCCCTGGCGCTGGCGTCACTGTTCTGGCCCGTCGCGGCCGCGCCCGTCCGCGCCCAGGACCGTGAGGCCCCGGTCGCTCCCATTGCGGCCGACCCGGAGGTGCTCGGGCAGGAGCGCCTGTTCTCGGCGTGGCTCGAGGGGCAGATCGCCTACCGCGAGTTACCGGGTGTCGTCGTGGGCGTGGTCGCCGGCGACGAACTCGTGTGGGTGAAGGGCTTCGGCTTTGCCGATGTCGCAGCGAAGCGGCCCATGACGCCGCAGATGAAGTTCCGCATGGCGTCGCACTCCAAGCTGTTCACGGCCACCGCGATCATGCAGTTGCGCGAGATGGGCAAGGTGCGCCTCGACGACCCGGTCTCGCAGCACCTGCCGTGGTTCCGCATGACGCCAGCCGGGGATGACGATGGGCCGATCACCGTCGAGCAGTTGCTGACGCACAGCTCCGGGCTGCAGCGGGAGGCGGGCGATCACTGGACCACCTACGAGTTCCCGACCACCGGGCAGTTGCGGGAGCTGATGAGTGCACGGAGCGCGGCGTTCGCGCCGCAGGTCCGGTGGAAGTACTCCAACCTCGCCTACTCGGTCGCCGGGCTCGTCGTCGAGGCCGCGAGCGGGATGCGCTGGGCCGACTTCGTCACCCGCAACATCTTCACGCCGCTGGGCATGACCTCGTCGAGTGTCGACGTCGACGCACCGGGGATGGCGACGGGCTACGGCCGGCGCATGCCCGACGGCACCCGGCAGTCGTTCGGATTCATCGATGCGCGCGGCATGGCGGCGGCCACCGGCATCACGTCGACCGTCGAGGACATGGCGAAGTTCGTGTCGGCGCAGTTCCGCCGCGGCGCGCGGGGCGGTGATCGCCTCCTCGGCACGGGGTCGCTCCGCGAGATGCACCGCGTGCGCTCGGTGGAGGAGACCTGGACCAACGGCAACGCCATCGGCTTTTCGGTGAGCCGCGTGGGCGAGAAGACGTACGTGGGGCACGGTGGTTCGTATCCCGGCTACACCACCCAGACGTTGATCCAGCTCGACGGTCGCGTCGGCGTGATCGTGCTGACCAACGCCCAGGACGCGGAGCCTGCGGCCATCGCGCGGCAGTTGATGAGCACGGTCGGCCAGGCGGTGGCGAAGCGGTCCACGCCGAAGCCGCCTGTGGTGCCGTGGGACGACACGTGGGCGCGCTTTGCCGGGGTGTATCGCAGTCGCTTCGGCGACCAGCAGGTGGTGCTGCTCGACAAGAAGCTCGTGCTGATCACACCCAATGCGCCGACCCTCGAGAATCCCGTCACGCTCGAGCCGCTCGGCGGCGGCCGGTTCCGCTTCACCGCACGGACGGGTGGCGGCGTGGTCGGTGAGGTGGTGCGCTTCACCGAAGACAACGGCAGCGTGGTGCGGATGTACACCGGCGACAGCTACGCGGACCGCGTGCCCGACGTGCGGTGAGGGCCGCGCCAGGCGCGCCGTGTTGCCCTTCGACCCGCTCATGTGCCCTGTCGTGGCTATACTTCGGCATCATGGCGATACCGGGCGGACGGGCGGCGGGATGTGCGGCGCTGTGGGTGCTTGCCTCGGCTGTGGTTCTGGCCGGCGGTCAGGCCGCGCCGCCCAAGCCTGCCGCCCCACCCCCCACACTCGACGCGCCCTGGCCGGACGACGCGACCATCGCGGCGCGGCGCGTCGCAGCCGAGAACCGCCCGCTCTTCGCGTCGTCCGAGACCCTGGCGGTCACGATCACCGCGGACTTCAAGGCGGTCATCAAGGACCGCAAACCTGACAGCCCACGGCGATACCCCGGGACGCTCACCGTGGCCGCCGCCGGTGGGCAGGGCGCGCCGATTCCCATGGGATTGGGCACCCGCGGGAAGTCCAGGCTCGATAGCCGCACCTGCGATTTCCCGCCGCTGCGCATCGACTTCGACAAGACCGCCCTGGCCGGCACGGCGTTCGACGGCCAGTCGTCACTCAAGATCGTGACGCACTGCCGCGACACACCGGAGTACGCGCCCTACCTGGCGCGCGAGTACCTGGCCTACCGGGTCTTCAACCTGCACACGTCGTGGTCGATGCGGGCCAGGTTCGCCCAGATCACCTACGTCGACTCGTCGTCGGGCAAGAGCGTCGCCAAGCGGCACGCCCTCTTCCTCGAAGACGACGATGACGTGGCGAGGCGGAACGGGGGGCG
>NZ_JBIINP010000072.1:0-19724 GCF_044337415.1 Luteitalea sp.
AGGACCCTCGCGGCGACAGCGCGACGGCGCAGGCCTCGGGAGCGGTCGTCGTGTACGACTGCGGCGTCGCGCCCGGCCTGAGCCACGCCCTCGTGGGGCATGGCGCACGGGGCCTGACCCGCGTCACCAGTGCCGTGATCGACGTCGGCGGCCTGCCGGTGGACCCGCAGCCGCCGTTCTTCTACAAGGCCCCGTTCGCGCCCGGCGACGTGATCGAGGAATACACGCGGCCCGCGCGCCTCGTGCGCGGCGGGCGTCCCCTCACGCTGCCTGCCCTCAGCGAAGCCGTGACCGTCGACGTGCCGGGAGTCGGGCCGCTCGAGGCCTTCAACACGGATGGCCTGCGCAGCCTCGTCGACACGGTCGCCGCCGACGCGATGGTCGAACGCACCCTGCGCTATCCGGGGCACCTCGCGGCCATGCGCGTGCTCGCCGACTCTGGCTTCTTCGCCACGGAGCCGCGCCTCGTCCGTGGCCAGACGATCGCGCCGCGCGCACTCGCCGAGGCGGTGCTCTTCCCGCAGTGGCAGTACGCGCCGGGCGAGCGTGACCTCACGGTGCTGCGCGTGGACGTCGAGGGCGACGGCCCCGACGGCCCGGTGGCGTTCCGCTGGACGATGGTCGACCGGCCGGGGCCGGACAGCCCGTTGAGCAGCATGGCCCGCACCACCGGCATGCCCGCCGCCATCGTCGCCCGCTGGCTGGGCGAAGGCCGCGTGGCGGCACCAGGCGTGCACCCGCCCGAGCGCCTCGGCCTCGACGGCCACGCCCCCGCGCTGCTCGACGCCCTCGCCGCCCGGGGTATCCACGTCACGGCAGGATAGGGACGGCTTGTACCTTGTGCCTTGTGCCTTGTGCCTTGTCATGAGGAATGAGGCATGACGCATGAGGCATGAACTGTCCGCTTCCGAACACCCCTTCGTCCGGGCCTGAACGGTCCGTCCGCCGGATCCGCGGAATATCGAACGATATTCAGGCACGCCGGTTGCTCTTGAAGGAGGCGTGGATCGCCCCATCGAGACTTCCGTTCGCAGGCGCGCCCAGCTGAGGCGCTGGCTCCCGGTCACCGCCGTCCTGGTGGTCCTGGCGTCGGCCCTGGCGTGGGGCACCGACCTCCTCCGCCCCTCGGTGCGCCGCGATCGCGTCCGCACGGCGCGCGTCGAGAGCGGCCCGCTCGAGGCCTCGCTCACGGCCTCGGGCACCGTGGTGCCGGCCGTCGAGCACGTCATCTCGAGCCCGATCGACGCCCGCGTGCTCGCGGTGCTCCGGCGCGTCGGCGACACGCTGAAGGCCGGCGACCCCATCGTGCGGCTCGACACGAGCGACTCCGAGCTCGAGGCCGAGAAGCTGCGCCAGAGCATCGCCCTGAAGGGCAACGAGCAGGCGCGGATGCGCCTCACCCTCGAGTCGCAGCTCATCGAGCTCGACGGCCAGATCAAGTCCAAGGACCTCGAGCTGCAGGCCCTGAAGGCAGCCCTGGCGAGCAACCAGTCGCTGGCCAAGGACGGCCTCGTGTCGCAGGACGTCCTCCGCGAGGCCGAGCTCAAGGCCGCGCAGGCCGCGGTCGACCTCGCGCGCCTCAAGCAGAGCCGCATCAACGCCGAGACCACCAACCGCGCGCAGCTCGACGGCCTGTCGCTGGAGATGCAGTCGCTGCGCGCCGAGGATGCGCAGCAGCGGCGGCTGCTCGACCTCACCACCACCAAGAGCGACCGCGACGGTGTGCTCACGTTCGTGCAGGAAGACGAGGGCGCGCTGGTCCGCAAGGGCGACGTCGTGGCGCGCGTCGCCGACCTCAGCGTGTTCCGCGTCGAGGCCACCACATCCGACGTCAACGCCTCGCGCATCCGCGTCGGCCAGCCGGTGCGCGTGCGCCTCGACGAACTGGTCACCGACGGCCGCGTGAGCGTCGTCGAGCCGCAGATGCAGAACGGCGCGCTGCGCTTCCAGGTGGCCCTCGACGATCCCGACGCCGCCTGGCTGCGCTCGAACCTGCGCGTCGACGTGCAGGTCGTGACCGACCGCAAGGCCCAGGTGCTGCGCGTGGCGCGCGGCCCCTTCGCGCAGGGCGGCGGCGCGCAGCAGGTGTTCGTGCTGCGCAACGGCCGCGCCTTCCGCACGCCGGTCCGCCTGGGCGTCTCGAACTTCGACTGGTTCGAAGTCGTCGACGGGTTGTCCGCCGGCGACGAAATCATCGCCTCCGACATGCGCGAGTACGAGTACGCACCGGAGTTGCGCATCAAGTAGCGGGTACCGGGTACCGGGTACCGGGTACGGTCTGCCGACTGCCGACTGCCGAAACGAGCCAACAATGATCCACCTCGAACAGATCCAGAAGGTGTACCGGACCGACCGCATCGAGACGGTCGCGCTGGCCGACATCAACCTCCGCATCGACCAGGGCGAGTTCGTGTCGATCATGGGCCCCTCGGGCTGCGGCAAGAGCACGTTGCTGAACCTGATGGGGCTGCTCGACGAGCCGAGCGACGGGCAGATCACGCTGAACGACAAGCGCGTCGAGTCGTATCGCGACAAGGACCTGGCGCGGATGCGCAATCGCGACATCGGCTTCATCTTCCAGACCTTCCACCTGATCCCCGACCTGAAGGTCGTGGACAACGTGGAACTGCCGCTGCTCTATCGCCCCGGCAGCGGCAAGCAGCGTCGCGAGCTGGCACTCGAGGCGCTCGACCGCGTCGGCCTGAGCTCGCGCGTCAACCACTTCCCCTCCCAGCTCTCGGGCGGGCAGCAGCAGCGTGTCGCCATCGCGCGCGCCATCGTCGGCAAGCCGATCGTGCTGCTGGCCGACGAGCCGACGGGCAACCTCGACTCCGCGATGGGCGACGAGGTCATGGGCATCCTCGAGACGCTCAACCGCGACGGCACCACGATCGTGATGGTCACGCACGACCCGCAGAAGGCGGAGCAGACGCACCGCATCGTGCGGCTCTTCGACGGGCGACAGGTGCAGTGAGCGCGGCGAAGCCCGCGCTCACGGGTCGGGCCGGCTCTTCGAGCCGGCCGTGATCGGGTACCGGGTACCGGGTATCGGGTACCGACAAGCGTTGAACGAAGGCCGACGGCCGGATGACGAAGGCCGAGAGACGATCATGCTGAAGAACTACCTCACCCTCGCCTGGAAGGTCCTGCAGCGCCGCAAGGTGTTCACGGCGATCAGCCTGTTCGGCACCAGCTTCACGCTCGTGGTGCTGACCGTGGCGGTCGCGCTGTTCGACCATGCCCTGTCGCCGATGCCGCCCGAAGTGAACCTGTCGCGCACCCTGGTGATGCGGCGCGCCCGCATGCAGGGCGACGGCAACACGTGGCAGAGCCCGCCGGGCTATCGCCTGGTGCACGACTACGCGCGCAACCTGCCGGGCGTGGAGCGCATGACGGTCCAGACGGACGGGTCGGTGGCGACCTCGTTCGTGCAGGGCCGCAAGATCGAGTCGTCGCTGAAGCACACCGACGCGGAGTTCTGGCAGGTCTACCAGTTCACGTTCCTCGAGGGCAGCGCGTACGGCGCCGCCGATGTGTCGTCGGCCCGCCTGGTGGTCGTGATCAACGAGACGAGCCGCAAGCGCTTCTTCGGCGACCGGCCCGCCGTCGGGCAGTACCTGGACGCCGACGGGCAGCGCTTCCAGGTGATCGGCGTGGTGAAGGACGTGCCGTCGCTGCGCACACCCTCGGCCGACCTCTACGCGCCGCTCACGACGCAGAAGTCCAAAGGATGGGAGGAGGAGTACCTCGGCGACTACACGCCGGCGTTCCTGCTCGCGCCCAACGCGCGCGCCGAGGACGTCCGGGCCGAGTTCGTCTCGCGCCTCGGCACGTGGAAGCCGCCAGCGAACTCGAACTGGAAGACCCTCTCGGCGACGCTGGAGACCCCCTTCGAGAGCACGGGACGCAACATGTACCCGGGGAACACGGACTTCACGCGCACCTACGGCGGGTTCCTCCGCATGGTGCTGGCCGGTGCAGCGCTGCTGTTCATGGCCCTGCCGGCCATCAACCTGGTCAACCTGAACGTGAGCCGGATCATGGAACGGGCCTCCGAGATCGGCGTGCGCAAGGCCTTCGGCGCGTCGAGCCGCACACTGGTCGTGCAGTTCGTCGTCGAGAACCTGGCGCTGACCATGATCGGCGGCCTGCTCGGGTTCCTGTTCGCGGGATTCGTGCTGCGGGCGATCAACCAGAGTGGCCTGATTCCCTACGCCGACATGTCGCTCAACCCCCGCATCTTCCTGTGGGGCGTCGGGCTATCGGTGGTGTTCGGCCTGCTGTCCGGTGTTTATCCCGCGTGGCGCATGTCGCGCGTCCACCCTGTCGTCGCGCTGAAGGGAACGAGGTAAGCCATGGCCCTGCACCTGCTGAAGCTGATCTGGAACCGCAAGCGCGCCAATTTCCTGATCGTCACCGAGATCCTGCTCTCGTTCCTCGTGCTCGCGGCCGTGACCACGGTGGCCGTGCACTACTGGCGCAACTACCAGGCGCCGCTCGGATTCTCGTACGAACGGATCTGGGACATCGTCGTGCGCGTGCCGCGCGGCATCGACGCGACGCCCGAGGTCGAGCGCGAGCGGCTCGCACGCTTCGCGCGCCTGATGGACGCCGTGCGACAGGCGCCCGAGGTGGAGAGCGCCAGCCACGTGCTGATGCCCTCGTTCCGCAGCTGGGAGTGGAACAGCGAGGTCACGCTGCCCGACGGCACGGAGGTGTCGTTCAACGGCAACAGCGCCGGCGACGAACTCGCAGCCACGCTGTCGATTCCCGTGGTGCACGGGCGCTGGTTCTCGCGCGAGGACTCCGGGCAGAACTGGGATGCGGTCGTGATCAACGCGGCAATGGCGCGCGCGATCTTCGGCACGGAGCAGGCGGCGGGCAAGATGATGCCGCGGGGCGACACGAGCGCGCCGCGCCCAGACCAGGGGCCGGCGCGGCCGCAGCGCGTCGTGGGCGTGCTCCAGGACTACCGGCAGTTCGGCGAGTACTCGACCCCGGGCAACTACATGTTCGAGCGCAACGACATCGTGTCGGCCTCGCAGGCCCCGGCCGCCAGTGCCGCGGGCACGAACGGGCAGCCGGCGGCCGCAGACGGCAAGCCGGCGGACGCACGCGTCGAGGCGCAGTTGCCGGCAGCCATCGTGCTGCGGCTGCGCCCCGGCGTGGACGCGCAGTTCGAGGAACGCCTCGTGAAGAACCTGCAGTCCGTCGCACCGGACTGGGGCTTCACGATGAAGCCGGTCGAGGACGTGCGCAGCGAGTACCTGCGCAGCAACTACCTGACGCCGCTCGCCATCATGGGCATGGTGGCGGGCTTCCTGCTCCTGATGGTCGCGCTCGGCCTGAGCGGCGTGCTCTGGCAGAACGTGACCCAGCGCATTCGCGAACTCGGGCTACGGCGCGCCAAGGGCGCCGACCGCGCGCGCATCAAGCTGCAGATCTTCATGGAGCTCGCCCTGATGACGGGCATCGCCATCGGCCTCGGTGCGATCATCCTGGCCCAGTTGCCGATGTTCGGCTGGCTGGGCCCGGTCCCGCCGGGCATCTATGCGGCAAGCCTCGTGCTCGCGGCGGCACTGCTCTTCGTGCTCACCTCGTTCTGCGGCTGGTACCCGAGCCTGCTGGCCACGCGCATCCCGCCGGCCGAAGCATTACGCTACGAGTAGCGTCGGGTAGCTCCCGGTAGGGCGCGGTCTCCGACCGCGCCGTTGTGGATGGCGGCCGCGTGGGACACGCGGCCCTACCTCACGTGGCATCGCAGCATCGCAGCATTCCCCGACAATGGCCATGCCCTCTTCCGCGAGAACCGACACGGCGCCCATCCTGATCGCCGACGACGATGACGCCGTGCGGGCGTCGCTGGCGCTGCTGCTCAAGCAGGCCGGCTACCGCACGCACGCCGTCGGTACCGCGGATGCGGCCGTCGAGTGGCTCTCGGCACACGCGTGCAGCCTGGTGCTGCAGGACATGAACTTCTCGCGCCGCACCTCGGGCGACGAGGGGCTCGACCTGCTGCGACGGGTCCGCGAGGCGCACCCGTTGCTGCCGGTGGTCCTCGTGACCGCGTGGGGGTCCATCTCGCTGGCCGTCGAGGGCATGCGACTGGGCGCGGCGGACTTCGTGACCAAGCCGTGGAGCAACCCGGCGCTGCTGCAGACGGTGCAGACCGCACTGCGCCTGGCCGGATCGGTCCGCGGCCAGGAGACAACACCCGTCTCGCGCGAGGACCTCGACGCCAGCTACGACTTCGACGCCATCGTCACCGCCGACGCGCGGATGCTGAAGCTGCTGCAGTTGGTGGGGCGCGTGTCGGCCACCGATGCGTCCGTGCTGATCACCGGCGAGAGCGGCACCGGCAAGGAGCTCATCGCCGACGCGCTGCACCGCAACAGCCACCGCCGGCGCAAGCCGTTCGTGAAGGTCAACCTCGGCGGGATCTCGGCGTCGCTGTTCGAGAGCGAGATGTTCGGTCACGTGCGCGGCGCCTTCACCGACGCGCGTCACGACCGGCAAGGGCGCTTCGATCTGGCCGATGGCGGCACGATCTTCCTCGACGAGATCGGCGACCTCGACGCATCGTCACAGGTGAAACTGCTGCGGGTGCTGCAGGACCGCACGTACGAGGTCCTCGGGTCCAGCCAGCAGCGCAGCGTCGACGTGCGCGTGGTCGCGGCCACCAACCGCGCGCTCCCCGAGATGGTGAAGCGCGGCGAGTTCCGCGAGGACCTGCTCTACCGTATCAACCTGATCACCGTGCATCTGCCCGCGCTCCGCGAGCGGCCCGGTGATATCCCGCTGCTCGCGCAGCGGTTCGTGCAAGCGCTCGCGCAGCATCAGGGACGCGAATCGCTCACCATCAGCCCCGCCGCCGGGAAGTGGCTGCAGGCCCTCCCGTGGCCGGGCAACATCCGACAGCTCAAGCAGTGGATCGAGCGCGCTGCGCTCGTGACTCCTGGACAGGTGCTCGACGTGGACGACTTCCGTGCGACCTCGGAGATGGAAGGGGCCAGCCCGACGGCCGCGCAGGACGCCCTGCCGCCCGTCGGCAGCATGACGATGGAGGAGATCGAGCGGGCGATGATCCTGAAGTCGCTGCGGCACCATGGGGGCAACGTCAGCCGCGTCGCCGAGTCGCTCGGCTTCAGCCGCGCCGCGTTGTATCGTCGCCTGGAGAAGCATGGCATCTCCGTGTAGGGCGACGGTCCGTCGGCGACGGGCTGCAGCCGGCACGCGCAGGCCTTCCGGTTTCCCTTCGTGACGCTCCGGCGCCTTTTCTACGCGTACCTCCTCGTACTGCACGGCGTCGCCGCCGTGCTGGCGTGGCACCTTGCGCGCGGGTCCGTGTGGGGCCTGCTCGCACTGGAAGCGGGCCTTGTCGTGTCGGCAGGCGTGGGCGCGTGGCTCGTCGACCGCCTCCTGCGGGCACATGCGCTGGTGCGCGAGAGCGCCCAGTTGCTCGAGGAGAGCGACTACACCACCCGCTTCCTGCCGACCGGGCAGATCGAGATCGATCGGCTCATCGAGATCTACAACCGCATGGCCGATGCGCTCAGGGCCGAGCGCGTGCGGGTGCGCGAGCAGCACCACTTCCTGCAAAGCCTGCTCGACGTGTCACCGTCGGGCGCGGTGATCCTCGACCACGACGCCCGCGTCGACTTCGTGAACCCTGCGGCGGCGCGTCTGCTCGGCCCCGACGTCCGACCTGGACTGCCGGCGCACACCGAGGGATCGGTGCTCCACGACGTGATCGACGCGGTGGCCAGCGTGCCCTCCGCGCTGGTGACGCTGCCGGGCGGACGACGCGCCAAGGCGAGCCGCGGCACGTTCATGGACCGCGGGTTCAGCCGCACGTTCCTGCTGATCGAGGAGATGACCGAGGAACTGCGGCAGGCCGAGAAGGCCGCGTACGAGAAGCTGATCCGGATGCTGTCGCACGAGGTGAACAACTCGGTGGCCGCGTCCAACTCGCTGCTCGGCTCCTGCCTGGTGCTCGCCGAGCAGTTGCCCGGCGAGGCGCGCACGGACCTCGAGGGCGCCCTGCACGTGGTGATGAACCGCACCTCGCAGCTCGGTGCCTTCATGAAGGCCTTCGCCGACGTCGTCCGCCTGCCCGAGCCCAGGCTGGCCCCGTGCGACCTGCACGACCTGCTCACCCATCTCCGGCGGTTGATGGCCGCCGAGGCCGACCGCCGCCGCATCGCGATCGTGATGGAGCTCGCGCCGGTGCCCTCCGTCGACCTGGACCGCACGCTGATGGAGCAGGCCCTCGTCAACATCCTCAAGAACGCCATCGAGGCCGTGGACCACGACGGCAAGGTGGTGATTCGTACCGGGGTGTCGGGCGCCCAGCCGTTCCTGCAGGTCGAGGACACCGGCCCCGGGCTCGCGCCCGAGGTGCGCGCGCACCTGTTCACGCCGTTCTTCAGCACCAAGGAGTCGGGTCAGGGCATCGGGCTCACCCTGGTGCAGGAGATCCTCACGCGCCACGGGCTGGCCTTCACACTCGACGGGCCAGACGGCGGCCCCACGCGCTTCACGATCTGGTTCGGGCCGCGGTGACCTGGCCGACGGCACCGATGACTTCCTGATGTCGTCTCCGTCTCTGTCGGCATGAGCGCGCACGTCGCGCGCCGAAGGAATCGAGTCCATGTCCCTCACGTCCGTGAATCCCTACCTCCACTTCAGTGGCAACGCGGCCCAGGCCATCGCCCTGTACGTCGACGCCCTGGGCGCCACCGTCGAGTTCCTGCAGCACTACAAGGACGTCCCCGGAGGGCAGTTCACGGCCGAACAGGGGGAGCAGGTCATGCACGCGACGCTGAAGATCGGCGACTCGCAGTTGATGATCAGCGACGCCTACCCGGGCCTGCAGGTCGGTCCGGGCACGAACATGAACGTGATCCTCAACTACACGGACACCTCCATCGTCGAGGCCCAGTTCGTGACGCTCGCCGAGGGCGGCCGGGTGGAGACGCCGCTGCAGGACACCTTCTGGGGCGCGCGCTTCGGCCAGCTGGTCGACCGTTTCGGCATCAGCTGGATGTTCAACGCCTCACTGGCGGCCGCCGACAAGTAGCCTGCCGCCTGCTGCCCGTCGACCTGCCGTGACCGCCGACGACATCCGCGCCGTGCTGCTCGCCCTCGAGGGCGTCGAGGAGGGCGCCCACATGGGCCACCCCGACTTCCGCCTGGGCGGGCGCGTGTTCGCGGGATTGCTGGCCGACGAGCAGGTCGCCTCGGTGAACCTGACGCCCGACGCGCAGGCGGCCCTGGTGGCCGAGGCCTCAGACACGTTCGCCCCGGCAGCAGGCGCGTGGGGCCGCCAGGGCTGGACCCGCATCACGCTGGCCGGCGCCCCGGTCGCGGCGGTGCGCGGCGCCCTGGTGCTGGCCTGGGAGTTGGCACGACAGCGCCCACCGGCACGAGCCGCCGCTACGAGGCGCCAGCCGAGGCCCAGCGCAGGCCGACGACGCCTGCGAGGATGACGGTCATCCAGAACAGTCGGGCCAACGTCGCCGGCTCACCGAACGCGATGATCCCGACTGACGCCACCAGCGTGATGCCGGTGACCGACCAGATCGTGTAGGCAACACTGAGATCGATGTCGCGGAAGGCGACCGCCAGGATGCTGAGGCTGGCGGCATAGCAGGCGAACATCAGCGCCGACGGCATTGGGTGCGTGAGGCCGTGCGACAGCTTCAGGCAGGTGGCGCCAGCCACGTCGAGCACGATCCCGAGGGCCAGCAACAGCGAGGTCCGTCCCACGTCGTGTGTCCGAGACCAGCGTGCATGTCTCGTGCGACGCTCGCGTGCTCGCCGGGAAAACTCTGCTCGACGGACCTGCGACCCGGGTGTCGTGCCGGTTCCACGGGCGTCGCGCCGACGTCATGACCAGGTCACGGACGCGTCCCCCAACCAGGCCGGTCGCCGGCGCATCGCCGTTGACGCGCCGCCGCGTCGGCGTCAGCGCGCGCCGCGGCCGTCGAGCACGGCGCGCACCCTGGCCGCGAGCGCCGCCGGCGTGAACGGCTTCTGCAGGAATGCGTCGGTGGCGGTCTCCACGCCGTGACGCACCACGGCGTCGTCGTTGTAGCCGCTCATGAACAGCACGCGCAGGCCGGGGTACGCGGCGCGGAGGGTGTCGGCGAGCTGGCCGCCGCCCATCCCCGGCATCACGACATCGGTGATGAGCAGGCGGACCCGTTCGCCGAGGCCCTCCGCGATGCGCAGGGCCTCGGTGGGCGACGAGGCCGCATGCACCTCGTAGCCGTGCGCCTCGAGTGCCGACATCGTGAACTGGCGCACCGAGGGCTCGTCCTCGACGATCAGCACGACCTCGTGGCCGCGTGGCGACACTCCGCCCGCCCTGGCGCCCGCCTCGCCCACCGGGCCATCGAGCGCGGGCAGGAACACGTGGAACGAGGTGCCCCGGCCGACGCCGCTGTCGACCCGGATCGTCCCGCCGGCCTGTCGCACGATGCCGTACACGGTCGCCAGCCCGAGGCCCGTGCCCTTGCCCAGGCCCTTCGTGGTGAAGAACGGCTCGAAGATGTGCGACTGCACCGCTTCCGACATGCCCTCTCCGGTGTCGCTCACGGTGAGCCGCACGTAGGGTCCGGCGGGCACCTCGGACAGCTCGTCCGCCGAGGTGGTCAGCGTGGCGTCGGCCGTGGTGATGCGCAGGCGGCCGCCGCGCGGCATGGCATCGCGGGCGTTGACGGCCAGGTTCATCAGCACCTGCTCCAACTGCCCCGGGTCGATGCGCACGTGGGCGCGGCTCGCGCCGAGCTCCGTCTCCAGGGTGATGTCCTCGCCGATCAGGCGTCGGAGCATGCGCGACGAGCCGTCGGCCACGACGTTGAGGTCGAGGACGCGCGGCTCCACCATGGCCTTGCGACCGAAGGCGAGGAGCTGGGCCGTGAGGCCGGCGGCGCGATCACCCGCGTCACGGATGGCCGCCAGCGGCTCGCGCACGCTCTCGGTGAGGTGCGGTGCGCCGAGGAGCAGTGCCGCATACCCGTTGATGACGGTGAGCAGGTTGTTGAAGTCGTGCGCGATGCCCCCGGCCAGCTGGCCGATGGCCTCGATCTTCTGCGACTGCCGCACCTGTTCCTGGAGCCGTCGCTCCTCGGTGATGTCGCGCACGAAGCCGTACATCGCCTGTCGATCGGCCAGGAGAATGGAGTTCCAGGAGAACCACCGGTACGTGCCCTCCCTGGTCCTGTAGCGATTCTCGAAGCCGCTCACCGAACCGTCGCTCATCATGCGCTCGGCCGCGTGGATGGTGGCGGCCACGTCGTCGGGATGCACGAACTCCAGCGCCGGGCGTGAGCACAGTTCCTCGGCGGTCCAGCCGAGGCGCGCCGTCCACGCGGGGTTCACCTGGTGCAGGTACCCGTCGAAGCCCCCGACGCACATCGGATCGGGCGAGTTCTCCCAGAGGTAGTCGCGCTCCCACTGCGCCCGCTTCCGGTCGCTGATGTCGGTCGAGATCCCGCAGATGGCGTAGGGCGTGCCGTCTTCGCGGAACAGCGGGAACTGGACCGACAGGTACGTGGCCTCGCGATCGAGCAACGTCGCAACTTCCTCGAACTGCGACGGCACGAGGGTCTCGCGCACCCGGCGGTCGTTGACCTCGAACTGATCGGCGAGCTCCGGGGGCAGCAGTTCGTGCGCCGTGCGCCCCTCCCAGCGGTCCGCCGGGATGCCGGAGATCTCCGCCATGTGCCGGTTGACGAAGATGTAGCGCCGTTGCATGTCCTTCAGGTAGACCACGGTGGGCGAGGCGTCGAGCACGCTGCGGAATCGCTGCTCGCTGGCCCGCAGCGCCTCCTCGCCCAGCGCGCGCTCGATGGCGACGCGGGCCAGGTAGGCCGCCCCGGACCCCGCGCCATGCATGCGCCGCTCGTGAGCGTCGTCGCCATCCAGCGTGTCGGCCAGCATCACGCGTGCGTTCGGGTCGATCCCGTGGGCCTGGCGCCAGTACACGCCGAAGGTCGCGAGCACGGTACCGGCCGGCACGCCGGGCACGTTGCCGCTCGCCAGAATCGGGACCGACAGGCTCGACAGCAGGCCATGCGCCAGCGGCAGGTCCTTGTAGTCGCCCCACACCGGGTCGGTGGCGATGTCCGGCGCCTCGACGATGCGCCGCAGCGACGCCGCGGCGCCGCAGGTGCCGTTGCTCGGGCCGATGGGCGCGCCGTTGGCGGCCAGCGCGAAGTCGGGCGGCAGGTGGGGCGCCGCGCCGAGGCGGAGCCGGCCGTCGCGGTCCACCAACAGCACCGAGCAAAGCGCGCCTGGAAGCTGCTCCTCGATGCCCGCGGCGATCTCGGCGAGCACATCCTCGAGGCGCCGCCCCGCGGCGATCATCTCGAGCACGCGGCTGTGTCGCCTCAGGAGCGCCTCGGTGTGCTTCCGCTCCGTGATGTCCTGGTCGGTCCCGTCCACGCGGATCACGCGTCCGGCGGCATCGCGGATGACCTGGCCACGGCTGTCGAGCCACACCACCGTGCCGTCGGGCCTCAGGATGCGGAGGTCGTCGGCGAATCCGTCCGCGCCGGCCTTGATCTCCTCCATCCGCTCTGCCGCGCGCGCCCGATCGTCGGGGTGGACCGCGGCCATGAAGGCGGCGACGCCCGGTTGCACGTCGGGTCCGAACTGGAAGAGCTCGTGAATGGCCCTGGACCACCAGACCTTGCCCGTCGCCGGTTCCCACGACCAGCTCCCGAGGCGCGCGGCGTGCTGCGCCCGATCGAGCCGGGCCTCGCTCTCCCGCAGCGCCTCGAGCGCAACGCGGCGTTCCGTGATGTCGAAGTTGATGCCCGTGAGCCGGGTCGGCACGCCCTGCTCGTTGCGCCACACCTTGCCGACACCGAGCAGCCAGCGCAGCCCGCGCTCAGGGTGGGAGACCCTGAACTCCGCACGGAACTCCGGGGCTTGTCCCCTCAGCGCGGCCGTGATCGCGGCTTCGGCCTGCGGCACGTCCTCGGGATGGACCGCGTGCTTCCAGACCTCGTAGCTGACCTCGCGCTGCGGATCGACGCCGAACAGGCGGTAGTTCTCTGGCGACCACTTGACCTGCTGTGCCTCGATGTCCCAGTGCCAGACACCGGCCTCGGCAGCAGCGAGCGCAAGCCGGAGCACCTCGCTCTCGAGTTCACGCGCACGCTCGGCTCGGCGGCGAGCGGAGATGTCGCTCACCACGCGCAGCACGCCAGCAACGGTGCCGTCCGGACGGCGCAGGGGGCGGACGCGCGTGTCGACCCACACGCGGCTGCCGTCCTTGCGGTAGTCCTCCTGTTCGCCCTCCGACGCCGTGCCCGCCACCGCGGCCGCCTGCTGCGCCGCGACCGGCGGCCGTGCGTGTGGCGGGAAGCGCTCGAGGAGCGGGCGGCCCACCATCTCCTCCGCCGTCCAGCCGAACAGGCGCGTCGCCGCCTCGTTCCAGAAGGTGACGGTGCCCTCGGCGTCGGTGAAGACGACCGCGTCGTGGACCGCGTCGCCCAGGAGTTCGAACAGTGCTGCCGTCGACTGCTGCATGAGGCCGGCCGTGGTGGGACGTGATGCAGATCCTTGCGGGGGTTCGTGGCTCATCGGCGTCCGCCTGCCGGAGTATAGGCCCGTCACGGTGCAAGTGCTGACCTGCCTAGTCGTTAAGCACTAGACGTTCGGCGTTCAAGCTCACCTGTATGCGCCTGCGGCGCGCGGCGAGTTCGGCGTTCGGCGTTGAGCGTTACGCGTTAAGCGTTAAGCGTTAAGCGTTAAGCTGTGCAGCCATGCTGCACCCGCATCGCTACTTCGATCCGGATCCTGCCACGCGGAAGATCGCGCTCGACCTCTACACCCGCGTCGAGACGCTCCCGCTCGTGTGCCCCCACGGCCACGTCGACCCGAAGCTGCTCGCCACCAACGAGCCGTTCCCCGACCCGTCGACGCTGCTGATCGTGCCGGACCACTACGTGACGCGCATGCTCTACTCGCAGGGCATCCGCCTCGAGCAGTTGGGCATCCCGAGCCTCGACGGCACGCCCGTCGAGACCGCCCCCCGCCGCATCTGGCAGTTGTTCGCCGATCACTTCCACCTGTATCGCGGCACGCCGACCGGCGCCTGGCTGAAGCACGAGTTCGAGGGCGTGTTCGGCATCACCGAGACGCTCGGCAGCGCCAACGCGATGGCGGTGTACGACCAGATCGAGGCCTGCCTGCGGCGGCCGGAGTTCCTGCCACGCGCGATGTACGAGCGCTTCAACATCGCCGTGCTCTGCACCACCGACGCGGCCGGCGACTCGCTCGAGTGGCACAAGGCCATGCGCGACGAGGGCTGGGGCAACGTCAAGCCGACGTTCCGGCCCGACATCGCGGTCACGCTGTCGCACCCGTCGTGGAAGGCCGAGATCGACCGCATCGGCGCGCTGACCGGCGAGTCGATGACCACCTACGCTTCGTTCATCAAGGGACTCGAGGCACGGCGCGCCTTCTTCAAGCAGATGGGCGCCACCGCCACCGACCACGCCGTGGTCGTGCCGTACACCGAGCGGATCGATGACGCGGCCGCCGAGGCCCTGTACGCGAAGGCGCTGGCCGGGACGGCGACGATGGCCGATTCGACGCAGTTCGGCGCGCACATGCTGATGGAGCTCGCGCGCATGAGCGTGGAGGATGGCCTGGTGATGCAGTTGCACCCGGGCAGCTTCCGCAACCACAACACGCGTGTCTTCGAGCGCTTCGGCGCCGATCGCGGCTGCGACATCCCGCTGGCCACCGAGTACACGCGCAACCTGCACGCGCTGCTCAACGCCTATGGCAATGAGCCGGGCTTCACGTTGGTGCTGTTCACGCTCGACGAGACGGCCTACAGCCGCGAGCTCGCGCCGCTGGCCGGCCACTACCCCGCCGTCGTCCTTGGCCCGCCCTGGTGGTTCCACGACAGCATCGAGGGCATGCTGCGCTTCCGGCACATGGCCACCGAGACGGCCGGCTTCTACAACACGGCCGGCTTCAACGACGACACGCGCGCCTTCCCGTCGATCCCGGCCCGGCACGACGTCGCCCGTCGCGTCGACGCGACGTTCCTCGCGCAGCTCGTGACACGGCACGTGATCGACGAAGCCGACGCCCACGCGGTCATCGTCGACCTGAGCCAGAGCCTCGTGAAGAAGGTCTACAGGCTCTGACCAGGGTGACACGCGCGGGCCACCACCCTGCCGGCGGGCGCACGAGCGGGCGCGTGAGCCAGGGACTGCCCGACGCCGGCGTCAGAAGATGGGGTGGACGTTGACGAACAGGGCCAGGCACAACGTGTAGAAGGCCGCCCCGAGGCCCAGTGCCAGCATGCGGTAAGCGGGCTGCTCGATCGTGCCCAGCAGGATGGGAATCGGAAACAGCACGGTCGTGTAGCGGCCAAGGCCCTCGTACTGCCCCGACGACAGGGGCAGCGCCAGGTTGGCCAACATGAACAGGGCATACGCGGTGCCCAGGCGCCACCAGACAACGGGAACCGCAAGGATCGCCACCAACGCGGCGAGACCATTGAGGGTGTCGTACGGCGCCATCGGTTCGTGCACGAGGTAGTGATAGGGCTGCGTCACAAGACGCGTCATGAGCGTCTGCAGGGAGTCCCAGGGCAGCCCGCCGGGGTGGTACTCCCAGCGTCGGATGCTGTCCATCCACTCGAGCGGGTTGCCGCTCAGCGCATGGCAGTACAGCGAGTAGGCCACCAGGCCGGCGGGGACCATCGCCAGCGCCGCCGCCGGACGCCAGAGACGGGGCTCGGCCTTGACGTGCGCCCAGGCAATCCAGAGCAGCGCCGGCGCCATCATGATCCCGTTGACACGCGTGATGCAGGCCAGCGAGGCCGCCACCCCACCGAGGGCCCACCGACGCGTACGGAATCCGTAGAAGGCAGCCAGAGCGAGGAGCAGGAACGTGCTCTCGGCGTACACCACCCCGAAGAAGAAGGCGAAGGGGTGCAAGAGCGCGAACACGACCGACCGCTCGGCCGCGCCATCGTCGACGTCGAGTCGCGCCAGACGATACAGCAGCAACATCGCCCCCGCACACGAGAGCCACGACACGAGGATGCCGCCGAAGTAGTAGTCGGACGGCTTGCCGCCAAGCGCCACGCCTGCCGCTCGCATGGCCATCGGATAGACCGGGAAGAACGCCAGGTTATTGCGGCCCCCCTCCACCCACGCGTAGCCGGTGCGGGCGATGCCGTGATACCAGCCGGAGTCGTACCGGGCGAAGTTGTCCCAGAAGGCGTGCTTGTGCCGGTACACGCCGAACCCCTGATCCTGATGCTGTGGGAGCGTCACCTGCGCGAAAAACGCGAGCACGGCGGTCGCCAGGCGGATGGCGACCACGATCGCGACCAACCGCACCACCGGGCCGGCGGCGAGCCGACGCATCGACGCGAGCGACGACGTGTGCGACACGGCCTCAGGGGGCGCGGACGTGAGCGCCGGGTCGTCCCACGCGGGAAGGGGGCGGGACTCCATGTGAAAAATCGACGAAAAAATCGAGGGCAAAGTATGGCTCAGTTCGCCGCCCCTTGTCACGACCCTCACGGGGCTCGGACCCGGGTGAGCCCACGTGGACGGGTTGTGCTAAGTCTGGATCATGGCAACGACGCGCAAGGACCCCGGGCTGGCTGCTGTGCTCAGCCTGGTCGTGCCGGGAGTCGGCCAGATCTACAACGGCGACTTCCTCCGCGGCATCTTCTGGCTCATCGTCACGCCGGGGTTCTGGCTAGGCACCGGCGGACTGTTCGGGTGGGTCTGCCACGTGATCGCCGCCTGGACGGCCCATCGCCGTGCGTACTGGCACAACGGCCGCCGGACGCCGGCGGGCGCTGCCTTCACGTAGAAGGGCGCTGGAAAACTCCGCCCTGTAGTTCAGAATTCAGAGTTCTGAATGGAGACGGCGCCGATCTTCAAGGGAATCGCAGCCCCTCCATTCTGAGTTCTGAACTCTGCACGTGGTTGCTGGCTTTTTCAGCAAACTGATAGAGGGGACCGCCCCCATGACCATGCGCTCAGCCCTCACCGCACTGCTCCTGCTGGCCGCGACGGCCTGCTCCCGGGAGCCCGCCAGGTCGCCCATGCCCCCTGCCCCGACCGTGCCCGACATCCACTCGTTCGCGCGCCCGGCCGAGGCGCGCGTGACGCACGTGGCCCTCGACCTGCAGGCAGACTTCACCGCCCGCGTCCTGCGCGGCACGGCCACCCTCTCGCTGGCCCGCGCCGCCGGCGCGAAGGAGGTCGTGCTCGACACCCGCGGACTGAAGGTGCGCGGGGTGACCGACGAGGCCGGGCAGCCGCTCACGCACCGCCTCGAGCCCGAGGTGACGTACCTCGGGCAGGCCCTCGTTGTGACGCTCCCGCCGCAGGGCGACCGCGTGACCGTGCAGTACGAGACCAGCCCGGATGCCGCCGCGCTGCAGTGGCTCACGCCGGCCCAGACGGCCGGGAAGGTGCACCCGTACCTGTACTCGCAGGGCCAGGCGATCCTCACCCGCACGTGGATCCCGACGCAGGACAGTCCGGGCATCCGCCAGACCTACGAGGCCACGATCAGGGCGCCACGCCCGCTGCGCGTGGTGATGTCGGCCGAGATGACCACGCCCGATGGCGTCGAGGCCGCCGACGGCCACCGCGCCTTCCGCTTCCGGATGGACCAGCCGGTGCCGCCGTACCTGATCGCGATCGCAGCAGGCGACATCGCCTTCCGCTCGCTGGGCCCGCGCACGGGTGTCTACACGGAGCCGGCCGTGCTCGACAGCGCGGCGCACGAGCTCGTGGACCTCGAGAAGATGGTGGCGGCGGCCGAGTCGCTCGGCGGCCCGTATCAGTGGGGGCGCTACGACGTGCTGGTGCTGCCGCCGTCCTTCCCCTTCGGCGGCATGGAGAACCCGCGCCTCACCTTCGCGACGCCGACCATCCTCGCCGGTGACCGCTCCCTCGTGTCGTTGCTCGCGCACGAACTCGCGCACTCGTGGTCGGGCAACCTGGTGACCAACGCGACGTGGGGCGACTTCTGGCTCAACGAGGGCGTGACGACCTACTTCGAGAACCGGATCATGGAGGCGCTCTACGGCAAGGACCGGGCGCTGATGCTCGCCGCGCTCGGCCGCGCGGAAGTGCTGCGCGACATGAAGGACATGCCGCCCGCCGACACGGCACTCGTGCTCGATCTCGCCAACCGCGACCCCGACGAGGGCATGAACCAGGTGGCGTACGAGAAGGGCGCGGCCCTGCTGCACACGATCGAGCAGGCCGTCGGACGCGATCGCTTCGACCCGTGGCTGCGCGGCTACTTCAACAGGCACGCGTTCACGTCGATCACGTCACAGGAGTTCGCCACCGATCTCCGGCAGGAGCTGATTCGTGGCGACGCGGCGCTCGAGGCCAGGATCGCGCTGCCATCGTGGCTCGAACAGCCAGGCATGCCGGCCGTCGCGGCCGTGCCGCAGTCGCCCGCCTTCACGCAGGTCGACGCGCAGGTGGCCCGCTTCACCGGCGGCAGTGCCGCCTCGGCCCTGGAGGTCGGCGGCTGGACCACGCAGCAGTGGCAGCACTTCCTCGAGGCGCTGCGGACCACACCGCTCTCCCCGGCGCGGTTGCGCGATCTCGACGCCACGTTCGGCCTCGGCGCCTCTGGCAACAGCGAGGTGCTGTTCGGATGGCTGCGGATCGCCGTGGCGCGCCAGTACGATCCGGCCCTGCCCGCGCTCGAGCACTTCCTCACGGCCCAGGGACGCCGCAAGTTCCTGCGGCCGCTCTACGACGACCTGATGCAGTCGCCCTGGGGCCAGCCGCACGCGCGGCGCATCTACGCCGCTGCGCGCCCCGGCTACCACACCGTCGCCGCCCAGACGATCGACGGGATCGTCAAGTGAGGGCAGTCGGGAGTCGGCAGTCGGCAGTCGAGTCATAGCCTGATGAAGATCGCCACCTGGAACGTGAACGGCATCCGCGCGCGCGGCGCGCAGGTCGAGCAGTGGCTCGACGCCGAGCGACCTGACGTGCTGTGCCTGCAGGAGATCAAGGCCTCGCCCGAGCAGGTGCCGATGATGCTGGCGGCCCGCGACGACTACTGGACGTGCTGGCACGGGTCCGGTGGCTACTCGGGCGTGGCAGTGCTCGTGCACCGGGATCTCGCTGGCGCCGAGTGCAGCGCGACGCACCCCGCCTTCGACTTCGAGCACCGCGTCGCCAGCGTGACGCGCCACGGACTCGAGGTGCTGAGCGTCTACGTGCCCAACGGCGGCAAGGACTTCGCCGCGAAGATGCAGTTCCTGCAGGACCTCGGCAACTACGTCGCCGAGGCGCATCGCGACGGCCGGCGTCTCGTGCTCTGTGGCGACCTCAACGTCGCGCTGACGGACCTCGACCTGCACCCCAAGGAACGCAAACCCGGCGCGATCGGCCAGCGCCCCGACGAGCGCGCGCTGCTGCAGCGCGTGATCGACCTCGGCCTGACCGACGTCCACCGCACCCTGCATCCCGACGATGAGGGCCTGTTCACGTGGTGGGCGCCGTGGCGCAGCCTGAGGCAGCGCAACATCGGATGGCGCATCGACTACGTGCTCGCCACCGCCTCGCTCGGCGCCACGGCGACCAGCGCCGTCTGCCAGCGCGAGTTCGGCACGAGTGACCACGCGCCATTGGTGGTGGAGTTCAGCTGATTCTTGTAATTCCGCGATGCCGGGAATGCCGGGAATG
>NZ_JBIINP010000012.1:0-59129 GCF_044337415.1 Luteitalea sp.
CTGTCGCCTTCAGCCTCAGGCGGGGTGCCTGGCGTGCGTGCGGGCCGGGTTGGGACAACCGGCCCTACCTCCCCAGCGCCCTTCGCCCTTCGCCCTTCGCCCTTCGCCCTTCGCCCTTCGCCCTTCGCCCTTCGCCCTTCGGCATGAGGCATGAGGCATGAGGCATGAGGCATGAGGCATGAGGCATGAGGCATGACGAATGGTCAGGGATACAGCCGCCTGACCGTCCACCCGTCGCCCGCGCGCTCGAACAGTTCGCGGTCGTGCAGGCGGAACTCACCGGCCTTCCAGAACTCGATGCGCAACGGCGTGAGCCGGTAGCCACCCCAGTTCTCCGGACGCGGCACCGGGCCGTCGGCGAACTGCTCCTCGAACTGCTGCACACGCGCCAGCAGCGTCTCGCGGGAATCCAGCGGCTGGCTCTGGAGCGACGCCCACGCGCCCACCTGGCTGCCGCGCGGCCGCACCGCGAAGTAGCCATCCGACTCTTCGGTCGTCACGCGGGCGACTGGCCCCTCGAGTCGCACCTGCTCGTCGAGCCACGGCCAGTACGCCGTGATGGCGGCATACGGGTTGGCCTCGAGGTCCTGCGCCTTGCGGCCGGCGTAGTTGGTGTGGAACACGATGCCGCGCGCGTCGACCTCGTGAACGAGGACGATGCGGCACGACGGCCGGCCGTCGGGAGTGCAGGTGGCGAGCGACACGGCGATGGGGTCGAAGGGCGCGTCCTGCGCCGCCCGGGACATCGCCTCGCGGAAACGGCTGATCGGGTCCATGACGCCGATCATAGCGAGGCCGGGGCCGCCTGTCCGCGTCCGGCCCCGTAGCAACTTCGGGATATGGTGTTCTCCATGACCCTGTCGCCCACTGCCGCCGCCCGCGCGCTCGCGCGCCTCGTCATCGCTGCCGGCGTCCTCGCCGCCGCGTCCTCGCCGGCCCTTGCCGACACGCAGTCGAAGAAGGTGCGCTTCGATGCCGGCGCCACCGTGCCCGTCAAGCTGGTGGTGCAGGGCATCGAGGTCGGCACCATCCGGTTCAGCGTCGAGGGGAGCATCAACTTCAACCCCTTCAAGACCGGGAAGGGCCCGCAGGCCTTCATGGCCGTCCGCAACACCGGCACGCGGGCCTTCGACTTCGGGATCGCGGTGGTGCTGTACGACGAAAAGGGCGAGGTGATCGCCGCGTCGGAGAGCAACCACCTCGGCGACCTCGACCCCGGCGAGGACGGCGAGATCGAGGTGATGTTCCGCTACGTCAAGCGGAAGGTGTACGCAGCCAAGACTGTGGAGATCGTGCTGGAGACGCTGCCGCCGAGCTGAAGAGCAAGGGACAAGGGACACGTACGCCAGTCACAAGGACTACAAGGGACGAGGGAACGGGACACGCCAAGGGACCGGGGACCGGACCTGCCGCCAGCCCGTGATGCGCGGCGCCAGGGGGCGAACGCTCGGTGTCGGCCTGATGGGCCTGCTCGGGGTGGTCCAGGAACGGCGCCGCCGCTGCTCCCTTGTCCCTCTCCGGATCTTCCTTGTCCCTGGTCCCTCGACTCCCTTGTGACGTGTCTTCGTGTCCCGTGTCCCTTGCACATGCGCCGGGGACAAGGGACACGTACTCCAGTCACAAGGACTACAAGGGACGAGGGAACGGGACACGCCAAGGGACCGGGGACCGGACCTGCCGCCAGCCCGTGATGCGCGGCGCCAGGGGGCGAACGCTCGGTGTCGGCCTGATGGGCCTGCTCGGGGTGGTCCAGGAACGGTGCCGCCGCTGGTCCCTTGTCCCTCTCCGGATCTTCCTTGTCCCTGGTCCCTCGACTCCCTTGTGACGTGTCTTCGTGTCCCGTGTCCCTTGCACTTGCGCCAGACACGACAACGGGCGAGCCCGGCATGCGCCGAGTCTCGCCCGCTGTACTCCGACGAACCAGGGAAGGGGAAGGGGCTCGTCGAGAGATGATCGGGGCGACCTCGCAGGGTCGCCCGCTGGCTAGAAGCCCACGCGCATGCCCATCTCGAAGCGCCTCGCCGGGGCCGCGGCCGTGGCCAGGCCGAACGAACGCGACGTGAGCACCGCGCCGTAGTTGGTGTAGTTCACCGCGTTGAAGAGGTTGAACGTCTGCAGGTAGACCTCGAGGCGCACGGCACGGTTGTCGCCGCCCATCGGGCCGCCCATCATCCCGCCACCACCGCCACCACGGCCCCCGCCCGGTCCGCCCATGACCATGGGCCCACCGCCGGGACCGCTCGGCTGACGCGCCGGGCCGAAGCCACGGCTCCAGCTGAGCCGCAGGTCCGTGAAGTTCTGGAACGGCAGGCGGGCGCTGTTGCGCGAACCGGGACGCTCGTTGATCACGCCGTCCTGGTTGGTGTCGAGGCCGGTCGTGATGTTGTAGGGGCGCCCGGTGTTGCCGCGCCAGTTGACGCCGGCCCGCAGGCCCCAGAACAGCTCCGTGTTGAAGAAGCTGAAGAAGCGATGGCGGATGTCGTCGGCCGCCGGTCCCCACTCCGCGTCGAGGTCATTGCTGTCGACCGGCAGGCTCAGCGGGTTGTCGGTGAAGTTCTCGCGCTTGGCGAGCGTGTAGCCGAACACCCCGAACAGGCGCTTCGGCTGGTAGTTGAAGTTGAAGTTGACGTCGAACCCGCGGCTGTCGGCCTCGCCCGTCGTCTCGAGCAGCGTGATGTTGCCGAGGGTCGCGTCCGGACGCAGGCCGTTGACGGGGGCGTTCAGATTGCGCGAGCGGAACTGGTTCCACCCGTGCTGGTCGAAGTAGTTGGTGCGCAGGCGGAGCCACGAGAACACCGACTGCTCGACGCCGACCGAATACCGGCGCACGGTCGGCATCGAGAGGTCGTCGGCCATGCGCACGACCGAGGCGGGGATGGCCACCACGGTGCCGCCGGCGAACGGATCGGGATAGCCGGGGTTACGGACGATCGTGTCGAACTGCCGCGTGCCGTCCTGGCGCAGCGCGTTCTCGTACGTGCTGGTCTCGTACCAGTCGTAGAAGATGCCGACGCCGGCGCGCACGGTGGTGCGGTTGCTCTTGAAGGGCGACCACGTCAGGCCCGCGCGGGGAGCGACGTTGTTCTTGTCGTCGATGATCGACTGCACTTCATAGCGCGCGCCGAACGACAGCAGCAGGTTCTTCTTGAACCGGAAATCGTCCTGCACGAAGAGGCCGAACTCGCTGTTGTCGTACTCGACGAGCGGGTTGCCCTGGCGGATCGTGTAGTTGTTGGGCCGCCCCTGCTCGAACGAGACCATTGTCGGGAACGTGAACGTGCCGTTCCAGTTGCGCAGTTCGTCGCCGATGTAGTTGCCGGTCTCGAGCTCGAAGCCCGTGCGGACGCTGTGCTTCTTGCCCACCGGGATGTCGAGGTTGTCGGCCAGGCGCAGCTGCCAGAACTTCCGGCCGCCCTGCACCTGCGCGCCGCCGTCGGTGAACGCATCCTGCACGCGGATGGTGGTGGCGTCGCTCACCGAGATCGACTCGGACTCCTGCCACGAGTACTCGGCGCGGATCTCGTTCAGGTACTTCTTGCGGAACGAGCCGACGTCCGACACCCGGATCATGTTCGTGAAGCCCTCGCGGGCGAAGCCGCGCGACTGCAGGTCGAAGTTGCCGATGCCGAGGTTCTCCGCGTTGTTGGTGTCGCGGTCGAAGGAGAAGCGCAGCGTGTGCGTCTTGGTGAGCACGTGCTCGACGTTGAGGTCGATGTTGAGGCGGTCGGACGGCTGGTTGACGAGCCCATTGAACGTGCCGGTCGGCGTCGCCGCGACGATCGTCTGGACGTCGTACTCGTTGCTGCTGCGGACGTTCAGCGAGAAGCCGGTACGGCCCTTCACGAGCGGGCCGTCGATGGACCAGCCGTACCGATACGTCTGCCCCTGGCCCTTGATCGGCGTGCAGTCGGGCGAGGCGAAGCGGTCGCACGAGAAGTAGTTGGCCGCGTCGATCTGGTTGTCGCGGAAGCCGAAGTTCATGTTGTTGCGGATCGGCCCGTTGCCCGGCTTGGTGATGATGTCCACGCGCGGGAAGCCCGCGTTGTGGTTCTCGGCCGCGAACGGGTCGAAGCGGAAGCGGATCTCGCGGATCTGCGACTTGGGCGGCAGCTGCCCGCCCTCGAAGCCGTTGACGCGGATGCGCGCGCCCGGGCCCGCCAGCTGCTCGAGCTGCTGCTGCATCTCGTCCGGGTCGTCGGCGAGCGCCTCGATCTGCGAGGCGCTCAGCGCCGTCGAGAACGACTCGGTGACGGCGCGATCGGAGGTGTCCTGCTCCACGTCGACCTGCTCGACGAAGCCGGCGATCTCGAGCGTGATGTCCTGCTTCGTGTTGCGGCCGGCGCGCACCGGCAGCTCGATGGGCGCGTTGGCGTCGAACCCGGGGAACTCGGCGACGACGAGGTACTTGCCCGGCACGAGCGCCTGGAAGGTCACCGCGCCCTTCTCGTCGGCGAGTTCCTGCACCACGACGCCGTCGGGCTTCGTGAGGCTCACGTTGGCAGCCGCGATGGCCAGGCCCGTCGTGTCGAACACGACGACCGTGGCCGACCCGGGGCGCTCCTGCGCGAACGTGGTGGAGGTGAGCCCGGCGGCCAACACCAGCGCCGCCAGGATCGAACGAAGGAAGGTCATGTCAGTTGCTCGACTTCTTCTGGAACTGCTCCGCCTTCAGGGGGACGTTCAGCTTGTACTTCTCGATGGTCCACTCCTCCTGCACCTTGCCCTCGACCTGGCGGGTGATCTTGTGCGGGAGCATGACGCCATCGACCTTCTTGTAGTCGCTGTAGAACACGTTGGCCTCGACTAGGGGCGGCGGCGGCTCGGCCTCGAACTTCTTGCGCTGCTCCTCGAAGTAGGCGCGGCGCTCCTCGTCGTTCTTGAACTGCGGCGGCGGCGTCATCTGCCGCATGCGCGGCTGGCGCATCATGTAGCTCAGCATCAGCGGGCGATGCTCGGCCTGGTCCACGAAGAGGCGCGCGCGGAAGTTGTCGGGACCGGTCACGTCGATGACGTCGGCCACGCCGTTGGGCGCCTCGGCCTCGGCCACGTGCGTGAACGTGAGGCCCGAGAGGACTGCCGAGGTCGGCATGATGCCCAGCAGCGTGCGGTACAGCTCCGCCTTGATCTGCACGGCCGGGTCCTGGCGGTTCTGGCCACCCGGGCCACCCGCGCCTGGCGCACCGGGCGCACCGGGCGCGCCGGGTGCACCACCGGGCCCGCCAGGGCCGCCGCCGGCCATGCGCATCATGAAGCCGCCACCACCGCCCATGCCCGTCATGTCGCGGAAAGCCTCGGCGCCCTTGATCGTCTGTGACATGCTCGGACCGGCCATGCCGTCAGGCCGCATGAACTGCTGCGTGACCTGGAACGCATCCGGCACCTGGCCCGCGATCTCGAGGCCACCGGTGATCTCGCGCTCGCCCATCACGCGGCGGTACTCGCCCTCGGCGGTGAACGTGGTCATCTTGGCCAGCTTGTCGCCGCCCTGCGCCTTGCCGACCGCCTTCAATACGTCCTGCGCCTTGGCCGGGTCGCCCTTGGCCGCGGCCGGCGCCTGTGCTCCGGCAGCGGGGGCCGGCGCCTGCGCCAGGACGACGCTCACCGCGCCCAGTCCCATCAAGGCGGCCATCGCCGTCGTCGTGAAGAATCGCTTCTGCATGTGTGTGCCCTCGTCCTCGCGGACCCTGCATCCCTGACTCGCGCGGCCAGCCGCCGATGGCAGCGACCGCGAACCAGCCCCTTCCCTTGGGCTCGTACCATTGGACGATCCCTGAGGGGCGCGGGTGGTTAAGGGGCGGCTAAAAGATTGTTAAGGATGAAAAATGTCGAAATCGCGGTGATCGGCGCGGGCGCCGCCGGGCTGATGGCGGCCATCGCGGCAGCCCGGACGGCGCCGGGCGCCCGTATCTGGGCGATCGATGGCGCCAGCCGCCTCGGCGCCAAGATCCTGATCGCCGGCGGCGGCCGCTGCAACGTCACCCACCGCCAGGTCGACGAGCGCGACTTCAACGGCTCCACCGCCCCGGCCATCCGGCGCATCCTGCGCGGCTTCGACGTCGAGGCCACGCGGGCGTTCTTCCAGGAGGAAGGTGTGGCCCTCAAGGAGGAGCCCACCGGGAAGCTGTTCCCCGTGTCGGATCGGGCCCGGGACGTGCTCGAGGCCCTGCTCGGCGCCGCGCGCCGGGCCGGCGTGACGCTGGCCCACCCCCACCGCATCGGCGCCATCACGGTCGAGGACGACGGGTTCCTCATCCGGGACGCGGGGACCTCGCCCGGCGACGAGGGCGGCCTGCGCGCCAGCGCCGTCATCCTCGCGACCGGCGGGCGGAGCGTCCCGAAGACCGGCTCGGACGGGAGCGGGTACGCCCTGGCGGCGAGTCTCGGGCTGCCGCTCACGCCCCGGATCTTCCCGGCGCTGGTGCCGCTGCTGCTGCCCGAGGGCCACCTGGTCCGGAGCCTGTCAGGCCTGGCGGCTGAGGCCACCCTCACGGTCGTGTCGGGCACCGGCCGGCACCTGCACAGGGTGTCCGGCAGCGTGCTCTGCACGCATCAGGGGCTCTCGGGGCCGGCCGTCCTCGACGTCAGCCGCCACTGGCAAGCCGCCGTCGAGCCGGACCCCGGCGCCGGCCTGCTGCTCGACTGGATGCCGGGGGTTGAGCCAGAGGCCCTCGACCGCCGATTACGCGACCACGGCCCGCGGCCCATCCGCCGGGCCTTGATGCCGACCGTGCCAGAACGCCTCGCCGACGCCATCTGCCAGCTCGCCGAGGTGGCCCCGGACCAGCCGGGCTCGACCCTCACCCGCGATGCCCGGCGGAGGCTCGTCACGGCGGCCACGGGATGGCGGGTGCCGGTCTCGGGAACCCGAGGCTTCGAGGTCGCCGAGGTGACGGCCGGGGGCGTGCCGTTGGCGGCCCTGACGCCGGGACTCGAGGCCCGTGCCTGCCCGGGGGTGTTCGTGTGTGGGGAACTGTGCGATGTGGACGGGCGCATCGGGGGGTTCAATTTCCAGTGGGCCTGGGCCAGCGGCGTGGCGGCCGGCGTGGCCGCCGCACACCGGGTCGTATCGATGAGCTGACCTGTGTCACGATGAGGGGATTCATGCGGCAGACCACGGCGGCGGGCGGTGTGCTGACGGTCATCCTGGCCCTGATGCTGGTGTGGCCGGCCCGGCCGGTGGCGCAGGCGTCCGCGCCGCTGCTCTGGATGGGTGAGCAGGGGACGCACCGCGTGGCCCTGTTCGGCACGATTCACGTGCCCGATGCCCGGGTCCTGGCGTTGCCCCCCGCGGTGCAGTCGGCCTTCGACCGCGCCGATCGGGTCGTCACCGAGATTCCGCTGGGCGCCGACGCGCAGGCCCAGATGGCCACGGCGCTCCTCCTGCCCCCGGATCAGCGTTTGCGTGCGATTATCGGTGACGCGCGATTTGCCCGGCTCGAGGGGCGGGTGCGCGAGGCGCTGGCGCCGCGCGCGCCGGAGATCGCGCCGCTGGTGGGCGGCATGCTGGACCGGCTCACGCCCTGGGCCGCGATGGCGCAGCTGGCGACGCTCGAGTACCTCCCCGACCTGCTCGCAGGACGGACGGCGCTCGATGCGGCCCTGTACGCCGATGCGGTGAAGGCGGGCAAGAAGGTCGGCGGGCTGGAGACGGTGGCCGAGCAGGCCGGGACGTTCGACGCCTTCACCCCCGACGAGCAGGCGCGCCTGCTCGACGAGGCCCTGCGCGAGCTCGAGGCGCCGGGCAGCGCGGTGACGGGCGCGCAGTTGGTGGAGTGGTACCTCGCCGGGGATGCGGCGAAGCTGGCGTCGGCCCTGGCCGAGCCGGCAGGCGACGCAGCGCTCGCGAGGAAGTTCGAGACCGAGGTGCTGGTCAAGCGCAATCACCGCATGGCGTCCCGCGTGGACGACCTGCGGCGCGGCGCGCCCGCCGAGACGCTCTTCGTGGCGGTCGGCGCCATGCACCTGGTCGGCCCGGAGAACCTGCCGCAGCTGCTGCAGGCCCGGGGGTACGCAATCAGCCGGGTCCAGCCGTGACGGCCCCCGGGGAAACGATGTCGGCATGCGCGTGAGTTCGTTGTTGTTGGCCGTGTTCGTGGCCGTTGGCTGCACCGGCCCCTCGCCCTCCGGGGCCCAGACGCCGGCGCCCTCCGCCCCGGCCTCGCCGGAGGTGCTGGCCGTGGTCAATGGCGCGCCCATCACCGATGCCGATCTGCGCAAGGCCGCGGGGCTGGAACTGGCGCGTGTCGAGGAGCAGCTGTACCAGTTGCGGAAGGACCAGCTCGACGGGTTGATCGCGCTCCGCCTGTTCGAAGCCGAGGCGAAGCGGCGTGGCATCACGCCGCAACAGCTCGAGGAGACCGAGGTCGTCGCCAAGGCGGGCGTGGTCACCGAGCCGGAAGTCGATGCCTTCATCGAGGCCAACCGCGCCCGCATCCGCGGCGACGTGACGCAGCTGCGTCCGCAGGTGCGCGACTTCCTGCAGACGCAGAAGCGCGAGCAGCGCCGCACGGCGGTCATCGACGGCCTGCGGACGGCGGCCACCATCGACGTGCGCCTGGCGGCGCCGGCGCCCTTCCGCGCCGAGGTCGACATCGCAGGCGCGCCGGTGCGCGGCGACGCGGCGGCGCTGGTCACCATCATCGAGTACTCCGACTTCCATTGCCCGTTCTGCCGGCGCGTGCAGCCGACGCTGGCAGCGTTGCTGGACCGGTACAAGGGCAAGGTGCGCCTCGTGTACAAGCACCTGCCGCTCGACCAGTTGCACCCGAACGCCCGGCGCGTGTCCGAGGCGTCGTACTGCGCAGGCAAGCAGGAGAAGTTCTGGGCCTTCCACGACGCCGTCTACGCCGACACGAGCAGCGACGCCAGCGAGGCCACCCTGACGCGCTACGCGACGACGGCCGGACTCGACGCCGCGGCCTTCACCGCGTGCCTGGCAGCGCCTGAGGCCCGCGAGGCAGTGGCGCGCGACCTCGCCCAGGGCGAGGCGCTCGGCCTGAGCAGCACCCCCGGCTTCTTCGTGAACGGTCGCGAAGTGCGCGGGGCGCAGCCGATCGAGGCCTTCACCGCGATCATCGACGAGGAACTGCGCGGCGCACGCCGCTGAGACCGTCCGTGCCTCCAGCCCCCCTTCCCGAGAACGAACAGGCGCGCCTCGAGGCGCTGCGCCGGTACGCCGTGCTCGACACGGCCGCCGAGGAGACGTTCGACCGCCTGACACGTCTGGCTTCCTCGATCCTCGGCACGCCCATCGCGCTGATCTCGCTGATCGACGAATCGCGCCAGTGGTTCAAGTCGGAGATCGGCCTCGGGGTCCGCTCGACGCCGCGCGACCACGCGTTCTGCGCGCACGCCATCCTCGGCGACGACGTGCTGGTGGTGCCCGACGCGACGGCCGACGCGCGGTTTGTCGACAACCCGCTGGTGACCGGCGCGCCCGACATCCGCTTCTACGCCGGCGCGCCGCTGACCACGCCAGATGGGTTTCGGCTGGGCACGCTGTGCGTGATCGACCGGTCCGCGCACCGCGACGGCCTGACGCCGTTCCAGCAACAGCAACTGCGCGACCTCGCGGCGCTGGTGGTGGATCAGCTCGAGCTGCGCCGCAGCACAGCCGAACTCGAAGCCAACCGCAAGCAGTTCGAGCTGGCCTCGATGGCCACGCGAGCCAGCCTCGACGCCATCCTCATCACCAGGGCAGAGCCGGTCGACGGCCCGGATGGCCCCGAGGTGATCTTCTGCAACGAGGCCTTCACCAAGATCACCGGCTACACCCCCGAGGAGATCGTCGGAAAGACGCCGCGCATCCTGCAGGGCCCTGACAGCGACCGCGCCGCGCTCGGTCGCATCAAGGATGGCCTCCACCGATGGGAACCGGTGCGCGAGGAGGTGCTGAACTACACGAAGGACGGCACGCCCTTCTGGAGCGAGCTGAACATCGTGCCGGTGGCCGACGCCGCCGGGCGGTACACGCACTGGGTGTCGGTGCAGCGCGACACCAGTGAGCGGCACCGCCAGATGGACGAGCTGCGCGAGAGCGAGCAGCGCTATCGCCTGCTGTTCCAGGACAACCCGCAGCCGATGTGGGTGTACGACCACGACAGCTTCGCGTTCCTCGACGTCAACGCCGCCGCCGAGTCGATGTACGGCTACTCGCGCGACGAGTTCCTCGCCATGACCATCCTCGACATCCGTCCACCCGAGGAAGTCGAGAGGGTGCGCGCGTCGGCGGCCTCGGCTCCGGAGGCCTCGTTCCGGACGGGGCCGTGGAGCCACCTGCGCAAGGACGGCTCACTGCTGTTCGTGCGGCTGTCGTCCTACCCCACCATCTACCAGGGGCGACGAGCGCGCCTGGTCCTGGCCACCGACGTCAGCGCCGAGAAGCAACTCGAGGAGCAGCTGGTCCAGGCGCAGAAGATGGAAGCCATCGGGCAGCTGGCCGGTGGCGTCGCCCACGACTTCAACAACCTGCTCACCGTCATCAACGGCTACGCACAGTTGCTGATCTCGCGCCTCCACGAGGCCGACCCGCTGCGCGTCGATGCCGGGCACATCCTGCAGGCCGGTGAACGCGCCGCCACGCTCACGCAGCAGTTGCTCGCCTTCAGCCGGCGGCAAGTGCTGCAGCCGCGCGCCCTCGACGTCGGCGGCATCATCGACAACCTCCGTCCGATGCTCGGCCGCCTGCTGCGCGAGGACATCGAGGTCCGCACCACGCTGCCCTCGTCGCTGCCGCCGGTGATGGTGGACCCCGTGCAGCTCGAGCAGGTGCTGCTCAACCTCGCCATCAACGGCTCGGACGCGATGCCCGGTGGCGGCTCGCTCGGCATCGAGGCCGGCGAGGCGTTCGTGGATGCCGAGACGGCGGAGCGCGATGGCATCCCCGTCGGCATGTACGTGACCGTGTCGGTCACCGACACCGGGGTCGGCATGGACGCCGAGACGAGGAGCCGCATCTTCGAGCCGTTCTTCACCACCAAGGCCAAGGGCCGCGGGTCCGGCCTCGGCCTGCCCGTCGCCTACGGCATCATCAAGCAGAGCGGCGGCAACATCGTCGTGACCACGAGCGAGGGTGAGGGATCGACGTTCACGGTGTACCTGCCGCTCGCCGACGACCAGCCCGAGGCCCCATCGGTCGAGGCGCCCGCCGACGCTGCGGCGCTGGCCGGGCACGAGACGGTGCTGGTGGTCGAGGACCACGAAGCCGTGCGTCGGCTCGCCGCCGACGTGCTGCGCGCCCACGGGTACCACGTGCTCGTGGCCGAGCACGGCATGGACGCCATCGCCCTGGTCGAGGCGCGCGGCGGCCAGATCGACCTGCTGCTCACCGACGTCATCATGCCGCGCATGAGCGGTCGCGAGGTCGCCACGGCGCTCCAGAAGCTCGTGCCCAATCTCGGCGTGCTGTTCATGAGCGGCTACACGCAGACGGCCATCGTCCAGAACGGCGCGCTCGAGTCGGGGCTGCAGTTCCTGGCCAAGCCGTTCACGCCGGGTGAACTGCTGGCGCGCGTGCGCGAGGTGCTGTCGACACGGACGCCGACGCCAGGCCCTGCCGTCGTCGACGCACCGGCGCCCGCGCCGGAGGCCCCGGTCCGTCCCCGGCGCATCGTCGTGGCCGACGACGAACCGGGACTGCGGCTGCTGCTGGCGGCGACCCTGAACGGCGCGGGCTACGAGGTGCTGCAGGCGACCAACGGCCTCGAGGCCGTCCGCCTCTGCGAGGGGGGCCGGGTGGACCTGCTCCTCACCGACCTGGTGATGCCCGATCACGAGGGACTCGAGACGATCCGCCGCATGCGGCAGGAGCGCCCGGAGATCCCCGTGGTGGCGATGTCGGGGGCCTTCGACGGCGGGTTCCTCGAGGTGGCGCGCGCGATGGGCGCCGCCGCCGTCATCCAGAAGCCCTTCACGCCGGATCAGGTGGTGAAGGTCGTCGGGCGCGTGCTCGACGAGCGCGGCGCCGCGACGTCGCGCTGAGCCGTTGCGCGGCAGCGGCCACGCCCCGGCGTCCCGAACGTCGGGGCCGAGCCACCGGGCCGCAGGTCCGACTCAGCCGCGAGGCGCGAGTCGGCCCGACCGGGCGTGGACCATGTACCAGAGGGTCGCGACGGCGAGCAGACTGAACTCGACGAGGAACTCGGCCGCCGTCGCCTGCGCCAACAGGGCGACGCAGAATGCTGCGCCCGCCGCCAGCACGACCGTGGGCACCCGGATCGGCTGCGTCTCCGCTTCGCCCGCGGCCTCGTCGGCGCCGACCCGGATGCCGCGCAACTGCAGCGTGATGGCCGTGACGCAGGCCAGCAGGTAGCCCGAGACGACCGCCACGGTGGCAAAGCCGGCCAGCGCCCCGAAGCTGCCCGACGACGCCACGACGAACAGGACGATCGCCTGGACGACGATGGCGGCGTAGGGGGTGCGGAACCGGGGATGGACACGCGCCAGCCACGGCGGCAGCAACCCGCGCTGCGCGATGGCGAAGACGATGCGCGGCGTCGACATCACGGACGCACTCGTGTAACCGGCCATCGACACGATCGTGCCCACGAGCAGCAGCCAGCGGCCGTTCGGCCCCATCAGCGCACCGGCGGCCTCGGCCAGTGTCGCGGCGGGCGTCGACGCCAGCGCCTCGCCCAGCCCGACCCGCGCGGCCAGGTGCACCGCCACGTACAGCGCGGTGACGAGGGCGAGCCCGAGCATCAGCGAGACGGGAATCGTGCGCGCCGGGCGGCGCACTTCCCCACCGAGGCCCATCACGCTCTCCGATCCCGAGAACGCGAAGATGAGCACCAGGGTGGCGCGCCCGATCACCGACGGGTCCGGCAGCGGCCCGAGGCGCCACATCCCTGCGCCACCGACCCACGCGGCAGCCACGACCAGCACCAGCAATGGCGCGAGCTTGGCGAGGGTCATCACCTCGACCACGCGCGTGCCGTGCTGCACGCTGCGGATGTTGACCCAGGCGAGCGTGCCCAGGATCACCGCGAGTTCGACCGCCTGCACGCCGGGCGACGACAGGGCCGGCGACAGCGTCGCGAGGGCGGCCGTGAGGCCCGTGATCACCGCGGCGCCCGCCAGCGTGTCGCTGAGCCAGCTGAGCGTACCGCCGAGGAACCCGACGAGCGGGCCGAAGGCGGCGTCGGCATAGGCGGCGATGCCGCCAGCCCTGGGCACGCGACTGCCAGCCACGGCATACGCCAGCAGGATGCACAGCATGGCCGCTGCGCACGCGAGATAGGCGTACACGGCCGATGGCCCGAGCATCTGCGCGACGAGCGCGGGCATCGCGAAGATGCCAGCGCCCACCGTCATGTTGAACAGGCTCGCGGTGAGCCCGCGCACCGTGATCGAGCGCGCGAGGGTCGTCACGGGCGGACCGACTCGAACCGGATCGGGAGTCGGGAGTCGGGAGTCGGGAGTCGCAGGGCGGAGTGGACGAGGCGCACCGTCACTGCCTGGATCACACGCGCAGCAGGACGCCGGTGGCGGGGCGCCCCGTCGCGGCGGTCAGCGCCCGCGCGTAGAGCGCCACCTGCCGCCGGTAGGCGTCGAGGCTCGCGTCGAGCTCGGCGTCGGTCTTGAAGTCCACCACGATCCATCCGTCGGCATCCTCGTACGCGAGATCGAGCTGGCCCTCGATCCAGGTCCCGTCCTCGAGGCGCAACGTGACCGGCGCCTCCCGTCGGCACTGTCCGCGTGCATCGGCCAGGGCCGCGGCGCGCAGGAGCGGGTGCTGCAGCGTACCGCGGATCGCCGCCGCGACCGCCGCGTGATCGACGTCGGCCACGTCGAGCACGCGCGCCTTGTAGGCCACGTGCGCGGCGATGGCCTCATCGTCGGCCTCGAGCGACACCTCGGCCAGCACCTCGTGAACCAGGGCGCCGAAGGCCCGGCCACCGGGTCGGCGCGCGACGCCCTCGACCTGCTCGATGCGCACGTGATCGTGTGGGAGCACCGCGTCGCGCGCCGCCTCGGTCACACGCTGCACGCGCAGCTGGGGTACCGCGCCAGCCGCCAGCCGCGCCTCGTGCACCTGCGTCCAGCGCGCCACCTCCTCGAGGCCTTCCTGCACCCGCGACTCCGGCGCGCTCTTCTCGAGCAGGAGCCGCTGGCGGTCGCCGAACGACAGCTCGGTGCCCAGGCCGAGCCGCGACGGATCCCACCATGTGACGTCGAACGGCGCAGTCGCGCTGCCCAGCGTGTACCGACCGGGGCGAAGGGGCGTGGCGTACGCGGCCGCCTCCTCGTCCGGGCGCTCCAGCACCGTGTCGCGCCCGAACGGCGGACAGCCGATGGCCTCGGCCGGCGCCGGCCAGGGGCGCTCGGGGTACAGGGCGGCGTTCATCACGTCGATCCACTTCTCGCCCTGCTTCGCGTTGGGGTAGGGCTCGTCGCCCACACCCGGGACCACGAGCAGGTCGCGGGCGCGCGTCGCGGCGACGTACGCCAACCGGTGCCCCTCGGCGCGGTCCCTGGCGATCTCGCCGTCGCGCAGTTCCATGAGTTCGACCGGCGTGCACCCCGCGAGCACCTGCACGCACAGTCCCCGTGCCGCGACCAGGGCGCGCGAGGGGCGATCCGACGCCAGGCGGCACGTGATGTCGGCGAGGATGACGACGGGAAACTCGAGTCCCTTGGCCTTGTGCACGGTCATCAGGCGCACGCCGTCGGTGCCCTCCTCGAGGATCGGGCTCTCGGCGGCCTCGGTGTGCGTCTCGTCGAGGAAGCGCTGGACGAACCCGCGGAACGAGGCGCCATCGGTCGCCTCGTACTGGCGCGCGAGTTCCACCACGTGCAGCACGTTGGCGAGGGCCTGTTCCCCGCCCGGCCGCAGCGCCAGCCCGGCATGCGCGCGCGTGGCCCGCAACAGCGCCTGCACCGTGTCCTGCACGGGCACGCGATTGCGCTGGCGATGGAGGTCGCGCAGCAGGCGAAGCGCGTCCTCGATGGCCTCGTCGTCGGTCGGATCCTCTTCGCGCGACACCGGTCCGTCGGGCAGGCCCATCGGCCAGAGGCGGCCGCCGTGCGTGTCGCGGTAGGCGAGGAGCTGGTGATCGGCGAACGCAAAGAAGCCCCCACGCAGCGTGGCGTGCACCGACAGTTCGTCGTCGGGCCACTCGACGGCGCACAGCGCAACGCGTAGCGCGTCGACCTCCTCGCGCGCGTGAAAGCTGCGCCCGCCCACGAGCAAGTGCGGCACGTGTCTCGACTCGAGCGCGGCGACATACGGGCGCGTCACGTCCTCGCCCCAGCTCGTGAAGCGGCGGAACAGGATGGCGACGTGCCTGGCCTGGATCGGCACCCGCTCCTCGCGACCGCCGGGGGCGCGCTCGGACACCGTCCAGCCGCTCTCGCGCACCAGCCAGTGCACGAAGGCCCCCGTGGCATCGGGCAGCGAGTCCTCGATCGCCTCGTAGCTCACGTACTTCGACTTGTAGGGGCGTGGCACGGGCAGGGCGACGAGCGCCGGTTGCGTGGCGACATCGGTCCGCACCGGCTCGAGGGCCACATACGAGGCCTGCGCCGACGCGGGATCGCCGTCCATCACGGGCGCGAACACGTGGTTGATGGCGCGCTGCAGCGCCGGCACGCTGCGGAAGCAGGTCCGCAGCTGGCAGGACAGCGCCCCCAACGACTCGAGTTGCCGCTTCACCTGCCAGTACGTCTCGACGTCGGCGCGGCGGAACCGGTAGATCGCCTGCTTCGGGTCGCCGACGATGAAGAGCTTGCCGGGCACGGGGCGGACATGGGTCCAGCGGGATTCCGAGGGATCGTCGGCAGCGAGCAGCAGCAGGATCTCGGCCTGGATCGGATCGGTGTCCTGGAACTCGTCGACGAACAGGCGGCGGTACCGGGCCTGGAAGTCCTCGCGCACGCCGCGGTCGTCGCGCAGCAGGTCGCGTGCCCGTACGAGCAGGTCGGTGAAGTCGAGCGCCCCGCGTGCCTGCTTGGCCGCTTCGTAGCGCGCCAGGCACGGCTGCAGTTCGCGCTGCAGGCACGCCGCGAGATCCCCCTCGAGTGCAGCCATGGCCTGCTGCAGTTGTGCCTTCACCGCCGCGTGCATCGCCTTGACGTCGGCCCGCGGCACGCCCTGCGCGTAGGTGGTGCCGTAGCCGCTGCGGCAGCGCGTGAACGCCTTGTCTCGCGACAGCGGGCCGAGCTGCGCCTCGAGGGCGTCGAGCGCATCCTCGCCCTCCGGTCCAGCAGGCACGGGCCCGCGGTGGGCGCGCGCGAAGCGGCGAATCGGCGCCGTGTCGACAAACAGGTTGTCCGACCCGTGGCCCTTCGCCGTGACGGCCGCCAGGTCCCGGATCGCGTCGATGACGCCCGTGATCAGGGCGCGCCTGTCGATCGGATCCCGGCGCCACTCCGTGGAGAAGTCGCGCCACTCGGCGAGCGACTGCACGGCCCGCCGCAGCGCGGCCCGGGGCCCTGCCTCGCCCTCGTCATCCTCGCGCCAGGCCCGGCGCAGCACGCGGCGCACGCCCTCGGGCGGCGCCTCGAGTCCCTCCTGCAGCCACTGGTCGACGACGCCATCGAGCATCTGGGCCGCAACGGGCTCCAGCAGCACCTCGAAGCGCGGGTCGACGTCGGCCTCGACGGGGCGCTCGCGCAGCAGGTCGGCGCAGAAGCCGTGGATCGTGCTGACGTGCGCGTCCTCGAGGTGCGCCAGCGCCTCCTCCAGCCGCTGGCGGGCCTCGCCCTCGCGCGTCGCCCTGGCGTGCTCGATCTCCTCGCGCAGGCGGAGCTTCAACTCGCCGGCCGCCTTCTCCGTGAAGGTCACGGCGACGATCTCGCCGATCCGCGCGCGACCTTCGGCGAGCGTGTTGACCATCCGCGCGACCAGCTCGGTGGTCTTGCCCGTGCCCGCGGCGGCCTCGACGACGAGCGTGTCGTCGAGCGCGGTGCGGATGCGATCGCGGTCGGGCTGGTCGACCAGCACAGGGCGGACGCCGCTCATTTCATCCTCCGCAGGAGCGTGAGTTCCTCGAGCGCGCGGCGATCCTTGTTGCGTGGCACGTGCTGCGCCCCGGGCCCGCAGACCGGGCGGAAGTCGCACCAGGTGCACGCGTCCTCGGCGGGCGCGGCCGGCAAGCGGCCGTCCTCGATGGCGTGGTCGATGATGGCGAGCACCTCGAGTCCTGCCCGGCGGGTCGCCTCGCCGGTGGCGCCGGTCACGGCCCACGGGTGCACCTCGAAGCCGCCGTCCTCGGTGCAGTAGTAGAGCCGCGACTCCGTGACCTGCCCGCCGAACGCGGCCTCGACGGCCATGGCGTAGAGCACGGGCTGGAGGGTGCGGCCGCCGTTGACCACGGTCGTCCCCGGCAGGCGATGGCGTCCGGTCTTGTAGTCGGTGATGCGCCAGGTGTCGTCGGGGCCTTGTTCGAGCAGGTCCACCACGCCGTGCAGGCGTGTCTGGTCAGGCAGCCGGACGTCCTCGGCGACGCTGGCCTGGTCGCGCCCGAAGCCGCCGGCGAACCCGACGCCGATCTCCACGCGCGCCGGCGCCCACACGCCAGCGCCGTCCTCGGGCAGCCGCGCGACCCACACCTGCACGTCGCGCCTGATCGCGGTGATGGCGTCGTCCCACACGCGCTGGATGGGCGGACACAGCGCGTCCTCGTAGGCGCTGGCCACCTCGGTCACGATGCCGTCGGCGATGGCAGCCGCCTCGTCCGCGCGGGCCGCGTCGAGCGGCGCCAGGCCGCCGTCGATGAGGGCCCGCATGATGCCGGCGAGCATCTCGTGCACCATCGAGCCGCGGGTGAGCGGATCGAGGGTCGAGAGCGGCGCGGCCTCCTCGCGGGGTTCGAGCCGCAGGATCGTCGACAGGTAGAACTGGTACGGGCAGCTGGCGAACCGCTGGAGTGCCGACGCGGAGTAGGCGCGCGCCTGGAGCCGGTGGCGCGCCAGCAGGGCGGGCGGCGCCACGAGACCATCGTGCGCGCTCCACGCCGACTTCATGCGGTGGAAGCGCGCCAGCAGCGCCCGGCGGAGGGCCGGGTTCAGCTCGAACAGGTAGCGTGCGCGGCCGAGGACGTCGGCCTCGGCGCCGCGCAGGTAGCGCTGCAGCACGCTCAGGTCGTGCTCTGCCGCGTCGATCGCGGCAGTGGCATCGGTCGGCGCCGGCCACGCCAGGCGAGCGCCGCTGCGCTGCTGCGCCTGCCGCATCAGCGCCTCGTACCCGGGCACGTGGCCGGTGACGGCGCGTTGCACGTCGATCGCGTAGAAGGACGGCACGCGTGGCCGTGCCTGCGCGGTCTCCATCGAGGCATACGAGGCGACGAGCGCGCGCGTCGCCGCGCCGGCGGCCACGCGCAGCTGCAGGCGCTCGAGGGCGACCCGGTCATCGTCGGTGGCGAGGTCGGGCGAGCGGCGCGCGCGCTCCTCGTCGAGCAGCAGCGGATCCTGACGGCTGCGTTGCGGGAACACGCGCTCCGACAAGCCGACCACGCACACGACGTCGAAGGTGCGGGCGCGCATGTGGTCCGGCGTGCCGACGAAGACCCTGCCGTACCGGTGCGCCGGGGGAGGCACGGGCAAGGCGGTGAGCCTGTCGCGGAGCACGTCGTGCACCTCGGCGAGGCTCACGTGCGACACGCCGGCGAGCGGCTGCAGTTCCGCCAGCGTCGCGAGCACGCGCTGCGGGCGCGCGAGCACCCGCGGCACGAGGGTGCGCAGGCGCGCCAGCCAGCCGCCCCAGTCGTCGAGTGCCGGCCACGCGGCCAGATCGCCGATCACGTCGCCCGCGAACGTGATGAGTTCGTCGGCCCATGCCACCTGCCGCTGCAGGCTCTCGTGCCGGGGCGAGCTCGGGTCGTCCTTGCGAGCGGCGTCGGCGCGCAGCTGCAGTTGTTCGCGATGCCCGCGGAGGCGACGCGCCCAGCGATCGGCACCACCGATCACGTGGGCGTCGTTGAGGATGGCCTCCCAGCGCCACGGCGAGCGGCGGCCCGACGCCGTGCCCTCGCCCGCTGGGGCGACCTCGTCGTCCTCCGACACGGTTCGAGGGAACGGCGGCGCCAACAGGCCGAGGGCCTCTGCCTCGTCCGGGAAGGTGGCCACGGGTTCGTCGGCCGGCTCGCGACCATCGACGGGTCCGGACGGTTCGACCGGGGTGGCCGGCACCTGGGCGAGTGACAGGTACTCGGCGAAGCGACGGGCCGAGAGCCCCTCGACCGCGCAGGCGAGCAGCGCGAGCAATGCGCGCCCGGCCGGATCGGGACGCCGCGTGCCGCGACCGAAGTACGCGGGAATGCCGGCGCGTCGCAAGGCCGTCTCGAGGTGGCTTGCGTACGACTCGGGCGCCCGGATCACGATCGCGATCCGGTCGAAGGGGGTGCCCTGTTCGGCGTGGGCCAGGATCGTGCGCGCCACCTCCACGCACTCGCGCCCCTCGCCAGGTGCCGACATCGTGTCCACCGACGCGTCGCCGGGCATGGCCTCGCGCGCCGCGTCGGACGGCTCGAACAGGCCTGCGTGCACGCGCAGCAGCGCTGCCGGGACGTCGCGCACGTCGGCCGGATCGATGGCATCGCCCGCGGATGGATGCGCGTCGAGCAGCCGACGCACCCAGGGATCGCCGGCGGGCGCGGAAAGCAGGGGATCGCGACTGCGCGCGAGCAGGGCCCTTGCCAGTTGCACGTCGAGGCGACTCGCGAGCGGTGGGTCGACGAGGGCGAGCGGCAGTGCGAGGTCGTGCGCAGCGCCCTGCTCCACCGCCTCGGCCGCCAGCCTCAGCACCTGCGCGCGGTCGGCACGCCCCAGCTCGGCCATCGCCCGCTCGACACCTGCAAGCAGCCACGCCAGATCGCGCCCCTTGGGTGTCCCATCGTCGAGTCCCATGGGCGTCACGCCGGCGAGGCGCACGTCGGTCAGGGTGCGCGTCAGGCATGGCACGAAGCCGGGATGACGGCTGGCCTCGGCGAAGTACGTGAGCGCACCCTCGTCGCGCGCCTGCGAGACGACCCGCGCCACGATGGCCTGCACGCCGAGGCCCGTGACCGGCGCGAGGCCGCGCGCGACGAGCGCCGGGGTCGCGAGGCGCACGCTGTAGCCGACCCACCCGGCGCGTTCGACGCCGAGGGACGCGGGCTCGTCTGCCAGCGCATGCCGCACCACGTCGTGTGCGTGCTCGTGGGTGGGCGCGAGGACGCGGATGCGGTCCAGGCGGTGCGCCACCACGTGGCGGCGGACCGCAGCCAGGCGCGCACGGGCGGTGCCGTGGATGGCCGTGCGCAGCGATCCGGCAACGGGCGGTGAGGCGTCGGCAGTCGAGGCGCCAATGCTGGCCGGAGCGGAGGCGCTCCGAGGCGGCGAATCCGATGGGACGCCGGCCGCACTCGGGACCGAGGTTGGGACTGCCGACTGCCGACTCCCGGCTGCCGACTCTTCCCCCTGGACGTCATCGTCCCAGGGCAAACGTGGGGTGGACATCGCGCCTCGCATGCCCCGGGTCGCAGTGCCAGGGCTCTCTCGGGAGTACCAACGTCAGACGTGGCGACGGTCTGACAAGTGTACCCTTGCGGGGTGCGCGCGCTGCCGCCCATGATCCACGCGACGTTCGTGCCGGGCGTGCCCGGCGCGCCCGCGTGGGCCCCACAGGTGCTCGACCCCGGCGAACACGCCCGGTGGGCGCAACTGCACGAGGCCGGCAAGCCGTTGTTCCTCGCCGCCCACGTCGGCGTGCGGATGCTCGCGTCGTACCGGCTCGCCTGGGGCGACGGCACCGCACCGTTGCCGTCGACCGCGCCCGAGCTCGAGGAATTCGGCTGGCACACGCTGCCGTCTGGAAAGCCGATGCTGACCTATCGCGACGGCCGTCCGCAGCCGCTGCACGTCAGCGTGGCCCATGGCGGCGGGTACGCGGCGGCGGCGGTCTGCGACCACGGGCCGATCGGCATCGACGTGGAGCACATCGAGCCGCGACGACGGATCCTGCCGATTGCCCAGCGCTTCTATGCCGCGGACGAGTACGCGCGGCTCGCGTCCTGCGGCGAGGACGAGCGGACCGCGCTCTTCCACCAGTGGTGGACGCGCAAGGAAGCCGTGCTGAAGGCGACGGGCGTGGGGCTGCGCGGCGGCCTCACGGTGCGCGTCGACGCCGCGCCCGATGCCGATGGCTGGCGCGAGGTGCGCCTCGACGACCATCCGGCGCCGCTCTTCGTGCGGGATCTGCGCACGCCCGACCCGAGCCTGGTGGCCGCGATCGCCATCGAGGGACAGCCCGCCGCGCTGCAGCAGGTCGGCGTCGGCGCAGTCGGGGAGGCCTGACTCCTCGTCCCAGCGCTCGGCCCTTTTCGCATGTGCCCTGCCATGAGGCATGAGGCATGACCCATGAGGCATGACATGGACCCCACCGCCGGCCTTGGCGGCCCGAATCCCTTCGCGGCACTCACGTTCATCGCCGCACCTGCGCTGCTGACCAACGCGTCGAGCCTGCTGCTGCTCGGCACCACCAACCGGCTGGCGCGGGCCGTCGACCGCGTGCGCGCGCTTGCCGTCCACATGGCAGCCGCGGAGCAGCCCGAGGGACCGCTCGCCACCCGCGAACTGGCACTCATGGCGCTGGCCGAGCAGCGTGTCCGGATCATCGTCCGCGCGATGACGGCGTTCTACCTGGCGGTTGGCAGCTTCGCGTTCGGGACGATGCTCGCACTCATCGGCGCGGCAATCGTGACGCCCGATCACGACCTGGCCCGGATGTGGGTGCTGCGCCTCACGATCGCGGCGTGCGTGATCGGCGTGCTGGCGATCATGTCGGGCGCGCTCGCCCTCGTCTTCGAGAGCCAGATCACCTTCCGTATCCTCACGGAGGAGGCCGACCTGATGCGGCAGCGCCACACCCGCAAGCCGGTGGCGTAGCCGCAGTCTGGCAATGTCGCGATGCCGCGATGCTGAATGTCGGAGGAAGTCCGGCAATTCCCGCAGCATCCGCATTCCTGCATTCCGAACCCGTGATTCCGAACGACAGGGAAGAGCTGTCCAGCACCCCTGTTCGGCGTTCGGCGTTCGGCGTTCGGCGTTCGGCGTTGAGCGTTGAGCGTCAAGCGTTAACGATCGTCGCGCGTGGCGACGTACCAGGCGACCGGAGTGGCGAGCAGCAGCGCGCCGGCCGCCAACCACAGCGCCAGGCGCAACCCGCTCGGCGACGTCGACAGCCCCTCGGCGATCAGCAGCGTCCCCTGCCCCAGGCGAACCGGCACATCGAGCCAGGTGCGCCACCACCACGCGAGCGCGCCCGCCAGCGACGCCAGCACGCCGATGGCGCTGGCGATGGCCAGGCCGGTCGCCACCGTGATTGGCCGGGCGGCCACCTGGGCCGCCTCCAGGCGGGCCCGCCGTTCGGCACGCCACCACACCACGCCGGCCGACGGCACACGCGCAGCCACCAGCGCCTCGTCGCGCTCGTCCCGCAGCACCGCCGTCAGGGCAGCCACCTCGCGGCACGACGCGCACGACGAGAGATGACTCACGACGTGCGGCGCCGGCCGCTCACCCTCGACGGCCGCGGCGACGACGAGTTCCTCGTACGCACAGGGCTGGTTCATCGCCCACCTCGCTCACGGCCCGTCCCTGGCAGCAACGCTGCCAGGCGCTGGCGTGCCCGGAACAACAGCGTCTTCACACTGCTCAGCCGCAACCCCATCGACGCGGCAATCTCCTGGTGCGACGACCCCTCGGCATACGCCAGCCACAACAGCTGCTGGTCGCGCTGGCGCAACTGCGCCATCGCCGCCCGCACCTCGCGGCCGCCATCGTCGGTCGACACGTCGGGCGGCACCGAGAGGCCTCGTTCCCCCTCGGTGTCGTGAGGCACGGTCGGTGGCGACACGCGTCGACGGCGGTCCCGCACCAGGTTCGTGGCGATGCGGTAGAGCACGTTCTTCTCGTGCGCGGGGCCCTCGTAGGTGCCCGGCGTCCGCAGGAAGCGGTAGTACGTCTCCTGCAGCAGATCGTCGGCCACGTCGGTGTCGCGCGTCAGCCGGTACAGGTACACCCACAGGGGCCGCGCCGTGCGGTCGTACAGCAGGCGGAACTCGTCCTCGCGCAGCACCAGGGCCTCGGCGGCGGTGACGGCCGGCAGTGAGAGCGCGTCGAGACGGGCATCAGTCATGTCAGGACCGGACAGAGGCGGGCGACGAGGCACGATCGCCCCCGATGAGGCCGAGATGGCGCGACAGCACGTATGCCAGGCCGGCCGACACGATGAAGCCGACGCCGGTCGCGGTCGCGAGGATGCCGAGCACGCGCAGCGGCTGTGCCGCATCGGCCGCCACGCCGCGGCTCACGGCCTGCAGCGCGATGCCGAGTGCCAGCACCACCACGCCGACCTGCAACGACCACAGGATACGACTCACCGGCGCGGCGATGGGCGACGACTGGCCGTCGAGCGCGATCGGCGCCGACTCCAGGAACCGGCGTCCCGCCGGCGACTCCATGTAGGAACGCAGTTCCTCGCTCGACGTCATCCGGTCGAGGAGCTTCGTGTGCGTCTCCACCTGGGTGCGCGACACGCGCTGCCAGCGACGGTGGTCGAGGGCGGTGCGAATCAGCCACCCGAAGCCGAGCGCCGCGCCGAGCAGGAGCGTGCCGACCGCGATCATGCTGGTGAGCTCGCGCCACATCCAGGTGGGGTCGGCGCCTGGTTCATTGCGGTACGGCTCCCCGAGAAAATAGGCGGGCGCCCGCGCGATCTCCGGATGGGCCGCCAGGTACGCCGCAAGGCGCGGGTAGGGCGCGAGGTAGTCGGCATTGCCGACCAGTGCCGGCTCGCGCTGCAACACCTCGCGCACGCTGGGCGGATGCTCCTGCAGCAGCTCGTTGAGCTCGCCGCGGATGTCGTCGGCCCGGCGCGACTCGGCGCCGGCCGTGGCGATCGCCGGCGCGGGAGCCGCAGCTGGCGCGACCTGGGGCACGGCGGCAGCGGTGGCGCGCTGGGCGCAGACCGGGGCTGGCGCCGCCGAGAGGCACAGGATCCCGAAGGCCACGCGAGACAGGACCGCGCGGAGGGGCGCGGGAAGGGGTGTGGTCATCATGCCGGGTAATACGTGTGCCCGTGCGGAAGGTTGACGGGCTGCGGGCGCGTACGCGCGGGCTCCAATGGAGGTGCTCGGGGCGGCCTGGCTCAGCCAACGGGCGCTGCGCGTACCCAGCGCTCGAGCATGGCGCGCAGTTCTGGCACCTGCACCGGCTTGCGGAGGTAGTCATCCATGCCACACGCCAGGCACCGCTCGCGGTCCCCCTCGGCGGCGGCAGCGGTCATGGCCAGGATCGGCAGACGCGGGCCCGGAAGGGCGAGCTGCCTGATCTGCCGGGTCGCCTCGAACCCGTCCATCTCGGGCATGTGGCAGTCCATGAAAAGCGCCGCATACGACGTGCCCTGGACCATCTGGACGGCTTCGCGTCCGTTCACCGCGACGTCCACGGCGTAGCCCAGCTTCTCGAGCATGCGCAGCGCGACCCGCTGGTTGACGGGGTTGTCCTCGGCCACGAGGATCCGGTGCGCCGGCGACGCCTGCGCGTAGGGCTCGGCCTCACGGAGGTCCGTCGGGAACGGATCGGGCTCGGGCGCTGCGCCGGCCGCCATGACGGCCTGGAAGGTGAACCAGAACTGCGAGCCACGCCCCACCGCGCTCGTCACGCCGATGCGCCCGCCGAGGCTCTCGACCAGCCCCTTCGAGATCGCCAGGCCCAGCCCGGTGCCACCGAAGCGCCGCGTCGTGGACGCATCGGCCTGCGTGAACTTCTCGAACAACAGGCGCTGCTTGTCGTCGGGAATGCCGATGCCCGTGTCGGTGACCGCCACCCGCAACGTCGCCCGGCCGTCGGCCACGTGATCGGCGCTCACGGCGACGGCGACCGAGCCCGCCTCGGTGAACTTGATGGCATTGCCCACGAGGTTGAAGAGCACCTGCCGCAGGCGGCCCGGGTCGGTCACGACGATGGTGGGCGTGCCCGGGGCGATGGTGGCCTCGAGCTGCAGGCCCCGGCTGTGCGCCTGCACGCCGAGCAGCGTGACCACCTCGCGCGCGATCGCGCCGACATCGCTCGACACCTGCTCGAGCACGACACGGCCGGCCTCGATCTTCGAGAAGTCGAGGATGTCGTCGATGAGCCGCAGCAACGCGTTGCCCGACCGCCCGATCATGTCCAGGTACTCCCGCTGCTCCCCGTTCAGCTCGGTGGTGGACAGCAGGTTGGTCATGCCGAGCACGCCGTTCATGGGCGTGCGCAACTCGTGGCTCATCATCGCCAGGAAGTCGCTCTTGCTGCGCGCGGCCTGCTCGGCCTGCTCGCGCGCGAACCGGAGGGTCTCCTCCGAGCCACGACGCTCGGTGATGTCGGTGCACGTGCCCACCATCCGCAGCGGCGCGCCCTCGGCAGTGTGCGACATGACGCGCCCACGCCCCAGCACCCAGCGGTACGACCCGTCTGGCATGCACGTCCGGTACTCGGAAACGTACTGTGGCCGGTGTCCCCCGAGGTGGCCGTAGAGGTCCTCGTGCGCAGTGGCGAGGTCGTCGGGATGGATCAGCGAATTCCACACGGCGTCGCTCATCGTGCCGTCGGGGCTCTCGTGGCCGAGCATCTCGAACAGACGTCGCGACCCGCGGATGACCCCCGCCTCGATGTCCCAGTCCCACACGCCGTCGTCGGTGCTGTCGATGGCGACCTTCCACCGTGTCTCGGCTTCCATCGCCGCGGCTTCCGCCCGAACGCGCTCGGAGAGGTCGACGATCACGCCCGTGATGTATCGCCCGTCGGCGCCATCGAACCACGACAGGGCGATCTCGGCCGGGAACTCCTCGCCCGACGCGCGCACGCCCCGGATCGGGGTGGGCGCGCCAGAGGAGATGCGGCCCTCGCCCGCGATGAACTTGTCGAGGCCCTCCTTGAAGCGGGCACGGTCGGCGGCAGCCACGTACTGCATGCTGCTGGCACCGACCAGCCGCGCGCGGGGCTCGCCGAACATCTCCTCGGCGGCGGCGTTGGCGTACGTGAACCGCCCCTGCGCGTCGGTGAGCACGATGGCGACGCGAGCCGACTCGGTCACGGCCAGGAACGCGCCTTCCGACCGGGTCAACGCGTCGTCCTTCTCGGCGACCAGTGCCTCGGCGGCCGTACGGACGCGGCGGTGCGCCAGCAAGAGCAGGCCGAGCGCGACGTTCACCGCGACGCTGGCCACGGCCACCGCCAGCGACATCGCCCGCTCGCCCGGCAGGTACCAGCGGGCATCGGCCACGAACTCCAGCGCCCAGGGCCGGCCCGCGGCCGAGACTGCCCGCGCATGGCTGAAGGTGGGTGAGGCAACGGCCCCGCTGGCGATGCCGTCGCGATGCAGCACACGCCCCGACTGCTGCTCGCGAACCACGAACCCGAGCCCCTGGTGCGCGGCCGGCGCCGCCGCCCCGGCGACGTCGGCGGGACGGAACACGGCGAAGACGAAGCCCACGAGCGCGCGGCGTCGCTGGTCGGCCACTTCGGGGCGCGCGCCGGCGGCATACACCGGAAGGAACTGGACGAGGGCGGCGCCCGCGTCGGGCACTGCGGCAGGAACATCGAGCAGCACCGACGCACCGGACTCGGCCGCGCGCGCCAGTGCGGGACCGAACGCGGGGTCGCCCGCGAGATCGGTCCCGGGCGCCTGGAACCGCGGCGACGACTCGGGCGCGAGATACGCGAGCGGCAGGTGATCGGTCGCGCCTGGCGCTGGAGCGACGGCCACGCCGAGGCCGTCCTCACGGAGCCGGCGATCGAACCCGGCCCAGTCCTCGTGAGCGACGCGCGGGACGAAGCCGAGGCCGAGGCTGGCCGGGGCGCTGCTGCCGAGGCCGAGGCTGTCCACGTACTCGCGCCAGCTGGCCCGCGAGATCCCCGGCGACGCGCGCACGAAGGCCGCCGCCCCGCGCAGCGCCGTGTCGTAGTCGCGGAGTCGCTGCTGGAGCAGCTCGGTGACGGCGTCGGTCGCGTACACGAAGCGCTCGTCCGCGTTCCGCCGGATGGCGCGGTCGCCGTGGTACCAGGCGCCCAGGCAGAGCACCATCGACACGCCGAGGAGGGCCCAGGGTGTCGCGCGGTGCCGCACGAAGCGGCCCACGGCATCGGGCGCGGCGGTCACGGGCGCGGAGACGGTGGGCAGGGTCATGGGCGGACGCGTGGCACGGGGGCCGGGCGCACGGGTTCCCACGCCCGGTATCGGTCCCGCGAGGCTCGACCATGAGTGTACGCGCGTCGTGCCCGCGCGGTGCCGTGATCAGCCGATGACGGCCGCCATGCGGCGGCGCAGGTCGGCGTCGGGCAGGGGGCCCGTGCCAGCCTCGGCGTTCTCGCGCATGTGCTCGGGACGACTGGTGCCCGGGATGACACAGGTCACCGACGGATGCGACACCACGTACTTGAGCAGCACCTGGGCCCACGTGCGGCAGCCGATCTCGGCCGCCCATCCCGGCAGCGGCTGTGCCTGCACCTTGCGCAGCAGGCCGCCCCCACCAAAAGGCAGGTTCACGAGCACGGCGATGCCGCGGTCGGCGGCGAGCGGCAACAGCCTTCGCTCTGCGGCCCGGTTGTCGATCGAGTAGTTCAGCTGCACGCTGTCGATCGCCTCGGAGGTCATCACGGCCTCGAGCGCCTCATGCGCGTCGTCGCGGTAGTGGGTGATGCCGAGGTGCGCGATGCGCCCCTCCTTCTTCCAGGCCCGCAGCGTCGCGAGGTGGATGCGCCAATCCACGAGGTTGTGGATCTGCATGAGCTCGAGGCGTGGGTGCTGCAGCTTGCGGATGGAGTCCTCCATCTGCCTGATGCCGGCGTCGCGCCCTTCGGTCCACACCTTGGTCGCCACGAACGCCCGTTCGTGCGCGCCCAGCGCCGTGAGCAGGTCGCCAGAGACCTCCTCCGACGAGCCGTACATCGGCGAGCTGTCGATGACGCGCCCACCCGCGTCGAAGAGCGCCTGCAGGACACCCGTGAGCTGCGCCCGCCTGGCCGCGTCGGCGCCGACGTCGAAGCCGCGCCACGTGCCGACGCCGATCACGGGCACGGCCACGCCGCTCGAGGGAATCGTCCTGGTGATCATGCGGGGCCCTTTCTGTGCGGCGGCAGACGAGCGCGCGGTCACCAGGGCCGCGGCCAGGGTCGACAGGAACTGCGCGCGAGTGCACTCCATGGACCAAGCGTACCCGCAGTCAGCGTGCCGCGAGACGCGCACCCGCGATCATCGCGTCGAGGCGCGGCCGGTCGAGCCACTGCCCCGCCGCGATCACCGCGTGCACGCGCGCCAGGGCCCGGACGTCGTCGAGCGGGTTGCCGTCGAGCAAGACGAGATCGGCCTGCGCTCCTGCGCCGACGTGGCCCATACGTGAGGCGCGTCCCAGGAACGTGGCGGGCTCCGTCGTGGCCAGCCGCAGTGCCTGCAACGGCGTGAGGCCGGCCGTGACGAGCGCCGCGAGTTCGTCGTGCAGGCCGGAACCCCAGTGGCTGAAGTCGGCGCCCGCGTCGGAGCCGGCAAGCATCAGGACACCGCGGTCGTGCAGCCGTCGGGCCAGCGCTTCCTCGTGCGCGTACTCGGTCCGCATCCTGGCGTAGCCCGCGGCGCCGAGGCGTGCGACCCGAGCGCGGCGCGTGGCCAGCCACTGCTCTCGCAGCGCACGCGGCACGGTCGCCAGTCGAGGGTCATCGACGTACGACGCCTCGTTGCTGAAGGCCCGGGCCCGTCGCACGGCAAGCGTGGGCGTCTGCCAGGTACCCCGCCGACGGAACTCGTCGATGAGCGGCTCGCAGTCGGCGACCGGCGCCGAGGTCGGGCAGAACGTCCCGAGTTCGGCCTGCATGTGCTCGATGGTGTGCATGCCGGCGCGCGCGGCCTCGCGCGCGCTCACGTCGCCCGGTACGTGGCCGCTCACACGCAGACCGGCAGACGCCGCTTCATCGACCACGGCAGCAAAAGCGGCCGCCGGCAGGAGCGTGTACACCTTCAGGAAGTCGACCCGGGCCGCGGCGAGCCGTCGCACGGCCGCCCGCCCCTCGTCGGCTGACGCGATGGCGATGGAGACCGAGGGATCGACGGGCTGCGGTCCGTCGAGGATCACCCCGGCGGCGAACAGGCGCGGCGCCAGCAGCGCACCGCGCGCCACACGGGCCCGCACGTCCTCCAGCACGGCCAGCGAGCCGCCCATGTCGCGGACGCCCGTGACGCCGTGCGCCACCAGCAGCGGCAACGCGGTGTCGATGGCCACGGGATCCCACAGGGCATGGACGTGCATGTCCCACAGGCCGGGCACCACGAAGCGCCCGCGCGCATCGATGGCGCGTGCCGTCGCTGCCGCCGACGCGACCTCGGCGTCGGGACCCGCCGCGACGATCGCATCGCCCCGCACCAGCACGGCCTGGTCGGTGCGCAGCACTCCCGCGGCGACGTCGACCACGGTGGCATGCCTGATCAGCAGCGCCGGCGTGTCGGCACGCAGTGCCAGGCCCGCGCATAGCAGGAGGCCCGCGACCCGTGTCGATGAGCGTAACCGCATGCTCACCGATGCGCGAGCCTGAACTCGGGTGCCGTCTGTCCCTGTTCGAGCACGAGCCTGGCGACGTACTCGCCGAGCGCGGGCCCCATCTTGAAGCCGTGGCCCGATCCGCCGCCGACGATCCACGCGTTGGCGGCACGGGGATGACGGTCGATCAGGAAGTGCGAGTCCGACGTGAGCTCGTACTGGCACACCTCGGACCCGAGCAGGGGCGCATCGGCGAGCGCCGGGAAGCGTCGGCGCAGGAACGCGCGGGCTTCGGCCAGCATCTCCGGCGTGTGCGCACGGTCGCCGTGCGTGGGGTCGAACGTGGCCCCGTACGAGTCGTCGGCCACCTTGAACCCGCGATGGGCGTTGCCCGGGATGCCGTAGTAGAGCCGCGCGCCGTAGTCGAGCCACACCGGCATGCCCGGCGGCAACCAGCGGGTGTCGCCGGCCGGCGTGCCGAAGTAGAACGACTCCTGCCGCGAGGGACGGACGCGGGTGCCGACGACGTCTGGCAGCACGGTGCCGAGCCACGGGCCGCAGGCGAAGACGAACCGATCGGCCTGCAACGTCTCGCCGCCCGCGAGCGTGAGGCTGCTGATCGGGGTGTCGGCCGACACCGGGGGTACGGCGCCGACGACGTAACGGCCGCCTTCCGCGATCAACGTCTCGACCACGTGCTCGCAGGCGCGACGCGCCAGCGCATAGCCGGCCTCGGGCTCCCAGAGCACGCGCGTGACGCCCTCGAAGGCCATGTGCGGCCAGCGGGCGCGTGCCTGCGCCGGATCGAGCCACTCGATCGGCAGGCCCGCCGCGCGCATCGGCGCCACCGACGACTCGCCGAACGACTCGTCGCCGCTGAAGATCCAGATCGCGCCGGTCTTGTGGAAGAAGTGGCGCCCCGCCTGGGCGTCGTGCGCCTGCCACAGGCGCATCGCCCGCGCCGCCATCGTGGTGTAGATCGCGCGGTCGCCGTAGGTGCCGCGGATGACGCGGGTCTCGCCGCTGGAGCTGGCACGCGCATGGCCGGGACCCCAGGCGTCCACGAGCGTCACGTCGGCGCCGGCGCGACGCAGCATCAGGGCGGTCCAGCCGCCGAAGGCCCCGGCGCCCACCACCACGACGCGCGGACCGGCGCCACGCAACACGGCGGGCGAGCCGGACGCGGCCAGCGGTGCGGCCATGGAGAGCGCGATCAGGTCTCGGCGTGACACGGGAATGGGCATGGCCCCCATTCTGAACGAATCGGGAATCGGGGGTCGGGGGTCGGGAGTCGGGAGTCGGGAGTCGGGAATGGAAAGGGGCGCCCCCTTTGCGGAAGGCGCCCCTGAATCAGGCGTGAGCCGTGAGCCGTCAGCCCTGCACTCCGAGCCTCGAGCCCTGAGCCTTGAGCCCTGTGCCTGCCTAGTGCATCCCGCTCTCGCCGGCCAGCGCCTTGGCGATGTCGCCCATCACGACCTTCGAGTCGCCGAAGACCATGAGGGTGTTGGGCGCGTAGTACAGCTCGTTCTCGATGCCCGCGAAGCCCGGGTTCATCGAGCGCTTGTTGGCGAGCACGGTGCGGGCCTTGTCGGCGTCGATGATGGGCATGCCGTAGATCGGGCTGCTCTTGTCGTGCCGCGCGGCCGGGTTGACGACGTCGTTGGCGCCGAGGATGACGCAGACGTCCACCTGGCTCATCTCGGGGTTGATGTCGTCCATCTCGACGAGGCGGTCGTAGGGGATCTCGGCCTCGGCCAGCAGCACGTTCATGTGACCGGGCATGCGGCCGGCCACGGGGTGGACGGCGAACTTCACGTCGACGCCCTTCTTCGTGAGGGCCTCGTACACGTCGCGCACGCGGTGCTGCGCCTGGGCGACGGCCATGCCGTACCCCGGCACGATCACCACGCGGTCGGCGTTCTCGAGGATCTGCGCCGCGTCCTCGATCGTGGCCGACTTGGCCACCTTCTGCTCGCCAGCGGCCGCGGCCGCCTGCACCTGGCCGAAGGCGCCGAACAGCACGTTGGTGAACGAGCGGTTCATCGCGCGGCACATGATGATCGAGAGGATCAGGCCCGACGACCCGTCGAGCGCGCCGGCGACGATGAGGAGCTTGTTCTCGAGCACGAAGCCCATCGCGACGGCGGCGAGACCGGCGTACGAGTTGAGCAGCGAGATCACGGTGGGCATGTCGGCGCCGCCGATCGGCATCACGAGCATCACGCCGAAGAGGAGCGACAGGACGATGAGCACCGGGAAGAGGAACGTCCACGCCGGGTTGACGACCAGCAGGATGCCGATGAGCACGCCGGCGCCGATGAGCGAGAAGTTCACGAAGTTCTGGCCCGGGTAGGTCACCGGGCGCGTCGGCAGCACTTCCTGCAGCTTGCCGGCGGCCACCAGGCTGCCCGTGCAGGTCATCAGGCCGAGCGCCACCTCGAACACGATCGCGCCGGTGCGGAACGCCGTGAGGTCGCCCTCGTGCATGAAGAGGTAGAACTTGCCGATGCCGACCAGGCCGGCGGCCAGGCCGCCGAAGGCGTGCGACAGCGCGGTCCGCTGCGGCACGGCCGTGAGCGGGACCCACGACAGCGGCACGCCGACGATGGTGCCGAGCACGACCGCGACGCCGATCCAGATGTAGCCGTTGACGGTGATGTCGGTGCGCAACAGCGTGCCGACCACCGCGAGCGCCATGGCGGCGACGCCGGCGAAGACGCCGTTGCGGGCCGTCTTCGGGTCGCTCATCCACTTGAGCGAGAAGATGAACAGCGCCGCAGAGACGAGATAGACGACGTCGATGGTCTGCGGACTCACTTGCCACCGTCCTTCGTCTTGAACATCTTCAGCATGCGGTCCGTGATGAGGAAGCCGCTGATGATGTTCGTCGTCGAGGCGAACACGGCGACGGCGCCGAGGATGGTGCTCAGGCGGTCGTGCTGCGGGCCGGCCAGGATGATGGCGCCCACGATCGCGATGGCGGAGATCGCGTTGGTGAGGGACATGAGCGGCGTGTGGAGCAGCCGCGAGACGCGCCGGATGACGTCCATACCGATGAACGTCGCCAGCATGAACACGAACAGGGCGGTGATGAAGTCCATGGGTCCTCAGGCCTTTTGGATGGCGTCGCGCAGGGTGGCGAGGTGCTGCGGGATGGCTTCGTACGGATCGGGCGCGGACTCGTACTCGAGCACGACGTAGCCGCGGTAGCCCGCGTCCTTCAGCAGCTTCACGAAGCGCGGCACGTCGGTGGGGACCTTCTGCTTGACGGGGCCGGTGTCGACCTTGAGCTGCACGTTGACCGCGTAGGGCACGATCTTCTGCAGTTGCGGGTAGACGTCGGTGTCGTCGACGTTGCCGGAGTCGAGGTTCACGCCGAACCAGGGCGAGTCGATCTCCTTGAGCGCCGGCAGCATCCGGTCGATCTTGGTCAGGTAGTCGTGGTTCTCGAGGCCGAGGATGACGCCGTGCTTCTCGGCGAACACGAGCGCCTTCTTGAGGTTCTTGATGCCGTTGGCGATGCCCTGCTCCTCGGACATCCCCTTGGGCGGCACGCCGCTGAACACGCGCACGACCGGGGCGCCGAGCACCGCGTAGTGGCCGAGCCACGTGTCGGTGTGGTCGAGCCACTTCTTCAGCTCGGGGTCCTCGTCGGGCAGCGTGAAGTTGTTGCGGATGGCGCCACCGCAGATGTCGAGCCCGTTGACGTGGCAGCGGCGCTTCACCTCGTTCAGGTACGCGCGGTCGAACGTCGCGGGGAAGAAGTAGGACGTCAGCTCCACGGCATCCACGCCCAGGGTCGCGGCGTAGTCGATGAAGCCGAGCAGGTCCATCTGCCCCTTCGTGCCGGGCTTGGCCGTCAGGTACTGCCGCATCGAGTAGGCGGCCAGTCCCACGCGGAGCTGGCTCTTGCCAACGCGGCGGATCGGGGCAGCGCCGGAGGGCGCGACGGTGAAGGTCGAGGCCACGGCCGCCGAGGCCGTTGCCGAGAGGAACGCGCGTCGATTCAGGGGCATGGGCATGGAGTCGTGCAGAGTGTATCCCCGTTGCCGGATTCGCGGCACACGGGAAACGCAACCCTGACGCATGCGCCGCCGCGGTGTCGGACTGGTCCTACAGGGAACACATCAGCGCAAGGGACAAGGGACAGGTACGCGAGTCACAAGGGAGTCAAGGGACGAGGGACAAGGCGGTCAGGGACAAGGGACACGGACTGCCAGGTCACGGGCGAGGCGGGGCAGCATCCGAGCAAGGGACAAGGGACAGGTACGCGAGTCACAAGGGAGTCAAGGGACGAGGGACGAGTACGCAAGTCACAAGGGCGGCGAGGGACCAGGGACAAGGCGGTCAGGGACAAGGGACACGGACTGCCAGGTCACGGGCGAGGCGGGGCAGCATCCGCGCAAGGGACAAGGGACAGGTACGCGAGTCACAAGGGAGTCAAGGGACCAGGGACAGGGCGGTCAGGGACAAGGGACACGGACTGCCAGGTCACGGGCGAGGCGGGGCAGCATCCGCGCAAGGGACAAGGGACGAGTACGCAAGTCACAAGGGCGGCGAGGGACCAGGGACAAGGCGGTCAGGGACAACGGACACGGACTGCCAGGTCACACGGGCAGGGCCACGCATGCGCGTATCTGGACAGCAGGAGCACGACGGACAAGACACGAGGGGTACCGAGAGGGCGACACCGACGAGTGGCGTCTGTGCCACGCTGTGCGCGATGACCGTCGGGAGTCCGGCAGTTGGTTGCCTTTCCTTGTCCCTCCTCCCGTGGCCTTCTCCTGTCCCTTGTCCCTCGTATCCCTTGTGACTCGCGTACTGGTCCCTTGTCCCTTGTGCGCTATCTCAGCCCGAACCAGTACGACATCTTCACCAGCAGCACGTCGTCGGCCGGCGCCGAGAAGACGCGACCGGCGTCGTCGCCGAGGTCGAACGCGCCGGTGAGGCCCGTGTCGCGGCGGTTCTGTGTCCACACCACGAACAGCGTCGAGCCCGGGCGGAACTCCCAGCGGAAGACCGTGTTGGCGCGCAACGACCGGATGTTGAAGTCCGGCTGCGCGATCGCGAAGGGCGCCGCGGCGCCCGCACCGTCGGGGTCGATCACGAGGCCCTGTCCCGCAGGGCCGGGCGCGATGGTGCTGCCGGCATCCTCGCCGTAGCGGACGAACGCGAACGTGCGGGGCGCCGCCACCTCCTTGATCGCCCCGAAGTCCCCCGCCGACACGAGGGGCTGCAGGAACACCTGCAGCGACGTGCGGGGCGACGTGACCAGGCTGAGGCGCGTGACCATCGACACCTCGGTCTGATCGAGTTCGCCGAAGACGTACCGGCGACCGTAGGTCTGCGTCGCGAGCGGGTCGTCGACCGTGGACAGGTACTGCGCGGCGACGATGTTGCGCCGGTACGCGGGACCGACGCTGAGGGTGACGGCCGGGGCCGGGCGCAGCGCGACGCTGACGCCGGCGGTGAGCGCCGACGCGCCGTACTGCCGCGCGGTGTACCCGAGGTCGGTGCCGACGACGGCCACCTTCCGGTTGTCGCTCAGCACGCTGAACTGCGCGCCGACGCTGCCCGGGCGGATCACCGTCGGCCCGCCGCGCGTGAGCTTGTCGTCCCACACGCGCCGCGCGTGCGTGAGCGTGAGCGACGTGCGCCAGAAGTTGCGCCACTGCGCGCTCATCGCCCCCTGCCACCCGTCGCCCTGCAGTTCGGCGCCGTAGTTCCACGTCCACCACTTGGAGACCCAGGCCGTGCGCTCCCGGGTCCAGCCCGACGGGATCAGCTTCCTGAACTGGACCATCGCGTGACCGCCGGCGCGATCGGTCTGCGTCGAGAAGCCGAGGTCGTTGACTTCGAGCCCGGGACTCATCCCCCACACGCCGAAGTTGGCGGTGATGTTGCCGCCCTGCTTGTTCAGGTTCGCCTGCCCGGTCCAGCCCGAGAGACTCGTGGCGGTCGGGTCGAGCGACACGTGCGGTGCGTCGGGCCGCTGGTAGTAGCGCTGCTCGGCACGCTGCAGGCGCGTCATCGCCGCGGCGGTCCCCTCGACGCGGCTGCCCGCGATCCCGCCATGCAGCACCCACCGGCGCGACGCGTCGAGGAACCAGTGCCCGTCCATGCCGAGCATGTGCGCACGCGAGGTGAGCGCGTTCTCGAGCTGCGCCTCGCGCCCCTCGCGGACCACCGACGTGCCGAGCAGGCCGATGCCGGCGCGGGCGCCAAGTTCGCGCTGGGCCCGCACGACGGCGTAGTTGGTGAGCGGCTCGACGTCTCGCTCGATCGTCTGGACGCCGTTGGAGAGTCGCGCCTGCTCGCGGCCGGTCACCGCATTCAGCGCGCCGATCGTCCAGCCGCGCCGCGTCCGGCCCACGAGCTTGCCGGCGCCGAGGATCGTCGTCGTGGAGGGAGCGTCGAGGTAGGGACTGGCGTACCGGCCCTGCGGCGCGCGGCCGATGCGGCGGCTGTAGAAGAGGGTCGGCTCTGGCCGGAAGAAGCCCCAGTACTCGCTGGCGCCGCTGCGGCCGAAGTTACCGAAGACCTTCGCGCCCTCGGTGAAGAACGGCCGCCGCTCCTCGAAGAACACCTCGAACTGCGTGAGGTTGACTACCGCGGGGTCCACCTCGACCTGGCCGAAGTCCGGGTTGAAGGTCGCATCGAGCGTGAGGTTGCTCGTCACGCCGTACTTGAGGTCCATGCCCGCCGCCGCGAACCCGCGCGTGCCGTCGTTGAACGGGTTGCCAGGCACGAGTGGCTCGATGAACTCGGCGCGGGAGGTGGCATAGGGCATCAGCTCCAGCGTGCCGGGCGGGCGGATACCGACAATGTCGTCCAGGTGCGCCATGCGCGACGCCAGGCCGGGCTCGTTCTTCCCCACCAGCTCGAGCCAGTCCGACTCGTTGCGGCGCTGGATGACCCGCTGCACGTTGATGCCCCACGTGGCGCGGTCGCTGGCCGTGAACCGCAGTTGCGACAGCGGGATCCGCATCTCGACCGTCCAGCCCTCGTCGTCGATGCGCACGGCCGAGGCCCACACGGCGTCCCACGTCGGGTCCAGGAACTGGTCGTTGTAGATGAGGGCGTCGCGCTGCACGCCAGCCGCCGACACGCCGAACTGCGCGCCTGTCAGGTGGTCATGATGCGGGTCGAGGTACACGAGGAAGGCGTCGGCCTCGACGGCCACGTCGCGCCGCGACAACTGGCGCACGATGGCGGACGGCTCGCGATCGCGCAGCCGCGCGGAGACGTAGAGGGCCTGATCGTCGTACCCGACGCGGACCTCGGTGTCTTCCGACGCAGGCTCGCCCTGGACGGGGTCGCGCTGCAGGAACCCGGAGGCCGGCGCGATGCCCTGCCACGCCGCCTCGTCGAGCCGGCCATCGACGACAGGCGGCGTCACGAACCGGACGGCGTGCACCTCGCGTGGACCGCCGGCCTGGGCCACGGCCCATGAGGGCAGGCTCGACATCGCCCCGACCAGCAGGAGGTGCAGGGTGACGGCGCGCGATCCCACGGCGCGAATTGTAGCGTGTTGCCCCTGTCAGCGCGGTGGCGAGGGCACGACCCGCACGTCGTCGACGTGGAACACAGCCAGCGGTGCCGGGTCGTCGGGGTGCAGCACGTCGTCGAGCACGCCGTATCGGTCGTCGGCGCGCGTCGGCGTCGAGCGGTGGCTGCCGGTGCGGAACGCGATGCGCTCGAGCGACGACGCGGCCACGGCGAAACGTGCGCCGCGCGCTACCGTGCGGCCATCGACGAGCACGTCGAACCGGGAGGTCTCCGCCGAGGCGCGGATCGTGATCTGGTGCCAGCGGCCCGCGACGTAGCGGCCGGCGGGTGTCCGCGTGTCGCCGTCGATCACGCCGAGCGTGCCGTCTGGCTCGAAGGCCACCTGCACGACGCGCTGTCCGTCTCGGCTGAGGAGATCGATGTCGAGTCGCCCGTGCCGAGCCTGCCCGGCATGGACGGCGACGCGCACCTCCACGTCGCGTGCCTGCGGGAACAGGCGCACGGCGCTGGCGTGATCGTACGGGTCGCGATCCTCGAGCCGCAGGCTGTGGTTGCGTGCTGACGGGAAGGCGACCACCCCCACGTCGGCCCACCGCGGGCGATACGTGTGCCAGTCGGGCAGGGTGCTGCCAGGTGCCTGCTGGTCGAACGTGTCGGCCACCGACCGATCCTCGGCGTGCCTGAGCGGCAGGGGCACACGGCTGATCCAGATGTCTTCCTTGTTGCTGCTGTAGGTCACCCAGAGGTCGTGGCCCGGCGGGCGCCCGTTGCCCTCGGCGATGCCCCGCACGTACTGCAGGCCGAAGTCCTTGGCCCGGCCGACGAAACGCCGGGGCGGCACTTCGCCGTTCAGGAGCAGCAGCGGCCCGAAGGTGATGCCGTCCTCGCTCGGCGCCACGGCCAGTGGCCAGCGGCCGCGCTCCGCCGGGTTGTAGACCATCGCGAACCGTCCATCGGCGGTCCGCTGCCCCCACGTCTTGGCCCCGCCGGTGACCAGGCTCGGCACCTGCACCGGGGTACTCCACGACCGCCCCTCGTCGGTGGACAGCGCGGTCCAGGCATGTTTCCAGAGCGCCACCGCCGTGCCGTCCAGGCGATGGAAGATCGACGGCGCCTGCAGCACCGGCCCCGACACCGCGAAGAATCCATCGTCGGCGCGGTCCTCCTCGCGCCACTGCAGCGTGACGAGCTTGTCGGCCAACAGGGCGGCGCAGGCCTCGACGAAGCCGGCGTCGGTCGAGCGCGCGTAGAACGGGAACCGCGGCGTGTTGGCCTCGGTGCGCCCGGCCAGCGCGTTGTACCTGACGAAGTGGATCTGCCCGTACGTGCCGTCGCGATGGGCCTCGCGGACGACGCGACCGATGCCGGTGGCCCCCATCGGGTTGGGCGCATGGCCGTAGTGGCCCACGACGAGGAGCCGGCCGTTCGGCGCCACGTAGAAGCCCATGCGCTGGTGCATCATCGCCATGCCCGACTCGTGGCCGGAGATCGGCCCGGGACGCAGGTGATACACGGGAAAGACGGGCTCCGGACGGCTCCAGCGGCGTCCGTCGGTCGACGTGGTGATGAAGGTCTGCCCCGGTGCGAGGTGCTCGCCGAAGGGATTGCTCAGGTACTGCAGGTAGAAGCGGCCGTTCCAGTGAGCCAGGAAGGGCGCGTGGCTGTACGTCCAGCCCCAGCCGTCGGCCTCCTGCGGCCGCGTGCGGTTGGCGCGCATCACCTGGATGTGCTCGGCGCCGGCGACGAGCGGCAGGCCACCATCGTGCCGATCGGGATCGATCCGGGCCTCGACCACCCGGATCGGCTCAGCCGGGCTCCCCGGCTGGGACGCCTGCTGGGCCGACAGCAGCATCAGGCTCACGACGACGACAACGGTGCGCACGGGCCGGCATTGTATGCGGCTGTCGGTCGGCAGGCTGCCCAAGGTGAACGATTGCGCCGCCTGCGCGCATCGCATAGGCTGGAACTCGATCCTGGAGTTCGTGTCCCCGATGGCCTCAGAGCCCTGCCCCGCGGTCGCGGGCCTGCCGCGCATCGCGCGGCGCCCGGCGGCCCTGCTGTTCCTCGCCACCGTCCTTGCCGGCGGCCTCGCGTGCCGCCCGGCGGCGCCGCAGGTGGCGGGTGTGCCCGAGCAGGTGGACTTCAACTTCCACGTCCGCCCGATCCTGTCGGACAAGTGCTTTGCCTGCCACGGCCCCGACGACCGGGCGCGCAAGGGCGGGCTGAGCCTGCACACGAAGGAGGGCGCGTTCGCCGCGCTGGCCACCGGCCGACGCGCCGTCGTGCCGGGCAGCACCCGCAAGAGCGAGCTGGTGCGGCGCATCCTGAGCACGGACCCGGCAGTGATGATGCCGGTGCCCGACTCGCACCTGTCGCTGACCGAGGTGGAGAAGGCGACGTTGGTCCGCTGGATCGAGCAGGGCGCGACGTGGACGCCGCACTGGGCCTTCGTCGCCCCGAAGGCGCCCACGCTGCCGACGGGCGCCGACCTCCGCGCGCCGTCCAACCCCATCGACGCGTTCGTCCGCGCCGACCTGCGCGGCACCGGCCTGGCGCCGTCGCCCGAGGCGTCGAAGGAAACACTCATCCGCCGCGTCTCGATCGACCTCACCGGCCTGCCACCGACGGTCGCGGAGATCGACGCCTACCTGGCCGACACCAGCACGAACGCCTACGAGAAGGTCGTCGACCGCCTGCTCGCCTCGCCCGCGTTCGGCGAGCGCATGGCCGCCGACTGGCTCGACGTCGCCCGCTACGCCGACTCGCACGGCTACCAGGACGACGGGATGCGGCAGATGCACCCGTGGCGCGACTGGGTGATCAAGGCGTTCAACCGCAACATGCCGGTGGACGACTTCATGACCTGGCAGCTGGCGGGCGACCTCCTGCCGAACGCCACGACCGAGCAGCGGCTCGCGACCGCGTTCAACCGCAACCACATGCAGTCGCAGGAAGGCGGCATCGTCTCGGAGGAGTACCGGGTCGAGTACGTCGCCGACCGGGTCAACACGTTCGGGTCGGCGTTCCTCGGGCTCACGCTGCAATGCGCGCGGTGCCACGACCACAAGTACGACCCGGTGATGCAGCAGGACTACTTCAAGCTGTTCGCGTTCTTCAACAACGTCAACGAGACCGGGCAGATCCCGTATTCGGGGATGCCGAGCCCGACGGTGACGGTGAGCACGCCGGAGACCGACGCCGAGCTCGCGGCGCTGCGAGCCGCCATCGGCCCGCTCGAGCAGGCGACGCGCGTCGATCGACTGGCCACGGGTCCGGCGTTCGAGGCGTGGCTGGCCAGGACCACCGCCGACGCCGCGCCCGTCGCGGCGCCGCTGCCGCGCCCGATCGTCCACCTGCCGCTCGACGCGATGAAGGACTACACCTTCGCCAACCTCGCGACGCCGAAGCGGAAGGGCACGGTGGGCGGCGAGGAGGAACGCAAGAAGAAGACGGCGCGAGCACCGCAGGTGGTGCCCGGCAAGGTCGGCCAGGCGGTGCGGCTGGTGGGCGACAGCCAGATCGACCTCGGCGGCCGCGACGAGAAGTTCGGCTTCTTCGAGCGCAACGAGCCGTTCTCGTTCGGCCTGTGGATCCGCCGCGACAAGGACAAGGTCGGTGGTCCGGTGGTGACACGATCGGGCGCGGTGATGAACGGCCATCGCGGCTACGAGCTGATCCTGCGGCCCGACGGCACGCTGACGGCGGGACTGCATCACGTGGCGCCCGACAACTCGCTCGAGATCGAGACACTCGAGCCGCTGAAGGTCGGCACCTGGTACCACGTCGCCGTCACCTACGACGGCTCCAGCCGGAATCCCGGGCTGCGCCTGTACCTCGATGGCGCGCCCGCGAAGACGCGCCTGATGACCGACAACCTCGCGCGCAGCATCATCAGCGAGCCGCTCGGCGACTGGGGCGGCATCTCCGCGATCCGCCTCGGGCGCCGCGGCGACGAGAACCTGTCCGACACGTCGATCGACGAGTTCATGGTGTTCCCGACGCAGTTGACGGCTCCCGAGGTCGCCACGCTGGCCGCACGCGGAGTCGATTCAGGGCTGCCGCGGGAGATCACTGACCGCCGGACAAGTCCGGCGGCTACGACTTCCCCGGGTGTAGGCGCCGGACGTGTCCGGCGCACGTTCACGCGCGACGAGCTCGCCGAGCACTGGGTGCTGCGTGTCGCAAAGGCCGGCGAGCGCGAGCGCGCCCAGCTGCGCACGCTGCGCGGCAAGGAGAACGCCATCATCACGAAGCTGCCGCAGGTGATGGTGATGCGCGACCTCCCGGCCGAGCGCGCCCGGCCGACGTTCGTGCTGGCGCGCGGCGCCTACGATGCGCCGACGACGAAGGTCGAGGCCGACACGCCGGCGATGCTGCCGCGGCTGGCATCCGGGCAGCCGCGCAACCGGCTCGGCCTGGCGCGGTGGCTCACGGCGAAGGACAACCCGCTCGCCGCGCGCGTGCTCGTGAACCGCTACTGGGCGATGCTCTTCGGCAACGGCCTGGTGGCGACGCCCGAGGACTTCGGCAACCAGGGCAAGCTGCCGACGCACCCGCAGTTGCTCGACTACCTGGCCGTGTCGTTCCGCGACGGCGGCTGGAACCTCAAGGGGCTGCTCCGACAGATCGTGACGTCGCAGACCTACCGCCAGTCGTCGGTGGCGACGCCGCAGGCCCTCGAGCTCGACCCGGCCAACGAGAAGCTGGCGCGCGGCCCTGGCTACCGCCTGTCGTCCGAGCAGATCCGCGACAACGCGCTGGCGGCCAGCGGCCTGCTGGTGCGCACCGTCGGGGGGCCGAGCGTGTACCCGTACCAGCCGCCCGGCCTGTGGGAGGAGCTCGCCACGCGCAACGCGACGACGTACGCGCAGGGCAAGGGCGACGACCTGTACCGCCGCAGCCTGTACACGGTGTGGAAGCGCTCGACGCCCCCGCCGTCGGCCATCAGCTTCGACGCCTCGGAGCGCCTGCTCTGCACCGTGCGGCGGCAGCGGACGAGCACGCCGCTACAGGCGCTCGTGCTGCTCAACGACGTGCAGTACGTCGAGGCCGCGCGCGTGCTGGCCGAGCGGCTGCTGCTCGAAGGCGGCGCGACGCCGGCCGAGAAGGTCACGCTGGCGTACCGGCTGCTCACGAGCCGGCACCCGCGGCCGAGCGAAGTGGCTACCGTGCAGGCCCTGTACGATCGGGAGCGGGCGCGCTTTGCCGCCAACGTGGTGGCGGCCCGTGTGCTGGCAGCCAGCGGCGACAAGCCGCCGGCCCGCACGCTCGACCCGGTCGATGTCGCGACGTGGACGGTGGTGGCAAGCACGATCATGAACACGGACGAAGCGGTGAACAAGCGATGAAGGCCCTCGAGGATCTCAAGTTCAACGCGACACGGCGGCACTTCCTGTCGGCCGCGAGCCTCGGCATCGGATCGGTGGCCCTCGGGTCGCTGCTCGATCCCTCGCGGCTCTTCGGCGGACCGGCGCAGGCACCCGCGGCCATCGTGCCCGGCGCCGCGCCGACGGGTCCCGTGCTGCCCGCCACGCACCTGGTGCCGCGCGCCAAGCGCGTCATCTACCTGTTCCAGAGCGGCGGTCCCTCGCAGCTCGATCTGTTCGACGAGAAGCCACTGCTGCGGTCGATGAACGGCGAGGAACTGCCCGACTCGGTGCGCAAGGGCCAGCGCCTCACCGGCATGACGGCGCACCAGAAGCAGTTCCCGCTGGCCGGATCGCACTTCGCGTTCGCCCGCCACGGCCAGAGCGGCGCGATGGTGAGCGAGCTGATGCCGCACACGGCGGCCATCGCCGACCGGCTGTGCTTCGTGAAGTCGATGCACACCGAGGCCATCAACCACGACCCGGCCGTGACCTTCGTGCAGACGGGTACGCAGCAGGCGGGGCGCCCGTCGATCGGCTCGTGGCTGTCGTACGGCCTGGGGTCCGACAACGCGAACCTGCCGTCCTTCATCGTGCTGCTGTCGCGCGCGCGGGAGGGCGACCAGCCGCTGTACTCGCGGCTCTGGGGTAGCGGCTTCCTGCCGTCGCAGCATCAGGGCGTGCAGTTCCGTCGCGGCAAGGATCCCGTGCTGTACCTGGGCGACCCCGACGGCCTGAGCGCCGAGACGCGCCGCAGCATGCTCGACGCGTTCCGCACGCTCGAGGAAGAACAGCACGCCAAGGTGCTCGACCCCGAGATCAACGCCCGCATCGCGCAGTACGAGATGGCGTACCGCATGCAGACGTCGGTGCCGGAGGTGATGAACTTCACCGACGAGCCGGAGAGCGTGCTGAAGATGTACGGGCCCGAGGTGAAGACGCCCGGCACGTTCGCGGCAAACTGCCTGCTGGCGCGCCGCCTGGCCGAGCGCGACGTGCGCTTCATCCAGCTCTATCACCAGGGCTGGGACCAGCACGGCAACCTGCCCAAGGACATCCAGATTATGACGAAGTCGGTCGACCAGCCGTCGGCCGCGCTCGTGAAGGACCTCGAACAGCGGGGCCTGCTCGAGGACACGCTCGTGATCTGGGGCGGCGAGTTCGGACGCACCAACTACTCGCAAGGCAAGCTCACGAAGGAGAACTACGGGCGCGACCACCACCCGCGCTCGTTCACCATCTGGATGGCGGGCGGCGGCGTGAAGGCCGGCATGACGTACGGCGAGACCGACGAGTTCGGCTACAACGTGGTGCGCGACCCGGTGCACGTGCACGACTTCCAGGCCACGCTCATGTACCTGCTGGGTGTCGAGCACGAGCGGCTCACGTTCAAGCACCAGGGACGGCGCTACCGCCTGACCGACGTGCACGGACACATCGTGAAGGCGCTGCTGGCCTAGCCCGTGCTCACCGACCTGCAGCCGTTCCTCGGGCGCTTCCACCCGCTCATCGTCCACCTCCCCATCGGCGTCCTGCTCCTCGCGGGCGCCGTGGAGGTGCTGTCGCGCACGCGCCGCTTCGCCGACCGGGGCCTCGACCGCCTCATGCCGGTCATCCTCGGCATCGGCGCCCTCACCACCATCGCCGCCATCGTCACGGGCAACCTGCTGTCGTGGTCGGGCGAGTACGACCCCGTGCTCGTGGGGCGGCACCAGCAGTGGGGCACGGTGCTGGGCCTGGCGTCGGTCCTCGCCACCATCGGCACGTGGTGGCGCAGCAGCGCCGCCGGACGGGCGCCACAGATGCTGTACGGTGCGTCGATCATCGCCACCCTGGTGCTGGTCACGCTCACCGGGCACTACGGCGGATCGCTCACGCACGGCGAGACCTACCTTACCGAGTACCTGCCGTTCCGGGCGGCGGCCAGCGAGGCGACGCGGGGGCCGGTGGACCTGAGCACGACGAAGGTGTTCGCCACGCTGGTGGCGCCGACGCTCGATGCACGCTGCGTGACGTGCCACGGCCCCGCGCGCCAGTCCGGCAAGCTGCGCCTCGACTCGGCCGAGGCGATCGCCAAGGGCGGGGACTCGGGCGCCGCCATCACGCCGGGCAGCGCCGCCGGCAGCCTGGTGGTGCGCCGCATCTTCCTGCCGCCGTCCGACAAGAAGGCCATGCCGCCGAAGGGCCATCCGGCCCCCAGCCACGCCGAGGTGGCGCTGCTCCGCTGGTGGATCGACCAGGGCGCGTCCTTCGATCAGGTGCTCGCCGACACGACGGTGAACGCCGACGTCGAACCGGCCATCGCCGCCCGCCTCGGCCCCGTGGACTTCACCGCGCCGGCCATCCTGTCGGTGCGTGTGCAGCCTGGCGATCCGAAGGCCATCGAGGCCGTGAAGGCCCTCAAGCTGCGCGTCGAACCCCTGCGCGACGATTCATCGCTGCTGGTGATCCAGGCGCCGCCGGCCGCGCGCGGCGTCGACGACGCGGCACTGAAGGCGCTGGAGCCACTGGCCGCGCAGATCGCGTGGCTCGATCTCGGCGGCACACAGGTGACCGACGCCGGGCTCTCCCTCCTGCTGCCCAAGCTGGTGAACCTGTGGCGGCTGTCGGTGGATCGCACGGCGATCACCGACCGCGCGCTGCTACCGCTCGAGAAGCTCACGCGGCTCGAGGCGGTGAACGTCTACGGCACGCAGGTGACCGACGCCGGGCTGAAGCCGCTCGAGAAGCTGCCGCGGTTGCGCGCCGTGTACGCCTGGCAGACGCAGGTGACGCCCGCGGGCGCCGACGCGCTGAAGGCCGCCGTGAAGAAGGTGCAGGTCAACGTCGGGGCGCCGCCGGAGCCCGAACAGGAGCCCGCCATGACGGCCGAGGCCTCGTCCGGAAAGCCCTCGGCCGGCGCGAAGAAGGCCGCGCCCTGAGCGGCACCGGGGACCGGGTGCCGGGTACGGGGTACGGGGTACGGGGCCGCGGGTGCGGCCTCTACTTCGGGAACAGCAGCGTGACGACGAAGCGCAGGCCCCACTCGGGGCCGCCGCTCGGGCCCTCGGCGTAGAACCGCACGCCGCCGCCGACCGAGATCGGCTTCTTGTTGATGAGCAGCAGCTGCGACACCGTGAGGTTGATCGGCGCGATGAGCTGCTCGCTCTCCCAGTCATAGGTCAGTTCCGGGCTGATGCCGAACGTCGTCTTCGTCTTCGTGATGTAGCTCACGAAGGGGTTGACGAACGTCGCGTTGACGTCGGCGCGCGAGTCGTCGCCGGCGTACGCCTTGAGGTGGTTGCCCAGCACGCCGATGGTCAGCGCGCCCCGCTGCTTGAGGGCGACGACCGTGGGACCGACGGCCCACTTGCCGGTGCCGAGCAGGTCGTCGGTCGCGGTGGCGTACATGAGCGCCGGGCCGAAGCCGACGATCATGCCGCCCACGGGCTTCTTCGGCGAGAAGAAGAAGCTCTGCACGATGTCGCCGAAGCCGGTCGCGCCAGCGATGCCGGGGGCCGGCGAGCCGGCATCGATGATCGGCATGATCGTGCGCGTGATCAGGTTCCAGTCGGCATTCATCGAGAACGGGATCACCGGCTGCACGTTGAGCGTGTAGCGGTGCGTCTCGTTGGGCCCGATGCCGTAGTCGATGTTGTTCTGCAGCGGCACCGAGATGAGGCTGGCGACCGGGTTGGCCAGCTTGAGCGCCAGTTCCTCGGCGCTGCCGGGAGCCGGCGCCCCGGCGGGCGCCACCCGAGTCGCGGCCGGGGTGGGCTGTGCGGGAGTCGCGGCCGGCGACTGCGCGAGGGCCGGTGTCGTGGTGGCGAGGGCGCAGGCAAGGACGAGGGCGGAGACTGGTCGCGTCATGGTGTCCTGGGAGCGGGGCATGCCAGCATGACATGCCCCTGCAGGATCGTACCGGTGGCCTGCATCACTCACGACTGTGCCAAGGCATGGGCACGTCGTGTCTGATCGCAGACACCCGAAGGTCAGCGCTTGTAGACGCTCTTGCCTTCCTTGATCGTCTCCATCACCGTGATCGTGTTGATGGTCTTCGGGTCGACCGTGATCGGATTGGCCGAGAGGATCGCGAAGTCGGCGAGCTTGCCGACCTCGATCGAGCCCTTGTCCTTCTCCTCGCCCCTGCAGGTGTCGCACCTGCTGAAGGAGAGCGCCGGTGCACGCGCAGCTCGACGCCCTGCAGCCGATGCTGCGGCGCCTCCTCGGGGCGTCCGTGTCCGTCGCCATCGACGCCGGCGCGCGCGACGACCGCGTCTTCATGGATCCCGGCCAGTTCTCGCGCGTGCTGCTGAACCTTGCGGCCAACGCGCGCGACGCCATGCCCGATGGCGGCACCATCCGCATCGCCACGACGCTCGAGAGCGACGCCTCGGGACCGGTCCTGTGCCTCGCCTTCGCGGACACCGGCACCGGCATGACGCCCGATGTGCGGGCGCGCGTGTTCGAGCCGTTCTTCACCACCAAGGGTCCCGCGCGCGGGACCGGTCTCGGGCTGTCCGTGGTGCACGACATCGTGGCGGAGTCCGGCGGCACGATTGGCCTGGACAGCGAGCCCGGGCGCGGGACGCGGTTCGAGATCCGCTGGCCGCTCGCCACCAACGGCCCGGTGAGCACGACCGCGAACCAGGTGACCCAGGCGGACGTGAGGCACACCGTCCTCGTCGTGGAGGATCGCGAGGAACTCCGGACGCTGGTCGTGCGCGTCCTGTCCGGCGCCGGGTACCACGTGCTGAGTGCCACGGACGGCAGCGATGGGTTGGCGATGCTGCAGGCGCCTGGCCTGCACGTGGCGGCGGTCGTCAGCGACGTGATGATGCCGCGGGTGTCCGGGCCGTCGCTGCTGACCCAGGCGCGCCAGGCCGGGCTGTCGACGCCGTTCCTGTTCATCACCGGGCAGGCTGATGAGGCGCTCGCGGCCGGTGGCGCGCGCCTGCTCCCGAAGCCGTTCACGCCGACGCAGTTGATCGACGCCGTGGGCGCGGTCATCCGGCGGGCCTGACACCGCACCGGGACCACCCGTGATGGTGCGGGCGGGGGCGGCTGCCCGAAGGGGCACACCGCGCGACGCCCGGGGCGTGGTACTCGTGAAGCGGTCGCCCATGGATCCCGCCCACGCCATCCACGTGCTCCTCACCGCCAGCGTCCTGCTGCTGGTGCTCTCGCTCGGCCTCTCGACCTCGCTGCGCGACGCCACGACGGTGCTGCGGCGTCCGCTGGCGCTCGCGCGCGCGGCGGTGGCGATGTTCGTCATCGTGCCGGCGGTGGCCGCCACACTCGCCTCGTGGTTCGACTTCCGTCGGCCCGTCGAGATCGCCGTGCTCGCCGTGGCCATCTCGTCGGTGCCGCCGATCCTGCCCGGCAAGCAGTTGAAGTTCGGCGGCGATCGCTCCTACGTGTTCGGGCTACTGGTGGCGATGTCGCTCGTCTCGATCGTCATCGTGCCGGTGGCGGTGACCGTGATCGGGCGGCTGTTCGGCCACGACACGCGCATGGACGCCACCGCCGTCGCCCGCGTCGTCGGCATGACCGTGGGCCTGCCGCTCACGGCCGGCATCCTGCTGCGTGCCATCGCCCCCGGGCTCGCAACGATGGCGCCACGCCTGTCGGCGATGGGCACGCTGCTGCTGGCGGCGGGCGTGGTGCCCGTCCTGCTCACGTCGCTGCCGGCGATGTGGACCATCGTGGGCAGCGGCAGCGTGTGGTTCATCGCCGCGCTCGTGTCGGCGGCCATCGCGAGCGGACACCTGCTCGGTGGCCCACACCCGGGAGAGCGCACGCCCCTGGCGATCGCCTGCGCGATGCGCCACCCGGGCGTCGCCCTGGCCATCGCACGGCTGAACTTCCCCGACGAGCCGCTCGTGCCCGCGGCCGTGTTGCTGTACGTGCTGCTGGCTGGCATCGGCACCACCCTCTACGGGCGGATGCAGGGCGTCGCCTAGGCCTCGCCCAGCGTGACCACGACGCGGTGTGCCTTCCCGTCGTCGAGCAACGGCACGACGCCGTCGGCGATGCCCGCACCGTCGAGCGTGACCGAGGCCACGCCGGTGCAGCGGCGGTGCGGATTCTCCACCACGATGTGGTACCGGCACGAGCCGACACGCCAGTCGATCGTGTAGCCAGGCCAGGCCGACGGGATGCACGGCGCGACGGTGAACGTGCGGCCGTGACGCTGCAGCCCGAGGATGCTCTCGAGACCCGTGCGGTACATCCATCCGGCCGCCCCCGTGTACCACGACCACCCGCCGCGGCCGATGTGCTCCGGGTGCGCGTACACGTCGCCGTCGAGCACGTACGGCTCGGTCACGTAGCGCTCCACGCCGGCAGCGTCGCGCGTGTGGTTGATCGGGTTGAGGATGTGGAACAGCTCGACGACCTCGTCGCCGTAGCCCATGCGCGCCAGCGCCATGATGGTCCACAGCGCCGCGTGCGTGTACTGCCCGCCGTTCTCGCGGATGCCGGGGATGTAGCCCTTGATGTAGCCGGGATCCTTCTCGCCGCGATCGAAGGGCGGCGCCAGCAACAGCAGCAGCCGGGCATCGCGTCGCACGAGGTGCGCGCGCACCGCGTCCATCGCGCGTGCCGCACGACGCGGCGACGCCGCGCCCGAGAGCACCGCCCACGACTGGCTGATGGAGTCGATGCGACATTCCTCGCTGCCCGCCGATCCGAGCGGCGTGCCGTCGTCGTAGTAGCCACGGCGGTACCACTGGCCGTCCCACGACAGTTCGAGCGCCCCCACGAGACGCCGGGCCTCGGCGGCGTAGCGGGTCGATCGCTCCGCGTCGCCGCGTGCGGCGGCGATCGGCGCGAAGCGGGTGAGCACGGCGTGCAGGAACCAGCCGAGCCACACGCTCTCGCCGTGGCCCTCGTGGCCCACGCGGTTCATGCCGTCGTTCCAGTCGCCGATGCCCATCAGCGGCAGGCCGTGCGCGCCCGCCGTCAGCCCGCGCTCGATGGCGCGGATGCAGTGCTCGTACAACGACGCGTTGGTCGCCGACACGGCCGGCAGGTCGTACAACTCGTGCTGATCGGGGGCGAGCGGCGGCGCCTCGAGGAACGGCACGCGTTCGTCCAGCAGGGTCTCGTCGCCGGTGGCGTCCAGGTACTGCGCCGTCACGTACGGCAGCCAGAGCATGTCGTCGGAGCAGCGCGTCCGCGTACCGCGGCCGGTCGGCGGGTGCCACCAGTGCTGCACGTCGCCCTCGACGAACTGCCGGCTCGCGGCCCGCAGGATCTGTTCGCGGTACAGGTCGGTGCGGCTCCAGCCGAGCGCCATCACGTCCTGCAGCTGATCCCGGAAGCCGAAGGCCCCACCGGGCTGATGGAAACCCGTGCGTGCCCACAGGCGCGAGGCGACCGTCTGGTACAGCAGCCAGCGGTTGAGCATCAGGTCGAGCGAGTCGTCGGGCGTGTGCACCTGCACGGCGCCGACCACGTCGTCCCACACCGCATCGACCCGCTGGCGCCCCTCGTCGATGCGCTGCAGGTCGCCACACCGGGCGATCAGCGCGTGCACCTCGCCGGTCGACGCGCCGTCGCCGAGCAGGAACACCACGCGACGCGTCTCGCCGGGCTGCAGCCGCAGTTCCGTGTGGAGTGCGGCACACGGGTCGAGGCCCGCGCCAAGCCGGTTGGACAGCGTTGCCGCCGACAGGCCTGCCGGTGCGGCCAGCGATCCGTTGCGGCCGATGAACTCCGTGCGGTCGCCGCTCATCGACCGCACCGGCTCGCTGCACCAGGCGAACGCCACGCGTGTCGCGTACTCGGATATCCACGGGTTGGTCGCGACGATGGCGCCCGTCGTGACGTCGCGGTTGGTCACCACGGACCGCTGCACGCCCGCACGCGGGGGGCCGAGCGCCCAGGCGGTGTAGCCGAACACGGCCAGGCGCCTCACCTTCGCCGACGTGTTGGTCAGCGTCAGCACCGAGGCCTTCACGGGGGCGTCGGGGAACACGAAGACCTCGAGGTGCTGCCGCAACCGCTGCGTGGTGCGCTCGAAGGTGCTCACGCCGGCGCCGTGACTGATGCGCCACGCGTCGCCGCGCCGCCGCGGCAACGGCGCGGGTGTCGCACCCCAGCATTCGCCCGTCTCGTCGTCGCGCAGGAAGATCGCCTCGGCCGTGCCCTCGGAGACGGCATCGTTGTCGAACGGCGTCAGGCGATGCTCGCGGCTGTTGATCGACCACGTGAACGACGCCCCCGAGGCGGTGACCAACGTGCCGAAGTCCGGGTTGGCGAGGATGTTCGCCCACGGCGCGGGCGTCGCGGCCTCGTGCGTCAGGGTAATCACGTACTCGCGGCCGTCGGGGCTGAAGCCGCCGAGGCCGTTGTCCATCAGCAACGGCAGCGGCGCTGGCGCCAACGGGCCGTCCTCGCCCGCGGGTGCGCCCCGGGGCGCCGCGCGCTGGTGAGGCGGCGTGGGCGTGGGCGACGGGCGATCGAGTTGCTCTGACAGTTCGCCGCGGCTCCCGACGAGCACCGCGCGAGCCACCGCGAGCAGCAGGGCGCGGTCGGCAGGCGCCAGGCCTTCGCTGCGCAACAGGAACACCCCGCCGGGCTTGTCGCGCCACGCGCCCCACGATCCACCCGCGATCAGGCTCGACAGACCCTCGTGCATCTGGTCGAGGTAGTCGGCCGGGTGCTCGTTGAGGATCACGACGTCGGCGCGCAGGCCCTTGAGGCGCCAGTACTCCTGCGCCTGCAGCACCTGCCGGACGAGCCGCAGATCGTCGACCTCCTGCACCTGCACGAGCAGGAGCGGCAGGTCGCCGGAGATGCCGTGTGCCCAGAGCGCGGACTGGCCGAGCGTGTTGGCGGCGAGTGCCGACGACGAGGCCCGCAGTGACTGATCGAGATAGAGCACGCGCGACGCCAGGCGGTCGTACTGCCGGGCGAGATCGCTCGAGATGCCCAGGTGGCGCAGCAGCATCTGGCTGTGCGTGAACGCCATGGCGCCCGCCCGCGTCGCCGCACCGCGATCGTGGTACCGCTGCGCAAGGGCGATGGCCCCGTCGCGCGTGTCGGCCGCACCCGTCGAGAACGCCAGGCGCGCAAAACCTCCGGGCTCGAGCCGCACGCGCTGCCGCAAGCTGACGACCGGATCGAGGACGGCGCCGGTGGTGCCGCTGAGCGAGCGTCCCTCGAGCGCGGCGGGCGCGGCCATCGTGCCGCCGCGGCCGAGGAACCGCGTGCGGCTGGTCTCCCATTCGGTCTGCGACGAGCTGTGGCCATCGAGGCTCAGCACGTGGAACACCCACGCCCGCGGCTCACCGGCCGAGCGGGGACGGCGGCTGCACACCAGGGTGGTGATCTCGGGCAGGTACTCGGTCTGCACGAACAGCTTGCCGAACGCGGGGTGCGCGAAGTCGTCCTCCGCCCGGCCGAGCACGACCTCGGCGTAGCTGGTGACGTCGATCTCGCGCACGCGATCGCTGCGATTGGTGAGCGACAGCCGACGCACTTCCACGTCGTCGCCGGCGGCGACCACCACTTCCAGCATCGACTCGATGCCCTCGCCGGCGCCGCGATAGACGGCCTTGTCGGAGGCGAACGTGACGAAGCACTCCTCCGGCTCGCGCATCGTCGGGAACCAGGTCGGCGACCACACCACGCCCGACCTGACGTCGCGCAGGTAGAGGCACTGGCTGCCGACGTCCATGGTGCGGTCCTCACGCGCCCGCGTCACGACGAGGTCGCGCCAGCGGCTGTGCCCGCCGCCCGCCGCGGTGACCACGGCCACGTAGGACCCGTTGGACAGGAACTGCGCGTGCGGATCGAAGGTGTGCGGCGACCGGAAGCGGCGCAGCGGGATGCTCGGCGGCGTCCAGGGCGTGCGCGTGAGGTCGGCCGGGCGGGGCGGCGTGGAGGCGGCGTACCGCGGCACGCGTTCCTGCAGCAGCAGCTCGGTGGCCTGCACGCGCGGGTCGGCGTGGAAGCGCTCCACCATCACGTCGTCGAGCAGGGCGTTGGTGGCGGCCAGCAGCGTCATGCCCTGGTGGTGCGCCATGAAGGTGCGCACGACCACGCCCTCGGGCGCGGCATGGAGGATGGCCGGGTCGTCGGCGTCGGGGCCGCGGCGCGGCGTGTAGTCGATCGCCTCGTAGTAGCCGAACCGTCCCTCGGCACCCACCGCAGACAGCCGCGCGAGGTTGCGCAGCGCCGCCTGCGGCGCCAGCGCCAGGGTCAGGGCCGTGGCATAGGGCGCGATCACGAGGTCGTCGGCGAGCCCGCGCTTGAAGCCGAGGCCGGGCACGCCGAAGGCCTTGTACTGGTACGTGTCGTGCCGGTCACGCACGTTGTAGGCCGACTCGGAGATGCCCCAGGGCACGCCCCGCTGCCGGCCGTACTGCACCTGCCGCGCGATGGCGCCCGTGTTGGTCGTGTCGAGCAGCGTGCCCGGGAACGACCGCATGAGCAGCGACGGCATCAGGTACTCGAACATGGTCGCGCTCCACGACAGGAGCGTGGGTTCGCCCTCGACGCTCACCGCGCGGCGGCCGAGGTGGAACCAGTGGCGCTGCGGGACATCGCCGCGGGCGATCGCGATGAAGCTCGCGAGGCGCGATTCCGACGCGAGCAGGTCGTAGTAGGAGGCATCGAGCCGGCCGGGGCCGTCGTGGTCGGCGAGGCGGTACCCGATCGAGAAGAGGTGGCGTGTCCTGTCGTAGAGGAAGCCGAACCCCATGGCGTCGCCGAGGGCGCGACCGCGGGCCGCGAGTGTGCGAAGGCCCTCGCCCTCGAGCTGATGTGCGGCGGTGCCAGGCGCGGGGCCGGCGGGGGCGGTCGCCACCCGCGCCAGTGCCGCGCGCAGCGCGTACACCCACGACAGCACGAGCGGCTCGGCGGGATCGGCGGCGGCCCCGGGCGTGGAGGCGGGGGGCGGCTCGAAGACAGCGGGCATCTCGAGGATGGCGTCGGCCGCGGACATGGCCGTGCGCGCGGCAGCGGCCAGCGTCGCGTCGTCAGGCGCCTCGCGAAGCGTGGCCAGGATGCCTGACGCGAGCGCCTCGACCCGTGCGCGCCGCGCCTCGAGCTCGGGGATCGGCGCCAGACTGCCCGAGGCCAGGCTGCGGACGATGGCGGCGGTGTCGCCCAGGCCGTCGCGCAGGTGCGTGTCGCGCCGGGCCCGTGCCGCGAGGTCGTCGAGGCCGCAGGCCAGCGTGGCCAGGGCCGTCGCGAGGTTGCCGCTGTCGACCGTCGACACGTAGCGCGGCAACAGCGGCGCCAGCGTTGCGGTGTCGTACCAATTGAGCAGGTGCCCCTCGTGACGCTCCAGCCCTTCGCAGGTGTCGAGCGTGTGTGCCGTGCGATCGAGGAGCTCGCGGGTGGTGATGAAGCCGAGGTCGTGGGCGGCGAGTCCCGAGAGCAGGCTCATGCCGATGTTGGTCGGCGAGGTGCGGCGCGCCAGGTGCAGCCCCGGTGCTTCCTGGAAGTTGTCGGGCGGCAGCCAGTGGTCCTCGGGACCGACGAAGACCTCGAAGTAGTGCCACGTCTTGCGGGCGAGGCGACGGACCTGCGTGCGCTCGTAGGGCGCCATCGCCCGTCGCCGCGGCGCACGGGGTTGGCTGAGGGCCCATGCGATGGCCGGTGCGGCGAGCCACCCGACCAGGAATGGCAGGGCCGCGGCCCAGCCCCGGCGCGGCGACGCCGACACGGCGACCGCGGCGAGGATCGCCGCGATCGGGCTCGACGCCATCTGCACGAGGAACATCCGCTGCATCGCCCGGCCCCGCGTCGCGGCCGAGGCGGCCGCCACGCTCGAGGCCGTCTCCCACTCGAGCAGGCGGCGATGCGTGATGGCCAGGCGCGCCAGCGTGAGGATGATGGCGCGCAGCATCTCCCACGCGTGGAACGGCAGGAGCATCAGCCCCAGCAGGGCCTGCGCCGCCGCCGTGCGGATGTCGTCGCCGAGCGCGCGCAGGAAGACGCCAATCGACAGGCCGTGCAACGGTGCGGCCGCCAGGCGTGCCAGGGCGAGCAGGGTGGCCGCGCCGGCGACGCCGAGCGCCATCGCAGTCCACACGGACGGTCGGCCCGGCAGGATGGTCCAGCCAGCGACGAGGAACGCCAGCAGCGCCGGCGGCACGAGGCTGCGCCGGAGGTTGTCGAGGATCTTCCAGCGGCTGATCAGCGGCAGCTGGTTGCGCGCCATGCCCTGCGCGGTCGGCACCCAGGGAAACAGCCACAGCAGGATCTGCCAGTCGCCACGCACCCAGCGGCGCTGGCGGCGCACGTGCGCGAGGACCGTCGAGGGGTAGTCGTCGACCAGCTCGACGTCGCTCACCAGGGCCGCACGCGCATGCAGGCCCTCGAACAGGTCGTGCGACAACAACGCGTTCTCCGGCACGCGGCCGTCGAGCGTCGCCATGAACGCGTCGACGTGGTACAGGCCCTTGCCGGCGAAGATGCCCTCGCCGAACAGGTCCTGGTACACGTCGGACACCGCCGTCGTGTAGGGATCCACGCCCGTGTGGCCGGCGTAGACGCGCGCGAACAGCGACCCCGCAGCGCTCGACATCGTCACGCTGACGCGCGGCTGCAGGATGCCGTAGCCGAGCGTCACGCGCCGCAGCACCGGATCGACCTCGGGCTGGTTGAGGGGATGCAGGATGATGCCGAGCAACTCGCGCGCCGCGTCGCGCGGCAACCGCGTGTCGCTGTCGAGCGTCAGGCAGTAGCGCACGTGCGGCAGCACGCGGCGATCGCCCACCACGTGGTGGAAGCTGGTGTCGACGGCGCCGCGCAGCAGGCGGTTGAACTCCTCGATCTTGCCGCGCTTGCGCTCCCAGCCCATCCAGCGCGATTCCTTGTCGTTCCAGAGCCGATCGCGGTGGAAGAGGTAGAAGCGGTCCTGCTCCGGGCGGCCGTGCCGCAGGTTGAGCTCGGCGATGCCGTCGCGCGCGGCGTCGAGGATGGCCTGGTCGCCGGGCAGGTGCTGCGCGTCGGCGTCGGTGAAGTCGGACAGCAGCGCGAAGTGCAGGCGTGGGTCCGGGTTGGAGAGCGCGTGGACCTCGAGGTGCGCCAGCAGTTCGGCGACCGTGTCCACGTTGCCGAGGAGCGTCGGCACGATGACCATCGTCCGCCCCTCCTCCGGGATACCACGCTCGAGGTCGAGACGGGGCAACCGCCGTGGCCGGCTGAGCCGGGCCGCGACGCGCTGGATCGCGGCCGTGGCGAGGTCGGTCGCAGGCAACAGGGCCAGCAGGCCGACCAGCCACAGCAGCGACGGGCTGCCACCGGCCCACCACGCATACGCGACGGCAATGGCGACGAGCACGGCCGTGGCGAGCGCCAGTCCCCCCAGGTAGAGCGGTGTCGGATGCCGGTACAGCCGACGACGGAGGCGACCGCGGAGGCCGGGTCGACTCTCGAGCTGGCCTTCGAGGTACGCCCGGCCTGGCCCGATCAGGTAGTAGCCCACGTGGGCGTCGCGACCGTTGCCGAGCCGGGCGCCCGATCGCCGCGCCGCCTCCACGCTCTGCCGCGCGACGAGGATCTGCCCCTCGCCGGTGCCGTCGGCCAGCGCCTCGAGCGACTGTCGGTAGCGGTCGCGGCTGGCGAAGTCCATGCGGCCGTACACGCCGACCGGGTCGTGATGCAGCACGCGCTCGACGTGGCTGGCCAGCTCGACGAAGCGACTCCAGTCGTGGGTGGCGCAGAAGCGCAGGCTCGAGATGGCGTTGGCCATGGAGACCTGGTCGGCGGCCTCGCGATGCCCCTCGACACGGATGGCGTCCTCGGGCGACATGTCGCAGGCCGCCAGCCAGGCATCGAGCTCGCCGCGCACGGCCGCGGCGTGCGGTCCGTACTCCCTGATGCGCTGCAGCAACCGGACGACGAAGGGGAAGCCGCTGCGGTCGTCGAGCCGGACCGAGGCGGGTGTCGCCGGCCCGGCGTCGATCGAGGCCAGGTACGCGTCGGCACGGGCCGCTTCATCCCGCGCCAGCCGCAGGCCCTCCGAGATCTCCGAGACGTAGGCGATGAGCGCCGCCTTCAGCAGGCTCGGCCACGCCCACAACTCGCCGATCGTCAGCGGCGCCACGGACTGGAACGCGTCGACGTACTCGCGAAGGCGCTCCGCATCCAGCCGCCCGTCGCTGTGACGCACGGCCTCGATGGCCATGACCTCGACGCGCGCCACGGACGGACTGTCCTCGTACCGCGCCTTCGGCAGGCGCCGGTAGTAGCCCGGCGGCAGGTCGTGGTGGATGCTCCTGACCTCGTTGGCGATCAGGTGGAAGTTGTCGAGCAGCCACTCGCCGGCCGGCGACACCGGCTCGGCGCGACGCACGTCCTCGGCGACGACGCGATAGGCGTGCGCCAGGACGTGGGCCTGGTGATCGAGGCGTGCGAGGTGCGTCGGGCGCTGCCACCAGCGGCTGCGCGGCGTGGTCGGGCGCAGTTCGGCGGCCAGGTGCCTGGCGGCCACCTGCAAGCCTCCAAGGTCGAGTGCATCGCCCCGTGCAGGAGTGGCCAAGACCCTCATTGTCCCACGCGCAGCCGATCGTCATTGCGAAACTCATCAGTAACGCATCTCATCTGGCGCCACGAGACGCGCGCCCGCGCGACGTGTTGTCTCGCGCGTACGCACGCGAAGCGCGCTCAACAGGACATCGACCGACACCGCCTGCCTCGTCAGCAGCGCGTAGACCAGCCACGCCAGCTCCGTGTCGCTCCAAGCCGATGCGCCTGGCGTCGACGTGTCAGTCACGACTCACGCGTCCACGGCGCGGCGTCGGCGATGCGCAGGCTGAACCAGTCCACGTGGCGCGTCATCGCCATGATCACGGCCAGCATCACGAACAACCCCGTGGCCCCGGCCACGAGCGCGAGGTCCTCGAGCCTCAGCAGCAGGTAGAGGTACCCGTACAGCCCCGTCAGCGCCAGGCCCATCGAGACGCCGGCCCGCCAGCTCCGCAGCACGCCGCTCCAGTACCAGGCCAGCAGCAGCACGGTCGCCGACGATGCAACGAGGTAGGCGACGACGAAGCGCACGTGCTCGGCGAGCGAGACGAGCAGCAGGTAGAAGAGGCACAGGCCGAACCCGATGAACAGGTACTGCACGGGATGGACGGCCAGACGGCTGGTGATCTCCCGCAGGAACGCCACGGCCAGCGTGAGCACGATGAACAGCGCGGCATACTTCACGGCGCGCTCGGCCTGCTGGTAGACGTCGACCGGCTGCACGAGGTCGACGCCGATGGCCGAGGCGTCCGCACGCGCCTTCAGTGCACGGTCGTCCTCGGCCCCGCGCACCCACGCGGCGGGGAATCCGCGCGCGAACCACCCCGACTGCCACCGCGCCTCGAAGCCGTCGCTCCCCACCCGATGCGACACGGGCAGTTGCCCACCCGCGAAGCCGGGATGCGGCCAGGACGACGTGAGCGACAGTGTCGTCTCGTTGCCTGCCGGGACGACGGCGAGCGACCGCGTGCCGCGAAGGGCGAGGGCGACGTCGAACGTGGAGGGCTGTCCCGACGCGAGCGCCACATGCCGGACACTCACACCGGAGGTGGCCAGCCCCACGTCGTCCACGCCAGGCACGACCTGCATGGGACGACCGTTCCAGCCGACGCGCAGGCCCGTGGCGATGCCGCGCGGATCGCCCACGCCAAGGCTGAGCGTCGCCTCATCCCACGCGAACGTCACGTCGGGTCTGCCGACCACCGATTCGTCGACCGCCGAGAAGCGTCCGCGCAGCGTGACATGTGCCGTGTAGACGATGGTCGAGAACGGCCCGCGGGCGCGGATCTCGGGGTCGAGGCGCCCGGTGGCCTCGAGCGACGCGGGCAGCACCACGAGCCTGCCCGTACGGACCACTTCGCGCACGCCGCGGCCGTCCTCCGCGGCCTCCCGCACGACGTAGCGATAAGGCACGGAGAGAATCGGTCCGGTCACCAGTTGCCGGTCGCCCCACGTGCGACTGATCTCGCCCGCCACGTCGTCGCGCCGCGCGGCGCGCTCAGCGATCACGCCCCGCGTCATCCCGAGTGGCACCATCAGCACCACGAGCAGCAGCCCCATCACGACCATCCGCGCCAGTACCGACCGCTGCAGCATCACGTTCCCTCCCTGTGCCCGACCCACCGGGGCAGGCCAGCTACTACACCGCCACGCCGTGTCGTGCCGACGGCACGAGCGAGACATCTCGTGGCAGAACGTGGCAGAACGAAGGCAGCGCGGTACCCGGCGGCCTGCGCTACAGTCACGGCATGCCGGATCCGGTGGCCCCTCTCGTGGCCGTGGTCGAGGACGAGGACACCATCAGGGAGGCCGTGGGCATCGCCCTGCGGCGCGAGGGCCATCGTGTCGAAGTGCACGCCGATGGCGCGGCCGCGTGGCGGGCGTTCGATGCCGCGCTGCCCGACCTCGCGATCCTCGACATCGGCCTGCCGCTGGTGGATGGCCTCGAGCTGTGCCGCCGCCTGCGCGCCCGCAGCGACGTGCTGCCGATCATCTTCGTGACCTCGCGCGAGGAGGAGTTCGACCGCGTCCTGGGCCTCGAGATCGGCGCCGACGACTACCTGTGCAAGCCCTTCTCGATGCGCGAGCTGATGGCGCGCATCAAGGTGCTGCTCAGGCGCGCGGCCCTGTCGACCGCCGCCGTCACGCCCGAGGCCGACACGATCACGCTGGGGCCGCTCCGCCTCGACGGCCTGCGCCTGGCGGCGCACTGGCACGACCGCGCCGTGCTCCTCACCGTCACGGAGTTCCTGCTGCTGCAGGCGCTCGCCCGGCGACCCGGCGTGGTGCGCACCCG
>NZ_JBIINP010000387.1:0-2692 GCF_044337415.1 Luteitalea sp.
GCCTTCGCGCTCGGAGATCGTGAAGGCGCGTGGCCGAAGGCCCGCGCGCGTGAATTTCCAATTTCAAATTTCAAATTGCCACTGGCGGGGTTCCTGCAAGCACAGCGTTGGTCCCCAGCGACGGAGTTCGTCCATGCTGTCGTCGCCCCTGCTCTCCCGCCTCTTCCTGGTCGCCGTCGCCGGCGTCCTGTCGATGCCGTGTGCGGTGGGCGCACAGCCCGCCGGGCCCCTCCCCCAGCCGCTGCCGCTGTTTCCCGCCGACAACTGGTGGAACGTGGACGTGAGCCAGGCGCCGCTCGACACGAACAGCGCCGGGTTCATCGCGTGGATCGGCACGACGCGTCGCGTGCACCCCGACTGGGGCGCCTCCGCCAACGACCCCGGCGACCCCACCGCGACCTACGGCATGCCGTACGTGTCGGTCCCGGGCTCGCAACCACTCGTGCCGGTCACGTGGGTGGCGTATGGCGATGAGAGCGACGACGGCGCCCCCGGCCGCGCTCCGGGCTATCCGATTCCGCCAGCGGCGAAGACGACCCCGAGCTACGTGGAAGGCGGGCAACCGGGCAACGTCGACGCCGGTGGTGACCGGCACCTGATCCTGGTCGATCGCGACAACCGTCTCCTGTACGAGCTGTACCGGGCGCACTGGAACACGGCGGCCAACCGCTGGGAGGCCGAGTCGGGCGCGGTGTTCGACATGACCCGCAACGACCGTCGCCCCGAGGGCTGGACGAGCGCCGATGCCGCCGGGCTCGCGATCCTGCCGGGCCTGGCCCGTTACGACGAGTTGTTCGGCACCGAGCCGATCCGCCATGCCTTCAGGGTCACGGTGCGGGCCACCAACGGCTACGTCTGGCCCGCCTCGCACCGCGCTGGCAACACCACCGGCGCCCTGCCGATGGGCGCGCGCCTGCGCATGAAGGCGAGCAAGGACATCTCGTCGTACCCGGCGCACCTGCAGCGCATGTTCCAGGCGATGAAGACCTACGGGCTGATCGTTGCCGACAACGGCAGCGACATGTTCATCACCGGGACCAACGACCCGCGGTGGACACCGTACATGGACGGGATCGTCAGCGCCGTCCACTCGCTGCGCGCCTCGGACTTCGAGGTCGTCACGCTCGGCTGGCGACCCGCCGCCGCGCCTGTCGACGGCGACAACGACGGCCTGCCAGACGACTGGGAGCGCGAGTTTGGCCTCGACCCGACCAACCGCCTTGGCGACAACGGGGCGAGCGGCGACCCCGACGGCGACGGCCAGACCAACGCGCAGGAACGCACGGCAGGCACGCACCCGCGCGGCATCGCCACGCGACTGCTCGCCGAGGGGCTGCGGCAGGGCACCTTCACCACGCGGGTGGCACTCGCCAACCCGTCGGCATCGACGGCCGCCTACGTGCAGCTGCGCTTCGAGCGCGACGACGCGGTGGTGGTGCGGACGACGGCGCGGGTCCCCGCACAGCAGAAGGTGACGGTGGACACGTCGGCGCTGGCCGATTTGCAGGGCCACGCATTCGCGACGGTGGTCGAGTCGGACATCTTCGTGGCCGTCGATCGCCTCGTGCAGTGGGAGAACGGGCGCGGCAGCCACGCCGAGCACGGGCTGGCAGGCGCCTCGCGGTCGTGGTACTTCGCCGAGGGCGCCACGTACACCGGGTTCCAGTTGTTCTACCTGCTCCAGAACCCTGGGGAGGCGACGGCCAACGTCACGCTGACGTACCTGCGAGAGGCACCGCTCGCGCCGCTGGTCCGCACGCACGTGGTGGCGCCGCATTCGCGCGTCACCGTCTGGGTGAACGAGGACGAGAAGGGGCCGCAGACGCCCGTGACCGGCGCGGCGTCATCGGCCGTGGTCGACGCCGACGTGCCCATCGTCGTCGAACGCGCGATGTACCGATCGGTGCCGAACACGTTCGAGGCTGGCCACGCCAGCGCCGGCGCCTCGGCGCTCGACACGACGTGGTTCTTCGCGGAGGGCTACACCGGCCCGACGTTCGAGCAGTACCTGCTGATGGGCAATCCCGGGTCGTCGCCGGTGCCGGTGCAGGTGACCTACCTGCTGCCCTCCGGACCGACGCCGCCGGTGACCTACGTCGTGCCCGCGACGAGCCGCCTCACGGTGCTGGTGAACGGCGAAGTACCGGCGCCTGGCCTGTCGCTGGCATCCACAGCGGTCTCGATGGTGTTGCAGGCCGATGCGCCGATCGTGGCGGAGCGGGCGATGTGGTGGCCGGGATCGTCGGCGACGTGGCGCGAGGCGCATGTCAGTCTCGGGGCGACGTCCACGTGCGATCGGTGGGTGGTGGCCGAGGGTGAGTGGGGGCCTGGTGTAGACACGTACGTGCTGGTGGCCAACACCGGCCCGCAGGCGACGCGCCTGCGGGCAACGCTGCTGCGCGAGGGCACGGCGCCCCTGTCGGCCGATGTGGACGTCCCGGCCGGCGCGCGGCAGAACGTGAACGTGCCGAGCCTGTTCCCACTGGCCTACGGCACCCGCTTCGGGATGCTCCTCGAGCCGGCGCCGGGGTCGCCGAACGCGCCGCTCGTGGTGGAGTGGGCGCACTACGCCAATGCGGGTGGCCTCCAGTGGAGCGCGGGCGCCAATGCGCTCGGCACGTGCGTGCCGTAGGGGCCGGGTACCGGGTAACGGGTAGCGGGTAGCGGGTAGCGGGCGGCACACCCGCCTGCT
>NZ_JBIINP010000090.1:0-16865 GCF_044337415.1 Luteitalea sp.
CTACGCCAATGCGGGTGGCCTCCAGTGGAGCGCGGGCGCCAATGCGCTCGGCACGTGCGTGCCGTAGGGGCCGGGTACCGGGTAACGGGTAGCGGGTAGCGGGTAGCGGGCGGCACACCCGCCTGCTGACTCGTCCCTTGACTCCTCGTCCCTCGTCCCGTGACGCCCTTGTGACTCCTCTCCTTGTCCCTCGTCACTTGACCTGCGGTCCCACCCGCCTGCGGCACCCCCGCCTGCTCACTCGTCCCTTGACTCCTCGTCCCTCGTCCCATGACGCTCTTGTGACTCCTCGCCTGTCCCTTGTCACTTGACCTGCTCCGTTACTCTGGATTGATGAGGATCGCGATCGTGGGCGCGGGGATGGCGGGGCTGTCGTGCGGCGTGCGGCTGCGTGATGCGGGCGTCGACGTGACGGTCGTGGACAAGGGGCGCGGGCCGGGCGGGCGGACGTCGACGCGACGCGCGGCGGTGCCCTTCGACCATGGCGCGCAGTACTTCACGGCACGCGACGGGGCATTCCAGGCGGCGGTCGTCGACTGGCTTTCGCGCGGCATCGTCGCCGAGTGGATGCCTCGGGTGGTGGCCTTCGATGGCGCAGACGACCCGCGTGCCGCATCGGACCTGCCGCGATTCGTGGGCGTGCCCGGCATGAACGCGCTCGCGATCGACATGGCGTCCCGCCTCGACGTCCGTACGGGCGTGACCGTGAGCGCGCTCTACCGTCGCACCGACGGCTGGCACCTCGCCACGGCGGCCGACGAGTCGATCGGCCCGTTCGATGCGGTGCTGCTCACGCCTCCGCCCCCGCAGACGGCCACGCTGCTGGCCGACCATCCGTTCGCCTCCGTGGTGCGCACGGCGGAGGTGGCGCCCTGCTGGGCCGTGATGACCTCGTGGGCCGACGCCGTTCCCGTCGCGTTCGACGCCGCCTTCGTGAACGAGGGCCCCCTGTCGTGGGTGGCGCGCGACGGCGGCAAGCCCGGACGCCCCCATCCGCACACGTGGGTGCTGCAGGCCTCTCCGGCATGGTCGATCGAACACCTCGAGCAGACACCGGACGAGGTGCTGCCAGCCATGCTGCAAGCCTTCGAGGCGCTGGTCCGGGCGCCGTTGCCCGCACTGGCGTTCTCGGCCGCGCACCGGTGGCGGTACGCGTCGGTGCCGCGACCGCTCGCCGAGACGCACCTGTGGGACGGCACGGCCGGGCTCGGCGTGGCCGGCGACTGGTGCGGCGGCCCCCGCGTCGAGGGCGCGTGGCTCAGCGGACGAGCGCTCGCAGACGCGCTCGTGAGGACGTCATCGCGGTAGGGCGGCGTGTCCCACGCCGCCGTCAGCAACGGCGCGGTCGGAGACCGCGCCCTACCCTGCAAGGCGGTAGCCTGTGTCCATGCTCGCCTCGACTCCTGCGGGTCTGCACTGTGCGGCAGGCGGGTTCCACGTCGATCCGGCCCTGCCGGTGGACCTCGCCATCGTCACGCACGCGCATGCCGACCACGCGCGCCCGGGCAGCGCGCGGTACGTCTGCGCCGAGGCGGGCCTGCCGATCCTGCGCCAGCGCCTCGGCCCTGATGCGGTGATCGACGCCTGGCCGTACGGCGACGCGCGTCGACTTGGCGACGTCGAGGTGTCGCTGCACCCGGCGGGGCACGTGGTGGGCTCGGCGCAGGTGCGCGTGCACGATGGGCGCGAAACGTGGGTCGTGTCGGGCGACTACAAGCGCCAGCCCGACCCCACGTGCGCGCCGTTCGAGATCGTGCCGTGCGACACCTTCGTCACCGAAGCGACGTTCGCGCTGCCCATCTACCGCTGGCCGGCGGTAGACGATGTGGTGGACGAGATTCGCGCGTGGCTCGCCGCCACGCACGCGGCCGGACGCCCGGCCATCCTCTTCGCGTACAGCCTCGGCAAGGCCCAGCGACTGCTCGCGCTGCTGGCCGACGCGCTCGAGGCCCCGGCGCTGGTCCACGGGGCAGTCGCCACGATGACGACGGCGTGCCGTGAGGCCGGCGTGACGCTGCCGGAGGTGGCACTCGTCGGCGAGGAGACGCGCGGCGCGGCAACGCGCGGTCGCGTGGTCATCGCCCCGCCCTCGGCCATGAACACGCCATGGCTGAAGCGATTTCCCGACGCGGCGACGGCCATGGTGTCGGGATGGATGCGCGTGCGGGGCACGCGGCGCTGGAAGGGCGTCGACCGCGGCTTCGTGCTCTCCGATCACGCCGACTGGCCGGCACTGCTCGAGACGATCGAGGCGACGGGCGCGCGGCGCGTGCTCGCCACGCATGGCTACGCCGACACGCTGGCTCGCGTGTGCGCGGAACGCGGCCTCGCGTCCGGCGTGGTCGAGGCGCACGTCGGCAGCGAGGAGGCCTGACCGTGCGTCGCTTCGCCGACCTCTACGCCACGCTCGATCGCACCTCGTCCACCAACGCCAAGGTGCAGGCGCTCGAGGGGTACTACCGTAGCGCGCCGCCGGAGGATGCCGCGTGGGCCGTGCACTTCCTCGCCGGACGACGACTGCTGCGCCTGCTCCCGACGAAGTTGTTGCGCGAGTGGGCGATGGCCCTTACAGGCGTGCCGCCGTGGCTGCTCGACGAGTCGTACGCCGCCGTCGGCGATCTGGCCGAGACGCTGGCGCTGCTGCTCGACGGCGTCCCGCACGACACCGCCGAGACCGACGTGCCGCTGCATGTGTGGATCGAGGAGCGCCTGGAGGGACTCCGCGCGCTCGGGCCCGAGGCGCAGCGAGACGCGGTCGTGCAGTGGTGGCGCGGCCTGCCGACCTTCGAGCGCTTCATCCTCAACAAGCTGCTCACCGGCGAGATGCGCGTGGGCGTGTCGCAGACACTCGTGGTGCGCGCGCTCGCGAACGTCGCCGGCACCGACACCGACGTGATGTCGCACCGCCTCATGGGCCAGTGGGCACCGTCGGCGGACGCGTTCCGTAGCCTCATGGCGCCGGAGGCGGGCAGCGACGAACCGTCGCGCCCGTACCCGTTCTGCCTGGCGTACCCGCTGGAGCAGGAGGTGAGCACACTCGGGGTACGCGACGAGTGGCAGGTGGAGTGGAAGTGGGACGGCATCCGCGCGCAGCTGATTCGGCGCGGCGGGCGCACGTTCCTGTGGTCGCGCGGCGAGGAGGTGATCACCGCACGATTCCCCGAGGTCGTGGCTGCCGCCGAGCGGCTTCCCGACGGCCACGTGCTCGACGGTGAAGTGCTGGCGTGGGATGGGGATCGTCCCCTGCCGTTCGCGCGGCTGCAGTTGCGCATCGGTCGACAGACGCTGACGCGTCAGGCCCTGGCCCAGGCGCCGGCGGCCTTCATGGCGTACGACCTGCTCGAGCACGAGGGCGCCGACATCCGCGCCCTCCCGTTGCGCGAACGCCGTGCGCGCCTCGAGGCTACGCTGGCGTCCCACGCGCCCGCGTTGAAGGTGTCAGCGCTCGTCGACGAGCAGGACTGGCCGGGCCTTGCCGCGTTGCGTGAGGAGGCCCGCACGCGTGGCGTCGAGGGCTACATGCTGAAGCGGCTGGATTCCGCCTACGGCACCGGGCGACGCAAGGGCGACTGGTGGAAGTGGAAGGTCGACCCGTTCTCGGTGGACGCGGTGCTGGTGTACGCGCAAGCCGGCAATGGCCGTCGCGCGACGCTCTTCACCGACTACACGTTCGCGCTGTGGAAGGACGGCGAGCTGGTGCCTGTCGCCAAGGCTTACTCGGGCCTGTCCAACGAGGAGATCGAGCAGGTGGACCGCTGGGTGCGCGCCCACACGCTCGAGAAGTTCGGCCCGGTCAGGCGCGTCGCGCCCGAACTGGTGTTCGAAATCGCCTTCGAGAACGTCCAGCGCTCGACCCGCCACAAGAGCGGCGTCGCCGTCCGCTTCCCCCGCATCGCCCGCTGGCGCCAGGACAAGGCGCCAGCGGATGCAGACGCCATCGAGCGCCTGCTGGCGCTCATTCAGTGATTCAGTAATTCAGCGATGCTGCGATGCTGACAATTTCAAGGGTGTCGGCTGCCCCAACATCGCCGCTGTCGCGGCTGGCACCAATGCCGCGTGCCGAGAATGTGGGCGACGTTGAGGGCCTCCGACATTCCGGCATCGCAGCATCGCAGCATTCTCATCAAGCAGTAACGCCCAGCGTTACTGCTTGATGAGCTCGAGCTCGAGCGTGATCTTCACTTCGTCGCTCACGACGTAGCCGCCGCCGTCCATACTGCGGCTCCAGCTCACGCCGTAGTCCTGACGGTTGATCGTCGTCGTCGCCGTGGCGCCGACGCGCTGCGCGTTCTGTACCGTGACGGGATCGGTCGGGCCGTCGACCTCGAGCACCACTTCCTTCGTCTTGCCGCGCATCGTCAGGTCGCCGATCAGCTTGAACTTGCCCTTGCCGACCGCTTCCGCGCGCTTGCTCTTGAAGGTGATCGTCGGGAAGCCCGCCGCGTCGAAGAAGTCGGGGCTCTTGAGGTGCGCGTCGCGCTTCTCGTTGTCGGTCGTGATCGTCGTCGCGTCGATGACCGCGTCGGCCTTCACGCCGGCGATGTTCTTGCCGTCGTACACGATGGCGCCCTCGAGCTTGCCGAAGCGGCCGTGCACGTTGCTCACCATCATGTGGCGCACCGTGAACGTGGCGCTCGAGTGCGCGCTGTCGATCTTCCAGGTCTGAGCCGCGGCGGGCGCGGCGAGGACGGCAACGGTGGCCGCGGCGAGGGCAAGGCGAGCAAGCATGGGGAACTCCTCAATCTGTGTCGGACGGCAGGAGGACGAAAAGTCACGTCCTGCGCGGTCCATGGGTGAACGAAGGCGTTTGGTCCGGCAAACCCGGGCCGTTCCTCGATCCTAGACGACGGCCGCCCGATGCGCGTTACAACACGCACCAGAGATACGTGTTATGACACAGATACCAGGTCCGTGCAAGCCACGAGCGTGCGCACGAACGCCTCGAACCCCTCCCGATCGGCCTCGGAGAAGCGCGCGAGCGACGGACTGTCGAGGTCCAGCACGCCCACCACACGCCCGTCGTGGCGGATTGGCACCACCAGCTCCGACCTCGACGCCCCGTCGCAGGCGATGTGCCCGGGGAAGGCGTGCACGTCGTCCACGAGCACCGACGCCTCACGCTCCACCGCCGTGCCGCACACGCCCCGGCCGACGGTGATGCGCACGCACGCCGGTTTGCCCTGGAAGGGGCCGAGCACCAACTCACTCTCGGACCGGCGGAGATAGAATCCGGCCCAATTCAGGTCAGGGGTGGTGTGCCAGATGAGCGCCGCGGCATTGGCCAGGTTGGCCACGAGGTCGCGTTCGTCGCCGAGCAGGGCCGCGAGCTGCGCGCGCAGTTGCTCGTGGAACGCCGACGGATCGCTGCTGAGCGTGGGGACGTGGAACATGCGTCCAGTCTGAGTCGGGTCGTCGGCCCTTGGGAAGTCGAAACTCCGCGGGAAGGCCGCCGCGGCGCTCACCGGGCCGACGCGCGCATTCGCCGATGAGTGCGAACGCCGCGCGCCGTCCATCGTCCATGACCGTGTCGACGCGCACCGGCGCGCCAGGAAACCCACCGTGACCGATCTCAGCACCGACCTCGCCTCCCTGAAGCTCGATCGCAGCGCCCGCCGAGGCTCGGGCGGACGGGGCCGGTGGTGGCTCGTGCTCCTGCTGCTCGTCGCCGCCGCGGCGGGCTGGTGGGCCTGGACGCGCCCGCGCCCGACCCCGGTCAAGGTGGCCGCCGTCGTCGCGCGACGCGCGGGGTCGCAGGGCGCCAGCGACGAGGCGGTCCTGAATGCGTCGGGCTACGTCACCGCGCGTCGGCGCGCCACCGTGTCGTCACGCATCACCGGCAAGGTCGTGTCGATCCACGTGGAGGAAGGCATGGCCGTGACGCAGGGACAGGTGCTGGCGCGACTCGACGACTCCACCGCCCGCGCGCTCCTGCAGCTGGCCGAGGCGCAACTGGCCTCGAGCCGCACGCAGCTGGCCGAGACCGAGGTCCGCATCCGCGAGGCCGAGGTCGCGCTCGGCCGCCAGCAGCGGCTCGCGAAGGACGGCCTGGCGCCTGCCGCCGACCTCGACACGGCCACGGCGCAGGTCGATGCGCTGCGGGCGCGGCTCCAGGCGGCGCGACAGGAGGTCGGCGTCGCCGAGCAGCAGGTCGCCGTCCGGCGCACCGATCTCGACGACACCATCATCCGCGCGCCGTTCAGCGGCAAGGCCGTCTCCAAGGACGCGCAGCCCGGCGAGATGATCTCGCCCGTCTCGGCCGGCGGCGGCTTCACCCGCACCGGCATCTGCACCATCGTCGACATGACCTCGCTCGAAATCGAGGTCGACGTCAACGAGAGCTACATCACGCGCGTGTCCGACGACCAGCCCGTGCGTGCGGTGCTCGACGCCTACCCCGACTGGCAGATCCCGGCGCACGTCATCACCACCGTGCCGACGGCCGATCGCCAGAAGGCCACCGTGCTCGTGCGTATCGGCTTCGACGCGCTCGACCAGCGCCTGCTGCCCGACATGGGCGTGAAGGTCACGTTCCTCAAGCCGGGCCAGGTCGTCGCCTCGACGACGCGCGAGGCGCCGTCGCTGTGGGTGCCCACGGCCGCCGTCCGCCGCGATGGGGCGAGCGCCTGGGTGCTCGTGGCCAGCCAGGGCCGCGTCGCGCGGCGCCCCGTGCAGGCCGGCCGCACCAGCGGCGCCGACACCGAGATCACCTCGGGACTCGTCGCCGGCGACCGCGTCGTCGTCGATCCTCCGGCCACCCTGACCGATGGCGCCGCCATCGAGGAGACCACGCCATGAACGCCCCCGCTCCCTCGTCCCCGCTCGTGAAGGTCCGCCAGCTGGAGAAGGCCTACCGGCGCGGCAGCGAACGCATCGCCGTGCTGCAGGGCGTCGATCTCGACATCGCCCCGGGCGAGTTCCTGGCGCTGATGGGGCCGTCGGGCTCGGGCAAGACCACCCTGCTCAACCTGCTCGGCGGGCTCGACCAGCCGACCGCCGGCAGCATCGAGGTCGGCGGCGAGCGGGTGGACCAACTCTCGTCGGCCGCGCTGGCGCGTTGGCGCGCCGAGCACGTCGGCTTCGTGTTCCAGCTCTACAACCTGCTGCCCGTGCTCACCGCGCAGCGCAACGTCGAGCTGCCGCTGCTGCTCACGCGCCTGTCGGGCGCCGAGCGTCGACGTCGCGCCGGCGTCGCGCTCTCGGTGGTGGGACTGGCCGATCGCGCGTCGCACTATCCGCGTCAGCTCTCCGGCGGCCAGGAGCAGCGCGTCGGCATCGCGCGGGCCATCGTCACCGATCCGACGCTGCTGCTGTGCGACGAACCGACCGGCGACCTCGACCGCAAGTCGGGCGACGAGATCCTCGCGCTGCTCAGCACGCTGAACCGGGAGCACGGCAAGACCATCGTGATGGTCACGCACGACCCCCACGCAGCCGCGTGCGCGACGCGCCTGGTGCATCTGGAGAAGGGCCTGCTGGTGCCGGAGGTGGCGGCGTGAAGTTCTTCCACCTGGTGTGGCGGGGCCTCTTGCGCCGCAAGCTCCGCACGCTGTTCACGGCGCTGTCGATCTTCATCGCGTTCCTGCTGTTCGGCGCGCTGATGGCCCTGCGCGTGGCCTTCGGCATGGGTGTCGACCTGGCTGGCCAGGACCGCCTCGTGATGATCCAGAAGGTGTCGTTCATCCAGCCGCTGCCCCTCGGCTACCTGAACCGCATTGCCGCCACGGACGGTGTGTCCGCCGTGACGCACTCGAGCTGGTTCGGCGGCGTCTACCAGGACCCGAAGAACTTCTTCGCGCAGTTCGCGGTCGATCCCGAGTCGTGGCTCGCCATGTACCCGGAGTACGTGCTGCCCGACGCCCAGAAGCAGGCCTGGTTCGGCAACCGCACCGGCGCCGTCGTCGGGCGCGCGCTGGCCGATCGCTTCGGCTGGAAGGTCGGCGACCGGGTGCCGCTCAAGGGCACCATCTGGCGCACGGCCGACGATGCGCCGTGGACGTTCACGATCGACGGCATCTACGAGGCCGGCACCAAGGGCACCGACACGACGCAGTTCTTCTTCCACTACGCGTACCTCAACGAGACACGCACGTTCGGCAAGGACCTCACGGGCTGGTACGTCGTGCGCGTGGCCGATCCCGCGCAGTCCGAGGACGTCGCGGCGCGCCTCGATGCGCTGTTCGCCAACTCGTCCTCGGAGACCAAGACGTCGACCGAGAAGGCGTTCGTGCAGGCCTTCGCCAAGCAGATCGGCGACATCGGCAGCATCCTGATGGCCATCCTCGGAGCCGTGCTGTTCACCATCCTGCTGGTCGCGGCCAACACGATGGCGCAGGCCGTGCGCGAGCGCACCAACGAGCTCGCGATCATGAAGACGCTCGGCTTCGGCGACGGCCAGTTGCTCGGGCTCGTGCTGATGGAGTCGGTGCTGCTCGCGGTGCTCGGCGGCGGCGCGGGCCTGCTGATGGCCTGGCTCATCACGCAGCGGGGCGACCCCACGGGTGGCCTGCTGCCGGCCTTCTTCCTGCCGACGCGCGACCTCGTGCTCGGCATCGTGCTGATCCTCGCGCTCGGCATCGCCGCGGGCCTGCTGCCCGCCTGGCAGGCCGGCCGCCTTCGCATCGTCGACGCGCTGCGGCGCCAGGGGTGAACGCCATGCAGGCACTCTCGCAGATCCTGGCCATCACGGCCGTCAACGTGCGCAGCATCCCGCAGCGCCTCGCCTCGTCCCTCGTCGCCATCGTCGGCATCGCCGGCGTCGTGGTGGTATTCGTCGCCGTGCTCTCGATCGCGCAGGGCTTCCGCGCCGCCATGACCACCGCCGGCGATCCGCGCACCGCCATCGTGATGCGCGCAGGCACGGACTCGGAGCTCTCGAGCATCCTGATGCGCGAGAACACGCAGCTCGTGAAGGACGCGCCAGGGCTGGCGCAGGGCCCCGATGGACCGGTGGCCTCGGCCGAGCTGTTCGTCATCGTCAACCATCCCAAGCGGTCGACCAACAGCGACGCGAACGTGCCGCTCCGCGGGGTGGAACCCGGTGCGTTCGCGGTGCGCCCGCGCCTGAAAATCGTCGAGGGCCGGAAGTTCGAGCCAGGCCGCAACGAGATCATCGTCGGCCGCGCGGCGGCCGGGCAGTTCACGGGGCTCGAGGTCGGCCGCGACGTCCGCTGGGGCGAGAACGTGTGGACGGTGGTCGGCATCTTCGAAGCCGACGGGGCGATCTCGGAATCGGAGATCTGGTGCGACGCCAAGGTCCTGCAGGGCGCGTATCGCCGCGGCGACTCGTTCCAGTCGGTCTACGTGCAGCTCGAACGCGAGGAGGGTCTCGAGGCGTTCAAGGCCGCGCTCGCCGCAGACCCTCGACTGAACGTGATGGCGCAGCGCGAAACCGACTACCTGGCCGACCAGTCGGTGGTGCTGCAGACGATCATCCGCACGGTCGGCTTCGTCATCGCCGGACTCATGGGGATCGGCGCGGTGTTCGGGGCCATCAACACGATGTACAACGCGGTGGCGAGCCGCACGCGCGAGATCGCCACCCTGCGTGCGCTCGGGTTCGGCGCGCTGTCGATCGTCTCGTCGGTCATGGCCGAGTCCGCCGTGCTGGCGCTACTCGGCGGCGTGGCGGGCGGGCTGCTCGCCTGGGGCGTGTTCGACGGCTACCGCACGTCGACGATGAACTTCCAGTCGTTCAGCCAGGTGGCGTTCGCGTTCCGGGTCACGCCGACGCTGCTGGTGCAGGGCCTCGTGTGCGCGCTCGTGATGGGCCTGCTCGGCGGCATCCTGCCGGCAATCCGCGCCGCGCGCATGCCGATCACGACCGCGCTGCGCGAACTGTAGCCGCTGCGCGGAAAGGAAAGAAGAGCAGAAGGGTAGAAGGTAAGAAGGCAAACCGGGAAGGTGGAAGAAGGACAAGGCAGAAGAGAGTCAAGAAGGCCAGGAAGCCTTCCCGACGTCGCTGCTTCGTTCTTCGGCGCTTCGCCCTTCCCGCTCTGCCTTCTTTCCTTCTGCCCTTCTACTCTTCTGCTCTTCGGCCTACCACCTGTGGTAGGCCGGGTGTCCGGGCTTCACGGCGACGAACACGCCGCGGCAAGTCGCGGTGATGCGGCACCCGGCCTCCAGCGTGCCCTCGACGACGCAGCGGTCGTCGTTGGCCTCCACCACGCGCGCCACCAGGCGCAGCGGCCCCGCGCTCGGCGTGGGGCGCTTCATGTCGATCGTGTAGGTCGCCGTCACGGTGCAGGGCGGCTGCGACAGTCCGTGCCGGCCCATCAGGTGCCAGGCGGCGGCCCAGTTGCAGTGGCAGTCGAGGATGCTGCCGATGATGCCGCCGTTGACCATCCCGGGGAACGCCTCGTGGTGCGATGCGGGCGTCCAGTCGGCCACGACCAGCTCGCCGTCGGCGAAGCTGCGCACATGAAGGCCCTGTGGATTGGCGGGCCCGCAGCCGTAACAGACGCTGTCGGGGGCATACTGCTCCTGCAGACACTGACTCACGCAGGAATCGTAGTCCTGCCGCCGCGCCAGGGTCGACTGGTCGAGGCGATCAGCCACGATCGCCGACCGCGCGAGGCATCCTCAGGCCAGCGCCCGTCACGTTCGGCCGCCCGCGTGCGACATATTGTGTAGTCGGCCTGCGCTCGCCGTTGGGCGCGTCGGCGACGCTGTTCTCGTGTCGGACACCGATCGCCAGGCGGCGTCATCGTCCCTGGCGTTTTCCTGGAGACCCTCCCGCATGTCGTCACGGATCCTTGTCGGCATCATCGTCGTTGGGCTCGTGAGCGCCCCCGCCGCGCTCGACGCCCAGTTCGGCGGCCTCCTGAAGAAGAAGGCCAACGAAATCCTGAAGGGGAAGCCACCCGCGCCTGCCGAGCCGGAACCGGCCCCCGCGCCAGCGCCAGCGCCCGCACCCGCCCCGGCCCCATCGGGCGGGACAACGAGTGCCGCGCCTGCGCCGACAGCGCCAGCCAGCACCAGCACGGCCCCCACGCGGACGACCACCCCGGCCGCGCCTGTCGATCCGCTGGACCTCCAGAACTTCCGCCTCGCCGACCAGGCCAACAACGTGCTGCGCAACGAGCGCCCCGATGAGCGGCCGGGCGTGCCGTACTTCGGGAAGGCCACCCATGCCGCCCTGAAGGCGCTCGACGATGCCGGACGCGTCGCGTTCGTGGAAAGCGCGGGCGCCGCCCTCAAGACCCTCGTGATGTCCGAGACGTTCGCCAGCGCGCATGCCGAGGCCATCAAGCAGCAGTACCGGGCGGTGGATCACGGGCTGAAGGTCATGTCTGTGGACCAGATTATGAAGGCGAAACAGTACGAGGCCCTCGAGGCCTACAACAAGCGCCAGCAGGCCGCCAACGTCGTGGAGAACGCCGAGAGGGAGAAGGGGTCCGAGATCAAGCGGATCATCCCCTTCCAGCTCGACGACTGGCGCAAGTCGGCGCAGACGGCGACTGGCAAGTACAAGGCGCGGTACGCGCGCATGGTCACGGAGGCCGAAGCCATCCTGGCGATGACCGACGAGGCCGCCATCCGCCGCCGCTATGCCCTGCTTCGGTCCATCGACATGGAGGGCCCGGACACCGAGGAGGCGCTCTACGCGCTGGCCGATCGGGGCCGCAAGGAAGAGGAGCAGATCGCCTGGGATACGCACAACCTGAAGGGCGTGCTGAAGCAGCAGCTCTCGGCGTTCGTCGCCCTGGTGCCGACCGTCGACTTCGCCGCGCAGACGGTGGACAAGAACGGCCGGCAGCTGTTCGTCAGTCCCGCGCACGAGAAGAAGGACAGCCTCTGGAAGGCGTGCTACCGTGCGGGCAAACCTGCGGTGACGGCGGCGCAGCAGTTCGCGCAGGCCTGGCTCAAGGAGCTGTAACGGGAAGGGAAGAAGGGTAGAAGAGTAGAAGGGAAGAAGGCAGGGCGGGAAGGGCGAAGGGAATAAGGGCGAAGGGGCGAAGAGGCAAGGGGCACGGGGCCAAGGACGACGGTAAGGTGATGGCATGAACCGACGCGACTTCATGGCCGCTGGCGCAGGCCTGGTGCTGGCGCCGCTGGCGACGCAGGCGAAGACTGCGCGTCGGTACCTGTACATCGCGCAGCCGGGCATCCGGAACTACCAGCAGTACGGCGGGGTCGGCGTGCTCGTGTACGACATCGACGCCGACTACGCCTTCGTGAAGCGCATTCCCACGTGGCCCATCGGGGCCGGCGGCCAGGTCGAGAACGTCAAGGGGGTGGCCGCCAGCGCGGCCACCGGCCGACTGTGGGTGACGACGATCACCCGGCTGCTGTGCATCGACATCGCGACCGACGCGGTGCTGTGGGATGTGGCGCCGTCGGGCGGCTGCGACCGCCTGTCGGCCTCGCCTGATGGCCGGACCCTGTACGTCCCCTCGTTCGAGGGCCCGCACTGGAACGTGATCGACGGCCTCACGGGCGAGACGCGCACGTCGATCGTGGTCAACTCCGGCGCGCACAACACGCTGTACGCACCCGACGGCAGGCACGTCTATCTCGCCGGCCTGAAGTCGCCGTACCTCAACGTGGCCGACACGGCGTCGCACACCGTCGCCAGCAAGGTCGGACCGTTCTCCGCCTCCATCCGGCCCTTCACGATCGACGCGGCGCGCCAGCGGTGCTACGTGAACGTCAACGACCGCCTCGGCTTCGAGGTCGGCGACCTGCGCACCGGCGCCGTGCTGCACCGCGTGGATGTGGCGGGCTACCTGAAGGGACCGGTCGCCCGGCATGGATGTCCCAGCCACGGTATCGGCATGACGCCGGATGGACGGGAGATCTGGCTGTGCGACGGGCACAACCTCGCGCTGCACGTGTTCGATGCCACGGTCTCGCCGCCGAAGCAGGTGACGAGCATCGCGGTACGGGACCAGCCAGGATGGGTGAGCTTCAGCCTCGACGGCCGACATGCCTGGCCATCCACCGGCGAGGTGGTCGAGGTCGAGACCAAGCGGATCGTGAAGCGGCTCGAGGACGAGACCGGCCGCCAGATCGGCAGCGAGAAGCTGCTGGAAGTGCAGTTCGGCGACGGCAAGCCTCTCGCCGCGGGCAACTCGTTCGGGGTCGGCGGGAAGAAATAGACGGTTCAAACGGGCACGAGGCAGAACGGAGAGGACGGTTGACCCGTCCACCGATCTGCCTCGTGCTTCCGTGTACCTACGGGCGTGCCCGTCGCGACCCGCTCAGCGGACGCGGCGACGACGCGCGAAGCCGAACCCGCCGAGGCCGATGCCCAGCAGGGCCACGGCGGCAGGCGCCGGCACGGGGTCGACCACCCTCGACAGCTGTCCCTGGCCGCCGTAGTCGTTGTTGTTCATCCAGCTGCAGGGCACTTCGTAGTAGCCGTTGCCGTTGGTGCCGCAGGTGAACCAGTTGCCCTCGGTCCCGAGGGTGAACTCGAGGCCATCCCCGAACATCAGCTCCAGCGACTGGCTGCCGCCGTTGGAGATGTTGCCGGACATGGAATAGAACTGGTGAGCGACGCCGATGGTCGACGACGACAGGCGCACCGGGAAGAGCCCGGGGACCACCGTATACGGCAACATGAGGTTCGACCCGCTGTACGAGAACGACACGAAGTTCTCGTCGGACAGGGCCGTGCCCTCCACATAGTCGGTGAGCTCCAACTCCGCCGTCACTTCGTACATCTGCGTGCCGGCCGCCGCCGCGCAGTCCTCGCAGTTCCCGGTGAACGACCACACGACGCTGGCGTCAGCCGGAACGGCGACGCTCAGTCCACCCATCACCACCGCCGCCGCGATGGCGCCCCTCACTGCTGTAGCAAATCGCATCATCGACGCTCTCTCCCTGCCAGACGGCCTACCTGCTGTATGCCCTCACCTGCGCCTGGAACCGATGCGATGATGAAGGACGGGACGGTAGGAAGTAAGCAAATTACACACCAATTGACGGTGCGCAAAACCCTTCGATTCCACTGAGGAAAGAGGGCTCCTCGTTGGGAAAGTCGCGGCAGATGGCCGCGTCAGGGCAGCCTTGAGTCTCCACGAACGCGGACTTGTAGACAGGTAGCACCGGTGGGGGCTGACAGCCAGGACGACAAAGGGCGGGAAGGGGTTGCCCCCCTCCCGCCCTGCCTTCTTTCCCTCTGCTTTTCTTCTCGTCCTAGAAGAAGTACTTCGCCACCAGCTGCACGACGCGCGGGTCGCCGATGGTGCTGATGATGGTGCCGAACGTCTGGCTCTGGATGTTGCGATCCGGCGGCCCGAAGTTCGGGTGGTTGAACACGTTGTACGCCTCGCCGCGCAGCAGGATGTACTGGCGGCCGAAGGTCACCAGGCGCTTGCTGAGCGAGAAGTCCGCGTTCCAGTAGCTGGGCGCGCGCGCCACGCCGACGCCGGCGTTGCCGAAGGTGCCGCGGGCCGCCGACTGGAAGGCCGCGCGGTTCAGCCACATGTCGATCGACTGGTTGGCCGGAACCGGATCGCCGATGAGGTCGGGCCAGGGCGTCGAGCGCGTCGCCTGCAGCGACGGGTTCGAGCCGTCCTGCACGGTGATCGGGTAGCCCGAGTGCGCGGTCACGGCGAAGCTCGCGTCCCAGCCGCCCACCACCCAGTCGAGGGCCTTGGACATGCCGGCGCCGACGGCACGATCGCGGCCAATCGGGATCTGGTAGCTGCCGGCCACCGACACGATGTGACGGGCGTCGAAGAACGCCGGGCCGTAGTTCATCTCGATGTCGTAGCTGTTGACCGGGTACGCGCCTTCGGCGGCCACGCCGCCCGACCCGTAGTAGCCCAGGTTGTTCGAGTTGGCGCGGCCGTACGTGTAGTTGGCCACGAAGTCGAGCCCGTGCCACATGCGCTGCTTGAAGGTGGTCTGCAGGGCGTGGTAGTCACTGCGGCCGCGCGAGGCGGTCGTGCTGATGTTGGTGATCAGCGGGTTGAACGCGAAGAGCGGACGACGCTGCTGGAGCGGCGCCCACGTGCTCGGGTCGCCGGTGCCCGGCAGCGGCTGGTTGCCCTCGATCGGCGTGACCAGGTTCTTCGACTTGTTGCCGACGTAGCCGATGTTGATCGACGAGCGCGAGCCGATCAGGTACTCCGCGAACGCGTTCCACTGCTGCGTGAACTGCGGCTTCAGGTTCGGATCCCACGCGCGCACCACGCCCGACGGACGGTCGAGCGCCTGCAGGCCCTGGAACCCGGTCGCGATCGTGCCGGCGCCGCTGGTGCGGTCGTAGTCGACCTGCGACTCGAAGAAGTACGGCGGGTTCAGCGGCAGGCGCAGGTTGGCGCCGGTGCCCTCCATGTACTGCGTGATGCCGTAGCCGCCGCGGAACACCCACTTGTCGCCGGCGCGGTACGCCGCGCCGATGCGCGGCTCCCAGCCGTTGTAGTAGGCATCGTAGAGCGCGCGGCTGTTGCCGTTCTGGCCGGCGAGCAACTGCTGGGCATTGGTCAGGTCGAAGTTCGCCTGCCGGTCGTCGACCTCGACGAGCGGCGAGGTGAAGCCCCAGCGCAGCCCCAGGTTCAGCGTCAGGTTGTCGGTGGCCTTGAAGTCGTCGGCGACGTACACCGCGATGCGGTCCTGCAGGTGCGTCCAGGCCTCCGACAGCGAGCCGCGGCCCTTGGTCGCCACCTGGTCGAGCAGGAAGTCGCCGAAGGCGGCATTCGAGAAGATGCCCGTGTAGGAGATGAACCCGAGCTGGCCGTTGTTGCCCGAGTAGTAGCGGTCCATCACGTAGTGGTTCCACGACCCGCCGAACTTCAGCGTGTGGCGGCCCTTCAGCCACGTCAGCCGCTCGTTGATCTGGAACACGCCGTTGTTGGTGTTGCTGGCGATGCCGATCGTGCCGATGTTGGCGATGTTGTTGCCGAGGGCGACCTGCGTGAGGCCGGGGATCGGCTGCTCACCGCCGATGCCGAGCTGGTTGTTCAGGGCGCCGAGCCCGCGCAGGTCGAGCGGCACGCTGTTGAACGAGTTGTCGTTGTAGCCGACGAGCAGGTCGTTGACGATGTTGGCGCCGAAGATGCGGTTCCAGTTGCCGGCGACGCTCCAGAACGGGTTCTCCGAGAGCGAGCCGTACAGGAGCGGCATGGCCGTCTCCTCGGTCTCGGCAAAGTGCGTCTGGCGCGAGTAGCGCACGTAGACCTTGTCGTTGGCCGACGCGTTCCAGTCGACCTTGGCGTCGTACTGGTTGGTGCGCTCCGACGACGCGGCCTTGCCCAGATAGTTGAGGCGGAAGTCCGACAGCGGCCGGCTCACGTTGGCGCGCGGGTACAGTGCCTCGTTGGCGAGCAGGTTGCGCGCGAACTGGCTGATCCGGTTGGCCGGAATCTGGTTGTTCGGGAACGGCTGCCCGGTCAGCGGATCGCGGACCACGATGTTGCTGGCCAGCAGGCTGCTCAGGTCGCCATTGCGCCACGCATCGGGGATCACCGTGGTGAACGCATCCGCGGGCGGGTTCTCCTGCCGGCCGCCCTGGTAGTCGGCAAAGAAGAACAGCTTGCCCTTGGCGATGGGGCCGCCGATGGTGCCGCCGAAGATGTCGCGCGTGAAACCGGCCTTGCGGCCGCCCGCTCGGTTGGTCGCCCAGGGCGTCGCCGCGAGTTCGTTGTCGCGCCAGTAGTAGAAGCCGTTGCCGCGAATCTGGTTGGTGCCCGACTTGAGCACCATGTTGATGATGGCGCCCGCGACGTTGCCCTGCTCGACCGAGTAGTTGTTGGTCTCGACGCTCACCTGCTCCACCGCATCCGGGCTGGGCTGGTAGGCGATGAGGTTGTCGATCGCGTCGTTCATGTCGACGCCGTCGAGCATGAAGTTGTTGGCCTGCTCGCGCTGCCCGTTGACGTACGGACGACCGCCGCCCGTGTTCTTCAGGCTGTTGA
>NZ_JBIINP010000243.1:0-5626 GCF_044337415.1 Luteitalea sp.
ACAGGCTCGACGTGACCGGGGAACCACACGCGCCTTCCAGGAGAGGCTACGCGCCCTTGCCGCGGCGGCAGGCGTCGCTGCAGTACTTCACCTGCTCCCAGTCGCGCGCCCACTTCTTGCGCCAGGCGAACGGGCGGCCACAGGTCGCGCACACTTTCGTCGGCAGGTGCTGCTTCTTCACGCCGCGCATGAATGTAGGACGCATGAATCCGCCCGCCTGATCCGAAGGGGACGGGTAGGGCCCGCTCTCCGCCCCTCGACTTCGCTCGGGGCGACCTGAGCGCAGTCGAAGGCCGAGCGGGCCGCTCACGGCCGGTTCGGAGAACCGGCCCTACCTGACCGTCGACATGAATGTCGACGGCTACGCATGGCTCTCGCACGACCGCCGTTCGGCGTTCGGCGTTCAGCCCTGCCGATACGCGAGCAGGCGCAGCGCGTTGGCGATGACCACGAGCGTGCTGCCCTCGTGGAGCACCACCGCCGGGCCGATGCCGATCGTGCCGGTCGTCGTCACCACGATCAGCAACGCGATCACGCCGAGCGCGATGACCAGGTTCTGCACGATGATCCGCCGCGTCTGCCGGGCCAGGCCGATGGCGAACGGCACCTGCGCGATGTCGTCGCTCATCAGCGCGACGTCGGCCGCCTCGAGCGCGGCGGCGGTCCCGGCCGCGCCCATCGCGATACCCACGGTGGCACTGGCCAGCGCCGGCGCGTCGTTGACGCCGTCGCCGATCATCGCCACGCCGCCATGCCGCTGCCGCAGGTCGGCGATGGCGTCGGCCTTGTCAGCAGGCAACAGGTGCGCACGAACCTCGTCGATGCCGACTTCGCGGGCAATCGCCGACGCGACCTGATCGTTGTCGCCGGTGAGCATCACGATTGGCGAGATGCCGAGCCGGCGTAGCGCCGCCAACGCCGGCGGCGCCGCCGGACGCGGCCGGTCGGCCACGCCAATCACGCCGAGCCAGGCATCGCCCTGCCGGACCACCATGGTGCTGCGGGCACGCGCCTGCAGGGCCTGCACGACGTCGGCGACGCGGGCCGGGACGCCGCCGGGCAGGTCGGCCCACATCCGCAGGCTGCCGATCTCCACGAGCGCGCCGTCGACATGGGCGCGCACGCCGCGGGCGGTCACACTCTCGAGCGGCCCCGCATCGGGCACCGTAACCCCATCGGCATCGGCTCGACGCACGATGGCTTCCGCGAGCGGGTGTTGCGACTGTCGCTCGACGGCCGCGGCTACCGACAGCAACCGGGCGGGATCGGCGTCGATCGGTTCGACGTCGGTCACCTCGGGTCTCCCCATCGTGAGCGTGCCCGTCTTGTCCACCGCGAGCGCCCGCACCATGCCGAGCGCTTCGAGCTGGGCGCCGCCCTTCACCAGCACGCCGTGCCGTGCCGCCTGCGCGATCCCCGACAGGATCGCCGCAGGCGTGCCGAGCGCGAGCGCACAGGGCGACGCGGCGACGAGCAGTGCCATACCGCGATAGATGCTCGTCGCCCACGGCCACACGCCAAGCAACGGCGGCGCCACGATCAGGATCAGTGCGCCGAGCAGCACCACGGGTACGAACACACGCTCGAACCGCGCCGTGAGCTGTTCGGTGTGCGCCTTCTGGGCCTGGGCCTGCGCCACCAACGTGATGATCCGATCGAGCGTCCGCTCGCCGGCGCCGCCCGTCGTCTCCACCTGCAGCGCCCCGTCGCCGTTGACGGTGCCCGCGAACACCTGATCGCCGGGGGCCTTGTCGACGGGCACGGACTCGCCCGTGATCGGGGCCTGGTCGACGGCGGACCGGCCGCTGCGCACGATACCGTCCACCGGCATGCGCTCGGCTGGCCGCACCAGCACGAGCGCGCCGCGCGTGACCTGCTCGATCGGCACCACCTCATCGTGCCCGTCAGCGAACAACAGCCGGGCCGTCAGGGGCGTGAGGTCGCCAAGCGCACGAATCGCCCCGGTCGCCCGCCCCATCGCGTAATGCTCAGCCGCGTTGGCAAGGGAGAACAGGAACAACAGGAACGTGCCCTCGACCCACTCGCCGAGTGCGGCAGCCCCGACCGCCGCGAGCAGCATCAGCAGGTCGATGTCGGCGCGGTACCTGCCGGCAAGGACGTCGGCAAGGTTGGTGCGGACGAGATCCCACGCGCCGCACGTGCCCGACGCCAGGTACAACGCGACTGCGGCCTGGTGAGGCAGGCCGAGCCATGTCTCGCCCACCCAGGCGGCCAGCAGCAACGCGCCACACGCGAGGCTCAGCGCCAGCCGCGCGTCGATACGCCAGCGCCCCTCGTCGGCCGGCGCGTCCATCCGTCAGCCGCGACCGGCGCGCATGCCCGCCAGGGCCGTGGCCCACCGAGCCAGATCAGTGAGCATGGCCGCCGCCGCTGCGTCGAGCTTGGCGTCCGACGCAAACGTGCCGTCGGCGTCGATCCGGGAAGCGAACATCGGGATCGCGACGCTCGCAACGATGGGCATCACGCCGACCGAGGTGAGGGTCTGCTTGGCCATCTGCACGCCGCGCAGGCCCGCAGACACGCCCCCGTAGCTCACGAACGCGGCGGGCTTCTCCGACCACTCCGTGTACAGGTAGTCGATCGCGTTCAGCAGGCTCGGGGGCGCGGCGAAGTTGTACTCGGGCGTCACGAACACGTAGGCATCGCCGCGCTCGACGATGGCGCTCCATCGCTTGGTGTGATCGTGCTGGTACTTGCGGAGGCGCGGGTGCTCGGGCTCGTCGAGCAGGGGCAGGCCGACCTCGGCCAGGTCGACGACCTCGACCTCGAACGCGCCATGGGCGCGGGCTCGCTGCTCGAACCAGGTGGCGACCGCGGGGCCCTTCCGGCCAGGACGCGTGCTGACGATGATGATCTGGAGGCGCAACATCCCCTCAAGTATCCCTCAGGCCGGTGAGAGAGCCGTGAGGCGTCAGCGCACCGGCACCGGAAGGCGGAAGCGCCGGACTTCGTGGGCCTGGTCCGGGCGGGCGACTTCGGAGTAAATCCAGAGCTCGTCGCCGACCCGCAGCCACTGGGAGTAGCGCCACGTGTGGAGCCGGCCGGGGGTCGTACTCAGGCCAACCGGTCCGTCGGGGGTGAGGTCGACCAGGTGGTGCAGGTCGAACGTGAAGGCCAGTCCGGTGCCGATGTTGTAGACCGGATCGACCCACGTGGTCGACGACCCCTCGTAGACGAACAGCCAGCCGACGCCGAGCGGCAGCACCGAAGCCGGACGGGCGAAGAAGTTGCGCCACCCCACGAGGTCGAGCATCGGGGCGTTCACGTCGCCCACGGGCGCCCATCGCTCGCCGTCGTCGCTCGTGAAGTGGTACGTGCGTTCGTTCTGCCGTACGTAGCCGATGACGAACGCATGCCAGCGCTGCCCGTCGTGCATCACCACCGGGTCCTTGTACTCGTGGACGCTGACGTCGCGGTCGGACTGCCGCGGCGGCGCGGTGATCACGGGTCGCGCCGTCGACGCCAGGAATCCCGTCGGCGTGTCGGCGTCGTCCAGCTTCAGGATGGCCCAGGCGCCGCCCTGCCAGGCGCCGCAGAGGTACAGCTTGAAGCGCCTGGTGACCGGGTCGATCACCAGCGCCGGGCGCTCGAACCCCAGCACGGGCACCTCGCCGCGGCGGATATGGTGCACCGCGTCGAAGCGTACGCCGTCGGTGCTGCGCAGGATCCGGATCTCGTAGCCGCGCTGCCCCCGCGGCGCCTCGGGGCTGCGCATGCGGGCGGCCATCCAGAACACGCCGGCGTCGTCGCGGACAACCGACGGGGCGCCCGCCCACCACTCGGCGGCCTCCGTGTCGGGGCGCAGCACCACGTCGCCCGAGGCGAGGGCCCTCGCCAGCGACGCCGCCAGGGCCGAGGGCCGTGGCGCCGGCCCCTGCCAGGCGGGTTGTGCGCCAACGCCGACGCCACAGCCGGCGACCAGCATGCCCGCCAGGGCCAGGCGCGCGCGCATTCGCCTCAGGGACGCCCGCACGTCACGGCACCTTGATCAGCCAGGCCTCGTGCACGCGCGAGTGCTGGCGCCAGTTGCGATCACTCTCGTCGATGTCGTCGAACGAGAGTACGATCCGTCGCGAGCGGATGGCCTCGAGCGGCACCTCGAACACCTTCGGGTCCCCGAGGGTCGTGGACGGATGAGTGGGCTGCACCGGCGTGCCGTTGATGCGGAGCCGCACGTCGCCGTTGCCGTTGAGTCGCACGACATACCGCGCCGACGGATCGATCTGCTCGTACACCAGCGCGATCGGCCAGCGCAGGCTCACCTGCCAGGAGAGGCGCTTGCGGCTGCGGCCTTCCTGCTCCCACGTGAAGTGCGGCGTCGGCCCGTCCTCGAGTTCGGGCGGGTTGGCGCCGCTCACCTTCGCCTTCCGCACATGCGGCGACTTGCCGACGTGCCCGAGGTCGTCGTAGAAGCTGCCCGCCCCCGGGGCTTCCCATCGGGCGAGCTGCGCCAGTCGTGCGCGTCGCGCTGTCTCGTCGGGCAGCGCCAGCACGCTGGCGAACTCGTCCTCCAGCCACCAGCGGTTGTTGAGGGGGAAATGCAGGAAGTCGAGCACCGCGCCGCGCTCGGTACCGCTCGCCTTGTAGTTGGGCGTGTCCATCTGCATGCCGATGGATGCGAACAGGGCCGCGCCGAGTTCGAGGATGCGCCGGCGCCAGGCGTCGTGCGGGCCTGGCGTGTCGGCCTCGGCGAGGATGGCCCTGGCGCGCGTCACGGCGGCGGCCGCGCCGGTGGTGGCCGAGGCCAGCAGTGCGGCGTTGGTCCGATCCTCCAGCGCGGTCTCACGCAACAGGCGGTGCCGCGTGTAGGCGTCGTAGTAGGCGCGGAACAGCGCCTGCTGCCAGCGCCAGTTGCCCCCCAGGCCCGGAGCCTCGGCCTCGAGCCGCTGCCACGCCACGAGGCTGCCGTCAACGGCGCCGTTGGTGGCCAGCGGCCCTTCCCAGTTCTTCTCGAGCGCGAGCAAGCTGTCTGCCGCACGCTCGGCGACCGGCTCTCCGAAGAAGAGGCGCGCGTACTCGACGAGGATCTCGCGCGGCGTCAGCGACGGCGACCACGCCTTCCGGCTCCACACCGCCTTGTTCACATCGTCGTTCACACCGTCCGAGTAGCTGATGAAGCCGTCGGTGTGCGAGGCGATGCGATCGTGCAGCGACGCGTAGAAGACCGGACGCGGGTTGATCGGCTCGCGACCGAGCGTGAAGTTGTAGGCGGGATCCCAGTCGGGCACCACGTACTGCGCGCGCACCGTGTGCGTCACGTCCGGGTAGTCGCGGAGACGGTACCGCGGGTGCAGGCGGGCGCGGGTCTCGGCCAGCGGCGGGCTGCTCGGGCCGGCGACGAGGCCGCCAAGCCACGGCAGCGGCGCGGCACTGATCTGGTCGTAGATCCAGGTGATCTGCGGCGCGTCGAACCACTGCAACGAGAGCCACACCTGCGACTTCGGATGATGGCGCCGCAGGCGCTCGGCGAGGTCCTTGAGCCACGGGAGCACGAGCTCGGCGCGGTTGTGCCCGGGGTCGCCGCCGGGCACGAACACGTGGTCGATGCGCGGCAGCTTCACGAAGAGCGCCTCCAGCGAGTCGAGTGTCTTCGCTCGCAGGGCCG
>NZ_JBIINP010000244.1:0-5610 GCF_044337415.1 Luteitalea sp.
GTGAGGAGGGCGCGATCCCTGGCGACGCCGACGTCGCCGCTCGTCATCGCATCGATCTCCCGGGCAATGACGGCCTTCGGGAGGCCCAGGCGGTGCAGCACGCCGACCAGCGCGATGGCCAGGTTCTCGGGCAGTTCCTCGAAATCGCTCGCCGGCAGGACCACCGACAAGCGGCTACGCTCGCTGGTGCACAGAAGCAGGTCGCGACCGGTGGCCTCGAGCGGCACCACGTACCAGTCGCCGAGGCGCGTCGTGGGGGCGACCTCGGCCGGAAGCGGCTCTTCGGGATCGGTGACCAGGCCGAGCAGCGGGCGGGTGAAGCGCAGGGTGTACATGTTGCGCAGTGTACAGAACGGGTAGCGGGTACCGGGTATCGGGTATCGGGTACCGGGTACGGGGTACGGGGTACCAGCAGCATGCTCTCTGAGCCTTGAGCCCTGAGCCTTGCCCTGAGCCCTGAGCCTGCTCTTTCAGCCCTGAGCCTTGAGCCCAGTGCCTAGAGTCGAGTCGAGGCCGTCCCTGTTCTGTCTGGCCGTCGCGAACGTTATACCTCGTATGCCGCAGGCTCCCGCGTACGCCATCACGTTGACCCACGCGACGCTGGACGAGCTGCGGGCGTGCCTGGACGAGATTCGCCTGGCGCCCGCCGACCGGGGCGAGGTGGCGCTCGTGGTGCGGCGCCCGGCGGTGGGCGTGCGCGAGGTGCTGCACGAAGGCCATTTCGTCGCAGGCGAGGGCCTGGCGGGCGACACGTGGGTGCAGCGCCAGTCGACGCGCACGACGGACGGGGCGCCTCATCCCGACATGCAGATCACGCTGATGGGGACGCGCGCGCTCCGGGCCATCACGCCCGACGAGTCGCGTTGGCCGCTCGCCGGCGATCAGCTGATCGTGGACCTCGACCTCACGTACGAGAACCTGCCCCCGGGCACGCACCTGCAGGTGGGCCGCGCGGTGCTACAGGTGACCGACCAGCCGCACACCGGCTGCGCCAAGTTCATCGAGCGCTTCGGCGTCGACGCCATGAAGTGGGTGAACTCGCCGGAAGGCCGCGCGCTCAACCTCCGCGGCATCTACGCGAAGGTCGTGTCACCAGGCGTGGTGCGGCCGGGCGACACCATCTGCAAGCTGGCAATTTGAAATTCGACATTGGAAGTTCTCGCGCGAGGGCCTTTCGGCCACTCGCCTCGAGGATCCACGACGCGGCAACGGCCGGAGGCCGGCCGCCTGGAATGTCCCATGTCAAATTTCGAATTGCGGGTGCTCGATCAGGCCGATCACGTTGCCGAACGGGTCGGCCACCCGTGCCACCTTGATCCCCTCGCCCACATCCGTCGGCGCCGCCACGAGCGTGGCCCCCACCATCACGAAGTGCTCGACGGCCGCGTCGATGTTCAGCACGCGCCAGTAGGCCACCGCGCCGCCGGGGCCGGGCTGTCCTTCACCGGTGTCTGGATTCAGGCCGAGTTCGTAGCCCCCGATCGAGAACCCCACGTAGAAGGTCTGGTCGAAGTACGGCGGCTGCGCGAAGGCCTGCGCGTACCACGCCTTCGCATGCGCGAGGTCGGGCACCTGGTAGATGACGGTGGCGAGGCCGAGGCTGGTGGGGGCGAACTCGATCATCGGGTCTCCGCGAGCGCTGCGAGTGCATCGGGATCGACCGGGCGCAGGCGGTCCACGAGCGTGCGGCGGCGATGCCGGCGCAGCAGTTCCAGTTCGCCCTCGATGGTCTGGGCCCACATGGCCGCGGCATCGCGGAACTGCCAGTGCAGTTCCCGCTGCGCGCGTCCGCTGGAGAACCCGAGCTGCAGGCGCGACGTCATCACGATGTCGCGCGACAGGAAGGCCGGCAGGCCCATGGCGCGCTGCAGCGGCTCGATCGACCAGTTGTTCAGCCAGGCCAGCGGCCAGGGCAGGTACACGCGCATGCGCATCGCGCCCGGCGCCTGCCACCAGTGCGCCAGATGCTCCTCGACGGTCGCCACGTTGCCCGCCAGCAGGTAACTCCTGCCAGGCGTCCCCTCCGCTGCCGCCAGTGCGATGCCCTCGGCCACATCGTCCACGTGCACGCACGACAGCGTGCTGCGTCGCCCCCAACCCATGGGCGGAAGCCGCCTGGCGAGGTACAAGCGCAGCAGGTACCCGAAGAACGCGTGATCGTTGGGACCGATCACGGCCCCGGGGCAGGCGATGATCACCGGGGCGCCAGTGGCCTGCTGCCGTACGGCGATGGCGTGCGCCTCGGTCTTGGTCTGCTCGTAGTGGGTGGCGGGCACCGCCTGACGCACGAACGACTCGTCGGCGATGCCGTGGCCGGCCGTGTCGCCGTAGGCCATGATCGACGACACGTGCACGACGCGCCCCACGCCCAGGCGACGCGCGGCCTCGAGCACCACCTCGGTGCCGCGCACGTTGATCGCCGTCATCCTGGCCTTCGCCTCGCCCGAGACGCCGTACTCGTAGTGCCCGGCGTTGTGCACCACGACATCGGCATCACGCATGGCCGCCAGCACCGACTCCGGATCGGTGGCATCGCCCTGCGCCAGGTGCGCCCCGAGCGCCTGGACGGCGCGCGACGAGGTGGCGTCGGGCCGCCGCACGAGCGCCGTGACACGCCAGCCGCGGCGCAGCAGGGCGCGAGTCAGTGGCTGGCCGATGAAACCAGTGGACCCCGTCAGGAAGATCCGCATGTCACGCATCCTGCCTCTTCCCGCGCCGGAGTCAAGCGGGATCGCGCCGCGCGCGTCCCGGACTACACTCCCGCCCCAGGAGCTTCCCGTGACCCCTGCCCGTTCCCGCGCCCTTCGACTCGGTGGTGGCCTCTGCGCCGCGTTGGCCATCGCCGGAACCCTGATCCACGTCTCGCCGGAAGCGGCGCAATCGACCGGCGTGCGGATCCGCGTGTCGTTTCCTGCCTCGCTCGAGGCGACGCGACTCGATGGGCGCCTGCTGGTGATGCTGTCGACCGACCCGAAAGCCGAGCCGCGCTTCCAGATCACCGACGAGGCCGGGACGCAACTGGTCTTCGGGGTGGACGTGGACGGCATGGCGCCGGGCGCGCCCGTCACCGTCGACGCCGCCGCGTTCGGCTACCCGCTGCGCAGCCTTCGCGACGTGCCGCCGGGCACCTACACGGCGCAGGCGTTGCTGCACCGGTACGAGACCTTCCGCCGCGCCGACGGATACGTGGTGAAGCTGCCGATGGATCGCGGCGAGGGCCAGCAGTGGAACCTCGCGCCGGGCAACCTCTACTCCACGCCCGTGCAGGTGACCATCGGCAAGGACGCCGCCATCGACATCACGATGGACAAGGTGATCCCGCCGATCGCCGATCCGCCGACGACCAGGTACATCCGTCACGAGCGCATCCGCAGCGAGAAGCTCTCGAAGTTCTGGGGACGCGACATGTACCTCGGCGCGCACATCCTCGTGCCCGAGGGCTTCGACACGCACCCCGAGGCGCGCTACCCGCTGATGATCGACCACGGGCACTTCCCGTACACGTTCGGCGGGTTCCGCGAGGAACCACCCGACCCGAACCTGAAGCCCGACTACAGCGCGCGCTTCGGCATGAGCGGCTACAACCGCTACCAGCAGCAGGCCGCCTACGACTTCTACAAGGAGTGGACTGGCAAGGGCTTCCCGCGCGTGCTGATCATCCAGATCCAGCACCCGACGCCCTTCTACGACGACTCGTACGCCGTGAACTCCGCCAACGCCGGCCCCTGGGGCGACGCGATCGTCGAGGAGCTGATTCCGCACATCGAGAAGAAGTACCGGGGCATCGGCCAGGGCTGGGCGCGCTTCATGTACGGCGGGTCCACCGGCGGCTGGGAGGCGCTGGCCGCGCAGGTGTTCTACCCGGATGCGTTCAATGGCGCCTACGCGTCGTGCCCGGACCCGATCGACTTCCGGGCCTACACGGTGGTGAACCTGTACGAGGACCGCAACGCCTACTACGTGGAGGCGAAGTGGAAGAAGACACCGCGGCCCGGCCATCGCAACTGGCTCGGGCACGTCAGCACGACACTCGAGGACATGAACCTGCGCGAACTCGCGCTCGGCACGAAGACGCGCTCGGGCCAGCAGTGGGACGTGTGGGAGGCGACGTACTCACCCGTCGGCCCAGACGGCTACCCGAAGCGCATCTGGGACAAGGTGACCGGCGAGATCGACAAGGACGTGGCGGCGTACTGGAAGGAACGCTACGACCTCGTGCACATCATGAAGCGCGACTGGGAGAAGGGCCTCGGCAAGAAGCTCGCGGGCAAGGTCAACCTGTACGTCGGCGACATGGACAACTACTACCTGAACAACGCCGTGTACCTCGCCGAGGACTTCCTCCGCGCGACGACGGCGCCGTGGTTCGACGGCGAGATCACGTACGGCGATCGCGCCGAGCACTGCTGGAACGGCGACCCGGTGCGGCCCAATTACGCATCGCGCCTCCGGTACCACCAGATGTACGTGCCCAAGGCCGTCGCGCGCATGGAGAAGACGGCGCCGCAGGGCGCAGACCTCAAGAGCTGGAGATACTGAACGAAGGTAGGGCGCGGTGTCCCACCGCGCCGCTATCCCACAGCGGCGGCGTGGGGACACGCCGCCCTACCTCAGCGCTCCGTCGGCGTCGTCGCCAGCGCCACGATCAGGCGCGTGAGGGCGTCGAGATCGCGAAGGTCGAGCACCTCGCCCGGTGAGTGGCTGTAGCGGCCCGGCCAGGAGAGCCCCTGGTTGGGCGCGCCCCAGAACGTGAACGTGGTGCCATCGGTACCACCCTGCGTCAGCCCGATCTGCAGCGGGATGCCGGCCGCCTCGGCGGCGCGACGCGTGCGCTGGCGCTCGGCGTCGGGCGAGATGCTCGAACTCTCGATGGCGCGCAGTACCGGGCCCTTGCCCAGCGGGGCGTAGGCGAAGTGGGGCGTCTCGAGCGGCGTGTCCGACGAGACGAACGTGTCGATCGAATAGATGCGCGCGGCCGTGCGCCCCAGGCGACGCGCCATGGCCGCCGCGCCCACCAGGCCGCCTTCCTCGTGGACCGACCAGGCAAACACGACCCGGCCCGGGAGCGTGGCGGGATCGATGCGTGCCACCGCACGCAGCAGCGCCGTGGTCCCCGCGCGATCGTCGAGGGCCCGGGCGGTGTAGCGCACGCGCCCCAATCGCAGCCCTTCCTTGTGGCTGGTCACCTGCATGCCGACCGCAATGCCACGCGCGGCGAGTTCGGCGGCGTCGAGACCGAACCAGGCCTGCAGCGCGTCCGGGGTTTTCTTGTCGGCTCTCGGCCTCGCGCGAAACACGCCTCGCAGCGGCGGCGGGGCGCTCGCCGCAAGCGAACTCGCCTTCCAGCGCGCATCGGTGTCCATGCCACGCCCGGTGGAGGTGCTCGGCGCACCCGGAGGGTCGAAGTGCACGAGGGCCGTCTGCCCTTCCCACGCTGACGCGACCGGGCCTCCCTCCGCCTTCAGCGTCGCGGTGCCATCCGCACCAATCGACTCGATGACGTAGCCCACCTCGTCGATGTGCGCCATGAACACCGTCGCGGGCCCACCCGGGCCTGCCGTCACGGTGATGTTGCCGACGTCGTCGACGACGGCACGCTCGCGCGCCCAG
>NZ_JBIINP010000245.1:0-5564 GCF_044337415.1 Luteitalea sp.
TCGGGCGGCGCCCTCTACACGCTCCTCGGCGCGTGGCAGGTCAACGGCATCGCGTCGTGGGTGTCGGGCACGCCGTTCTCGGTGGGCGGCGACAACGGCCTGCTCCAGCAGGTCGGCGGCTTCCAGTCGGCCCAGGTGACGGGCGAGCTCAAGGGCGGCTTCGGTACGGCCGGCCCGAACGAGCCGTGGTACGACCCGTCGCAGTTCAGCCAGCCCGGCAACCAGTGGGGCAACTCGGGCCGCAACGCCTTCCGCGGACCCGCCAACTGGAACCTGGACTTCTCGCTGTTCAAGGCGTTCCCGATCGGCCGCTACCGCATGGAGTTCCGTGCGGAGTCGACCAACGTGTTCAACCACACGCAGTGGGGGAACCCGGTCACCGGTCTGACCGACCCGAACTTCATGCGCATCCGCTCGCTCGCCCGCAACCCGCGGCGCGTGCAGCTCGGCCTGCGCTTCGCCTTCTAGGGGCCCAGGGGTAGGGGGCGGTCTCCGACCGCGCCGCTATCGATAGCGGCCGGGTGGGACACCCGGCCCTACCAACGCCTGAAGCTCTGACGTCGCCCCACGCGGGGTGACTTCGCCCCGGTACCCGACAGGGTGCCGGGGCGTTTTTCTTGTCACGGGAACAAGGGACAAGAGACGAGGGCGACGAAGGGCAAGCAAAGAGCTCCCAGCTCCGAGCCCCCAGCCCCCAGATCCCCGGCCCGCATCCATGTTGTAATGCGATCCGTGCCCTTCGTCCCGCTCGCGAGCGTGGTTCTGGCCTCGACGCTTGCGCTACAGGCCGCGTCGGACTGGCGCACGGTTCCGCTCGAGAGCTATCCGGCCGATGCCCGCTCGCAGATCGGCGCGGCGCGCGATGCCGTGAGCGCACGGCCCTCCGACGCGGCGGCCGTGGGGCAGCTGGCCCTCGTGCTGCACGCCTGGGAGCAATACGAACTCGCCGCGCAAGCCTACGCCGAGGCCCAGCGCCTGGCTCCCGGCGACGTGACGTGGTGGGCGCTATCTGGCATGTTGGCAACGCGCATGGGGCGGCATGACATCGCGGCCAGAGACTACGGTCGTGCAGCCGCGCTGAGCCCGACACCGCTGCTGCTCCTGCGGCACGCGGATGCCCTGCTCGAGAACGGTCGGCCGGATGCGGCCCGCGCCGTCTACGCACAGGCAGTACAGATCGCCGATGCCGAGCCCTCCGCTCGGTATGGCCTTGGCCGGATTGCGCTGGCCGCCGGTGACCTGACCGCCGCCCGCGTCGAGTTCGAGCGAGCCATCGCCCTCGTCCCCTCGTTCGGGGCTGCACACTATGCCCTCGCGCAGATCAAGCGCAAGCTGGGCGACCCGGAGGGGGCCAAGGCCTCGATGGCGCAGCACCAGCGGTGTCTCGCCTGCTGGCCCGTGCCCAACGATCCCTGGCGGGCCAGCCTCGAGAGCGTCCGCAGCGACGCCGTCTTCATCATGCGCCAGGGCGTGCAGGCCGCCGGGTCGCAAAAAGAAGATCCTACGGCCATCAAACTGCACGAAGCGGCGATTGCACGCGCCCCCTCCATGGTGCAGGCGCGGGTCAACCTGATCAGCCTGTACGCACGCACCGGCGATCTTGAACGCGCCGCGTCGCAGTACGAGATTGTGGTCGCGTCCAAGACGCAATTGGCCGAGGCCCATCGAGCATATGGCCTGGCCCTGCTCTCGGCCAGCCAGGACAGCCAGGCGCTGATGGTCCTCGACCTGGCCGCCGCCGCCAATCCACTGGACGCCGCGGTCCACCATGCTCGGGGCCTGGCTCTGGAACGGATGAGGCGCCTGGCTGAGGCGGCCGAGGCCTACCGACGCGCGGTCGAGAGCGATCCGAAGACCAGGGGCTTCCGTTTCGCTCTGGCCAGGGTCCTCGTCAACCTCGGGCGCACCGACGACGCGTTGCGGGAACTCGCACCGGCACATCTGCCCGACGATGCCGAGGGTGCGCGCTACATGTTCATGAGCGCAACTCTGGTCCTGCGGACGGGAAACGTCGCCGAGGGGCGGAGGCTGGCACAGCAGGCCCTGGAACGAGCGCGGAAGCACGGCGTCTCGGACCTGGCCGCCACCATCGAAGACACGATGAGACGACTTCCATGACCCCCCGCACCCGCATCACCACCCTCGTCTCGGTGTCGGTACTGTCCGTGGTGGCGGCGGTGTCCCTGCAGGCCATTCCGCCGCCGTCACCGCACTTCGAAGATGTCGCGGAGTTGGCAGGGCTCAGGTTCACCCACGTCAACGGTGCTCGGGGGCGGCTCTGGTACCCGGAGCTGATCGGCGCGGGGCTCGCCCTGTTCGACTTCGACAACGATGGCGACCTCGACATCTACCTCGTACAGGGAGCCGAATGGGCTGGCGACACGGCGACGGCCGCAGGGGCCGCTTCGATCGCGCCGACCTCGCCGACCGCGAAACTCTTCAGAAACGATCTGGCCGGCCCAAGTGGGGAACTGCGCTTCACGGAGGTGACAGATTCGGCCGGCGTGGGCACCCGCGCCTACGGCATGGGCACGGCGGTCGGGGACATCGACAACGATGGAGACCTCGACCTCTACGTGACGGCGTATGGGGACAATGCCCTGTACCGGAACGACGGCAACGGCCGCTTCAGCGACATCACCGCGACGGCTCGGGCCAACGATCCGCGCTGGAGCACGAGTGCGGCGTTCCTCGACTATGACCGCGACGGCTTTCTCGATCTGTATATCGGCAACTACGTCGACTTCACGCCGGCTGGCCACAAACCGTGCTTCGAACCAGCCGGAGCGCCGGACTACTGTGCCCCCACGGCGTACCGACCCATTCCCGATCGGCTGCTGCGCAACAAGGGCGACGGCACCTTCGAGGACGTCAGCGAGCGTGCGGGCATCCTGCGGGCCTACGGCAACGCGCTCGGCGTTGCCGTCAGCGATTTCGACGCCGATGGCTGGCCCGACATCTATGTAGCCAACGACGCGACGCCCAACCAACTCTGGATGAACCAGCGCAACGGCACGTTCGAGGATCAGGGCGTCCTCTCGGGCACGGCCTACAACGCGGCCGGCCGCCCCGAGGGCAGCATGGGCATCGCGGCCGGCGATTACGATCGGGATGGCGATGACGATCTGCTGGTCACCAACATCGTCGGCGAGACCTTCGTGCTCTACGAGAACGACGGCCAGGGTGGGTTCGAGGATCGGCGGGCGGCGGTCGGCCTGGTGGCGCCCACGGCCAGCATGACCGGATTTGGCACCGACTGGTTCGATGCCGACAACGACGGATGGCTCGACGTGTTCGTCGCCAACGGTGCGGTCAATCTGGTGCCCTCCCTGCGTGGGGCCGCCAATCCCTACCGGATGCGCAACCAGCTGTTCCGCGGGGGCCCCACCGCGACAGGGCCGAGCGAGCGAGGCGCTGGCCGCCCCGGCGTGAGTCTTCGCGACATCAGCGCCCAGGCCGGGCCTGCGTTCGGCGTGATGGGGGTCGGACGCGGTGCGGCCTTCGGCGATGTCGACAACGACGGTCGGGTCGATGTCGTCGTCACCAACAACGGCGGTCCGGTGATGCTGCTGCGAAACACCACTCGTGATGCCGGCCATTGGCTCCGAGTCCGCCTGGTGCAGCCTCGGGCGAACTCCTGGGCGATTGGCGCCACGGTGTCCATTGTCCTGCCTGGACAGCAGCGGCTGGTCAGGCGCATCAGGTCAGGTGGCAGTTATCTGTCCGCGTCCGACCTGCGGGCCTCATTCGGGTTGGGCGACGTCGGTAGTACAGTGACGGCCGACATCACCTGGCCAGATGGCACGACACAGCGAGTGCCTGGCCTTGCGGTGGACCGGGAACACACGATCCACCGGGCGCCGTAGGCCGGAGACTGCGAGCGGTCGGGTGCCCTCGAAGCTCTGCGATGCAAAGCCTGACAGGGCCAGAACGAGCGCGGGCTGACAGCAGGAATCGTCGTCACCGGCCCGGGCTCGGACTCCGCATGAGGACTCGAAACGGGGGCGACACTTACGAGTCTGCCTCGCACGGGTCTCACAGTTGCAGGCCCCCTGACAGTCTCGGTCGGCCGGGCCGCGTTTTCGCGGATAATCGCGGGCCAATGCCCACCCGCCGTCAGGTCCTCGCCGCCGTCACCGCCATGGCCGCCGCACCGCATCGCGCCGTCGCGCGCGGGCGCCCGTCGCAGGGCGCCGCCGGCAGCGCCGGGGCGCGCCCCGGATGGGTGGCCCCGCTCGAGGGCGACATCTCGCGTCTGGTGACCGCCAGCATGGGGTCGACCCAAGGCTGGGACCGGCTCGCCGAGCTCTGCGACACCTTCGGCGGTCGGCTCACCGGGTCGCGCAATCTCGAACTGGCCATCGAGTGGGCCGCCGAGACCATGCGACGAGATGGTCTGGAACACGTCCGGCTGCAGGAGACGAAGGCGCCGTACTGGGTGCGCGGAGCCGAGTCGCTCGACATCATGACGCCCGTCGCCTCCCCGCTGGTCATGCTCGGCCTCGGCGGCAGTGTCGGAACGCCGCCAGACGGCCTCACGGCGCCGCTGATGGTCGTCCGGAGCTTCGACGAGCTCCGGACCAGGGCCTCCGAGGTCACCGGCCGCATCGTCCTGTACGACGTCCCGTTCACGTCGTATGGCCAGACGGTGACCTATCGCGCCGCCGGGCCGAGCCAGGCGGCACGGTTCGGCGCGCTGGCGACACTCGTCCGTTCCGTGGGGCCGATGGGCCTGCGGACGCCGCACACGGGCGCGCTCACCTACCAGGCGGATCTGCCGCGAATCCCGGGCGCGGCGATCCCGGTCGAGGACGCCAACCGGCTGGCGCGGCTCGTGGCCCGCGGGGTGCCGGTCACGCTGCGCCTCCGCATGGCCGCGCAGACCCTGGCCGACGCCGACTCGGCCAACGTCATCGGCGAGATCACCGGGCGCGAGCGTCCCGACGAAGTGGTGCTCCTGGGCGGTCACTTCGATTCGTGGGATCCGGCCGGTGGCGCGTCAGACGACGGCGTGGGGTGCATCGTGACGTGGGAAGCCGCCCGGTTGATGAAGCAACTGGCCCTCCGGCCGCGACGCACGGTGCGCATCGTGCTGTTCACGAACGAGGAGAACGGCCTGCGCGGCGGGCTGGCGTATCGCGACGGCTTCGCGGCGGATGCGGCGAAGCACGTGATGGCCCTCGAGTCGGACATCGGCGTCTTCGAGCCGATGCGCCTCGGGTTCACCGGCAACGACCGCGCGCGCCAGATGATGGCCGACGTCGTCGATCTCCTGCGACCTCTCGGCTTTCCGCCCCTCGGCCCGGGCGGGGGCGGCGCCGACATCGGCCCGATCGCCCAGGTGGGTCAGGTGCCGACCATGGCGCTCTCGGGCGACACCACGCAGTACTTCCAGATTCACCACACGCCCGCCGACACCGTGGAGCGGATCGCGCCTCGCGAGGTGGCGAAGGCTGCGGCCGGCATTGCCGCCGTGGCGTGGGCAGCAGCGGAGATGCCCGAGGCACTCCCGCGATGACGATGGTATGGTGCAGGAGGAGGGTGTTCTCGTGACGCAGAACGTC
>NZ_JBIINP010000246.1:0-5552 GCF_044337415.1 Luteitalea sp.
GCTGGGTGTCCCACCCGGCGGCTATCCACGCCCGTGCGCCGCCTCGGGGAGGTTGCCCATGCAGTTCATGGTCACGTACGCGTTCCATCCGGACGATCGCGACACCGTGCAGCAGCGGTTCGAGGAGATCGGCGCCGAGGAGCACGAGGGCGTGACGAAACTGGGGCGATGGCACGCCACGGCGGGACATCGCGGGTGGGTGCTCGTGGACACGACCGACTCGGTCGCGCTCGGCAGGTGGCTTCAGGACTGGACCGACGTCATGGAGTTCGAGGTGGTCAGCGTGAACGACGACGCGGGCGCGATGGCCATCCTGGGCACCTAGCCCATTGGGTGCCGGCGTGTCGCGGCGCGGTCGAGGGCCGCGGCGACGAGGGCGAAACGGGCGAGCAGGTCACGCAGCACAGCGGGATCGCTCGTGTCGCCGACTGCAGACCAGTACGCCGCGTGCTGCAACTCGCCGCGGTCGGTGCGAAGGACGCCGGCGGCGAGCTGGTTGTCGAAAAAGTGCGCGATGTTGGCGCGCACCGTGTCGGTGAGCCAGCCCTCGCGCACCGGTACGCCAGACTCGATGCACGTGAAGCGGTCGTCCCAGGTAGATCGCGATCGCTCCTGCCGCACCTGGAGGTCGTGCATCGCCCACGCCGATACCCGCAGTGGCGTCGCGAGCACGAACAGGTGCCCGCGCATGCCGCGAACCGACCCACCACTCCCGACGTAGGCCGAACGAACCGCGATCACGCGGTCGTCGATGGTCCAGTCCAGCGAGGACAGGAACGCCGACGTGCGCACCACGGGCCGCTGCAAGGCCGACTGCACGGCCGCGAACTTCGTGGTCGCCCGGCGCGAAGCGAACACCAAGCTGTCTACGAACACCCACAGCGTGAGGACCGCCAGCGGCCCGATCACCATCCACCAGAACCAGTGCACGCCCATGGGCCGAGATCATGCCTCACCCGACCAGCGCCGCGCCTTATGTGACCGTCGACCTGAAGGTCGACGGCTACGAACATCAGGGTCGACTACGCCTCAATTCTGAATTCAGAATTCCGAATTACTGAGGTCCCCTGTGCTTCCCCAGGTACGCAATGATCTGCTCGCGCTGTTCGGGCGTCGCGGGCATGCCGCGGCCGGCCATCGCGGCGACGGTCTCTCGCCAGGCGTCTGCAGGCTGGCGCACGCGCGTCACGACCGTCGGCGGGTGACAGCCGCTGCACATCTGCTGCACGAGCGTGCGTGCGGGTTCGTCAGGCAGTCCCACGCGGTCGAACTCGGCACGGATCGCCTTCGCCGTGTTGATCCCCGACGGATCCTCTGGCGGCGCGACGGGCGTCATCGGCGGCACGGGCATCGTGCCTCCGACCTTGAACGTGTACAGGCGTCCCGGCGCCTGCGTGCCGCTGCGGCCGGTGGCCACCGTCACGTACTGCACGCCGTCGAGCGTGTAGGTGATCGGGTTGGCGAAGCCGGGCGCCAGCGCCACCGACCACAGCGTCGAGCCCGTATCGGCCGTGTAGGCCTTGAACGAGCCGTCGTTCGAGCCGTGGAACAGCAGGTTGCCCGCCGTCGCGAGCGTGCCGCTCGTGATGCCCGGCTTGTCGAACACCAGGCGCCAGCGCTCCTTCTGCGTGATGGGATCCCACGCGGCGAGGAACGCGCCCTGCTGCTGTCCGCCGCCGGCGCCGACAATCTGCGGGCCGCGGCGCACGGGTGGCGCAGGCGTGGGCGGAGGCGCCACAGGTGCGGTGGTCGCGCCGCCCTGATGCGTCGCTGCATCGACGGGCGCGGGCCGGTTGCGCGGGCGTCCCGTGTTCATGCGGCCCATCTGGTGCTGGAAGTCCGGATCCCACGCGTACGTGCCGGTCGTCTCCTGGCCGGGGATGTACGCGAGGCCCGCGCCGGGGTGGTACGCCATCGCGTGCCAGCTGTGCGCGCCATCCGACCCTGGCGACAGGCGCGTGCCCTCGGGACCGTAGTTGGCCTCGGGCGTCTCGATCGGACGACCTGTCACCGGATCGATGCCTGACGCCCACGTGACCTTGGCGAACGGCTGCGCCGAGATGAACTGCCCCGTCACGCGATCGATCACGTAGAAGAAGCCGTTCTTGGGCGCCTGCATCAGCACCTTGCGCGTACGGCCGTCGATGCGCAGGTCGGCCAGCACGATCGGCTGCGTGCTCGCGTAGTCCCAGTTGTCGGCCGGCGTGGTCTGGTAGTGCCACACGTACTCGCCTGTCGACGGACGAATCGCGACGATCGAGCAGAGGTACAGGTTGTCGCCGCCGCCAGGGCTGCGCAGCTCGCGCGACCACGGCGAGCCGTTGCCCGTCCCTATGTAGAGCAGGTCGAGCTCGGCGTCGTACGCCATGCCGTCCCACGGCGTGCCACCCCCGCCGTACTTCCACCACGGCCCGTTCCACGTCTTCGCGGCACGTTCCATCGCGGCGTTCTCGAAGCCGAGCGCCGGGTCGCCGGGCACGGTCCAGAAGCGCCAGGCCTGCTTCCCCGTCTCGGCATCGTAGGCGGCCACGAAGCCGCGCACGCCGAACTCCGATCCGCTGATGCCCGTGATGACCTTGCCCTTGATGACGCGCGGCGCGCTCGAGATGCTGTAGTCGTCCACCTTGCTGGCGACCTGCGTGCTCCACACGGTGCGTCCGGTTCGCGCATCGAGCGCCACGAGGCGACTGTCGAGCGTGCCGACGAACACCTTGCCGTTGTGGTAGGCCACGCCACGGTTCACCGGGCCGCAGCACAGGCTGGGCCCGAGCCGCGTGCGCAGGCCGCGCGCATCGACCTTGAACGTCGGGTGCGGAATCTGCGGATCCCAGCGCCACTTCACCTTGCCCGTGCGCGCGTCGACGGCCACGACGACGCTCCACGGCCCGGTGACGTAGATCGTGCCGTCGACCACCAGCGGCGTGCCTTCGATCTGTCCGGGGAACGTCTCGAGATCGGTGCTCCACGCCAGCCCGAGCTGCGCGACGTTCTGCGTGGTGATCTGCGTGAGCGGACTGTAGTGCGAGCCGTTCGCGTCGCCGCCGTAGAGCGGCCAGTCGCGGTCTGCCGCCGACCGGCCTGCCCCCTGCGTCGCCGCTGCAGCAGACGTGGCAGCAGTCGGCGCCTGCCGTGCGACCAACGCGACGCCGCCGATGCCGAGCGCCGCGAGCGCGACGGCCGCCAAGGCGACCCTGCGCATGCGCTGTCCCCGTACCCGGTACCCGGTACCCGGCACCCGGTTGTCCCCGCGGCCCATCACTCCCCCGCCGGCCGCGCCGGTACGGCAGGCCGCGGGGCGGCCGTCATGCGCAGACCACGCGCGGCGAACTGCTTCTCGATCGACGGCCGCAGCGACGGCAGGTGACGCAGCGCGTTGCGGTAGTAGACCTTGCGGAGCACCGCATCGGGCAGGCCGAGGCCGGAGATGTGCCAGCGCCCGTGGCCAGGCGACCCGCTGGGCGTGCGCACCTGGGCCGGATGCGGGAAGTACTCGTCGAGCGTCTCGAGCGCGCGCCAGTGCGGCCGCCAGAACTCGTCGGCGCCGCGCGACTGGCTGCCGTCGGTGCCGAAGAAGACGCGGTCCTGATACTTGATGATGAACTCGCGCCACAGCCGCGGGGCACGTCCGAGATCCTGGAACGTCGCCGAGAGCTCGATGTCGGCATTGGGATACGTGTCGAGGAACGTCGCGAGCTTCTCCGGGTCGTAGTACAGCATCGCCATGTGGGCGTTCACGAAGCGCGTCTTCGGGTGCTTGCGGTGCATGTGCTCGCGCGCCTTCTCGATCACGAGGTGCGACGGGCCGCCGTCCTGCAGGTTACCGGCCGTCTCGCCAGGCTTGCGCCACAGGCCCGCCTCGTAGCGCTCGTTCTTCGGGCCGATGGGGTAGAAGCGCCCGATCGAGTCGCTGGTGTGAATCATCACGGGCTTGTCGTACTTGGCCGCCATCGCCCACACCGCATCGAGCCGCGGATCGTCGGCCTGGATGAACGAGCCGTCGGGGTTCTTCGCCCCCTGGCCGAGCTGCTTGGACACCTTCATCCCCATCGCACCGGCCTTGAAGGCGCGCTCCATCTCGGCGGCGAACCGCTCCGACCAGCCGGGCTCGTTGATGCCCTCGGCCGTGAAGGTGATGAAGTTGGCGACGCGATCGCGGTACGGCTGCCCTGCCGCCAGCACCGCATCGAGGTCCTTCCCGGTGCCGCCGTTGAGGTTGACGATGGCGCCCATCCCGATGTCGTCCATCAGGGCGATGAGCTCGTCGTAGGCGGCCTTCGACGTCAGGCCGCGCGCGTGCACGTGGAAGTCGATCGCCGGATACTTCGCGCGCCAGACGTTGGTGCGCGGCAGCCGCAGGAGCGTGAGCGGCATCGGCGGCTGCTCTTCTCCACTGGGCGCCCAGCCCGGCGGCGGCGCCACCTCCTCCATCGTCGGCAGGGGCGGCACCCACCTCGCGCCTTCCTTTACCCCGGCTGGGGCCCGAGGCTCGACAGGGATCGCGGGCGCCGTGCCACGCCCTTGCGCAGGGGCCTGGGCAACCAGCGCCGGAAGCAGTGAAGACGAGCCGACCACGCCGGCGCCGACAACGGCGACAGTGAGGCACAGCAGGGAGAGGGACCTGCGACGCATGCGGAGCGCTCCGGGAACGAGAGACCGGCGCATTCTGTCACGATCCGCCGCAGCCACGCGCGTTGTTGCCCCTTGTCCCTCGCCACTTGCCGCCCCTGTCCCTTGTCCCTGGCCGCCCTGGTGACTGGCGTCCTTGTCCCTCGTCCCTTGCCGTCCCTGTCCCTTGTCCCTGGCCGCCCTGGTGACTGACGTCCTTGTCCCTCGTCCCTTGCCGTCCCTGTCCCTTGTCCCTCGCCGCCCTGGTGACTCGCGTACTCGTCCCTCGTCCCTTGCTATCCTCCGCTCATGATGTAGTGCTCGAGCGTCGTGATCGTCGTCTTGTGCTCGCCGAGCACGGCGCGGACCACGTCGCCGATCGAGATCACGCCCACCACGCGGCCGTCCTGGACCACCGGCAGATGGCGCACATGCCGCTCCGTCATCAGCGACATGCACTGATCACAGCTCCAGGCGGGCGTCACGCTGACCACGTGGCTGGTCATCACCTCGCCGACGAGCGTGTCGCGCGACGCCTTGCCGTGCAGCACCATCTTGCGCGCGTAATCGCGTTCCGACAGGATGCCGGCCAGCGCGTCGTCGTTCATCACGAGCACGGCGCCGATGTTGTGGTCCGCCATCACGCGCAGCGCGTCGAGCACCGTGTCGTCCGGGCTCACCGTGTGGACGTCCGACTTGTTGGCCAGCATGTGCCTCACGAGCGTCGTCATCGGGACTCCTACCTGCGCCGCGAACCGGCCTCCGCGGGGACGCGGGGCCGACCCCGTCGCCGGGCGCCTGGCGACGAGGGGGCGAGGCCCCCTGACGGGCGCCCTCGCCGAACGGTTGTGGTGACTGGCCGCGACGTTACGCCCGGACGGGAACGCGGTCAAGCTGAACCGGAGACTGATCGTGGGCGGCAGTCGGGAGTCGGCGGTCGGCAGTTC
>NZ_JBIINP010000384.1:0-2716 GCF_044337415.1 Luteitalea sp.
CCCGACTGTGGCTGCCCGAGGCTGCGATCGGTCTGGTCGCCGCCGAGCACGAGCAGGCCGCGATACGACGTGAAGTCGGGCACCATGCGCAGGTGTCGCGCGATCGGCAGGATGCCCCACACCTGGCCCTCGTACGCGATCGACGGCAACTCGTAGAACAGGCCGTGCAGGTCCATCAGGAAGCGCTCGGTCTGCGCCTCGCGGATGCGCATCCACTCGGTGTTCCACGCGTGATCGAACGTCTGGCCGCCCTTGGGCAGGCGATAGGTGCGCCACGCGCCCTTGAGGAACACCTTCAGGATCGCTGACGCGCGGTCCCATCCCGCCGCATAGATTGGCCGGCCGTACTCGGCGGGGCTCCAGGCCTTGCCCGACACCTCGACGAACGGCTTCCGCTCGAGGATCGTCCACGCCTTGCCGTCCCACTCCGCGAGACGTCCACCGGCAAGTTGCCCGGTAAAGTCGCGCTCGTCGTAGCTGTTGTTGGCGACGACGACGCGGCCGGCTTCGGTATAGGCGCTCTTGAAGTGGGGGCGGACGCCGGTGGGCAGCTCGAGGGTCTTCACCAGGTCGAACAACTGGCGCGACTCGAGCGTCTTCACGTCGGCCTCGAAGAGCAGCCCTTCCATCGTGAGGAAGTACACCTTGCCCGCGCGATCGGTCAGGTGCTCCATGGTCGCCGCGAGGCGGTGCTTCGCCATCTCCGGGAACACGCGGACGATGCCCGCCGGGTCGATGGCGTACGGGCCGATGATGGCCTGGTTCGACTCGTTGTGAATCATCCGGTTGGCGAACGTGCCGGTGACGCTTGCCGGATGCTTCTTCATCTGCAGGTCGGGGCTCACCTCGTACAACCCGAGCCCGGCGCCCGTGATGTGCGCGACATAGCCGACCAGCCAGAGTCGATCGGCCCACGGGACCATCGCGCCGATGCCCGCTTCCGAACGTGGCACGTGCTCCGACACGACGGAGAGGCGCGGGAACACGCCGCCGACCTGCGGCTGGGCAGGCGCTGGCGGCGGTGCCGCCTGCTGCGCCAGCAACGGTGCGTGCGCGAGGCTGGCAAACAGGCCCGCCGCGAGGGTGAACAGCGCGCACCTGACACAGGTCCTCATGGCATCTCCACACAGGTAGGGCGCGGTCTCAGACCGCGCCGTCAAACGGCAAGAAACTTCACAGCGGCGCGGTGGGACACCGCGCCCTACCTCTGGTCCACCTGCCTCGGCGCGACGAGCGCCTTGATCTGGGCGATGTCGAACTCGGCGAGCAAGCCGAACGCGAACATCTCGGGCATGTCCTTCGCCGACACCTCGCGGTCGAACACCTCGCGCAGCGTCGACCAGCTGTCGTGCAGCTCGATGCCGGCGATCGCGTCTGGCTCGAGCGCCGCCGCGACGAGCGCGATGAGGCTCGTGCGCGGACCGCGCGCGGTGATCGTCACGGCCTTGCCATCGCGCGCCTTCAGCCACTTGGCCGTCGCGATCACCTGACCGGCCTCGAGACCGAGCGGCCGCTCGCCGACCCCGGCCATCAGCAGGCCGTACAGGAAGTCGATGCGGCCGAGCGCCGACTCGCCGAAGTACCACGGGTCCATCGCCACCACGCGTCGTCCCTCGCCGAGCAGCGTGCGCGCGTCGTTGCCCGCCTTCGCGCGGCCCGTGTCGGCGAGCAGCAGCGTCGTCGACGTCGCGGCTGACGCGGGGGAGAGTTCCGTGACCGGCAGGGTCCAGTTGTCGAGGTGCAGCTGCCAGAACTCCGCGCCGGGCGCGGTGCCGACAGACACGGCGCGCGTGGTCAACGTCGGCGCCTTCACCAGTTGCTGCAGGCGGGCGCGCGTCGGGGCCTTCGGCGCCGGCAGCGACGCGAGGATGCCGCGTGCCAGCGACGTGAAGTCGGCGTTGTCGGCCGGGACAGGAATCTTCAGTGCGTCGAGTGTCCTGATGTCCTTCGTGACGTCGATCTCGCGCGGGTCGAAGCTGACGCGGCCGCCGAGCAGGTTCTTGTGCAGGAAGCGGTAGAACGCCTCGCGGTTGTCCTGCTCGTAGTTGTGGCCCTTGTCGTAGTTCACGTGGTACGCGAGCCTGTCGCGCACACCGAGCAGCGAGAACGCCTGTGCGGCCTGCTGCACGAGCGGACCCACGGCGTAGTCGGCGCGGTAGCAGCAGCTGTCGAGGGCGTTGTGGGTGATCTGCAGCGGGCGCGGCGCCATCAGCGCGGTCAGGTGCGTGTAGTCGGCCACGGCGGCGAGGTCCGACGGCGTCTGCTCCGAGTCGCCGAGGTCCTTGTCGGGCCACTGCGTGCGGGTCACGTAGCTCGAGAAGCCCGCGACCGGGTTGGCCAGCGTGACGCGCGTGTCGAGCGCGCTCAGGATGATCGTCTGCCAGCCGCCACCGGAGAGGCCCGTCACGGCGACCTTCGTCGCGTCCACGTGTGGCAGCGCGAGGCCGATGTCCAGCGTGCGGCGCAACGACTCGTAGAACACGGCCAGCCCCGGTGTGCCCACGAGGTCGAGCTGGTTCATCCGGTAATGCTGCAGGCCCGGCACCGCGAGCTGGGTCTGGCCGATCCACTCGACGTTGATGGCGTACAGCCCCTTCTTCGCCAGGTTGATGCCGCGCGCCTGGTGGTAGCTGTTGGCCATGCCCGTGCCTTCGTGGCCGTTGAAGTTGAGCACGAGGGGCGTGGGCGTGGTGGGCGCGGGGACCGGCTCGTACAC
>NZ_JBIINP010000383.1:0-2718 GCF_044337415.1 Luteitalea sp.
GCCCCCGTCAGCAACTGGACCTGCTGCGTCAGCACGGGCCAGAAGGGGTTGGCGCGGATGCGGCCCAGCGCGCCGAGGGGCAGCACGATGGCGCCCTCCTCGCCGCGCACGCGCCAGCTGCCGATCGACGCGATGCCGTTGGCGCCAGAGCCCTCCTCGTAGCCGTACAGCGGGTCGTTCGGCGGGAAGGGCACCGACACATGGCCGACCGACACCAGGTGCAAGGGCCAGCTCAGGCCGGGCGTGGTCACCACGGGATCGCGCCGCCCCGGCGCGTACTCACGCACCTCGATCTCCTCGGTGGTGCGCGAGCGGTTGGTGAGCAGCACCAGCGTGTGGCCGCGCGTGCCGTTCGCGTAGCCGTCGACCACCGACTTCACGAGCGCGTCCGACGCGGGCCGGCGCACGATGTCGTACTTCCAGTGGCGGTTCAGGTCGAACAGCACCAGCCGATGCTGCGCGCCCTTCAAGCGCCCGAACACCGTCGTCGACACGCCGTAGGCGCCGGTCGTGGAATCGATCGCCGACTGGAAGGCGACGATGGAGGGGAGCTGGGTGAGGCGGCCGGCCTGCTCGGCGGCGAGGAGCTGGCGCTGCAGGTGGCGCGTCGCCTTGAACACCTGCCGCGAGGCGTTCACCGGGAACGACACGAACTTGTACGGGTCGTACTCGGGGCCGATCGACTGCCAGTTCACCTTCTCGAAGGCCTTGATCGGCAGCATGGCGAACAGGTCGAGGATGGGCGTGAGGGCCGCGGCCGGCGTGAGTTCGATGGCGGCCGAGAACAGCAGCACGCGCGTCGGCGTGCGCAGCGACGTGTCGGCGCCCGGCGTGATGCGGTCGAGGGCGTAGGTCATCGCCAGCGAGCCACCGGTGGAGTAGCCCGCGAGGTAGAAGGGCAGGTCCTTGGGCAGGCGCGTGCTGATGTCGCGCGCGGCGAGGTGCATCGCGGCGACCCAGTCGTCGTACTCCATGTGCACCATGCCGCTCGGCAGCGTGCCGTGGCCGGGCAGGCGGAGGATGGTCACCTCGAAGCCCTGGGCGAGCAGCAGGTCGCCGAGGTTCTGCATCGAGTAGGGGCCGTCGCTCAGGCCGTGGATCAGCAGCGCCGCGCCCTTGAGCGGCCCGGCGGGCGTGCGTCGCGTGGTGCGGTTGTACGGCTGATCGCCGGCGAGGCGGCGTCCGAGGCCCTGCGGGTCGTAGCGGCTGCCCGCGAAGTAGGCGCGGTCCTTCGGCATGGCGGCGACTGCCTGCGCCATCTCCTCGAACAGCTTCGCCTCCTTCGCCTGGTAGCCGGCGAAGTCCATGCCCGGGGCATCGAACTCGGTGAACTCGCCCGTCAGTCGCGTGGTGTGCCAGGGCTCCACCTCGGGCAGCATCAGCACGGCGTAGGCGGCAAAGCCGGCCGCCACGGCGAACACGACGAGCAGCGCGAGCAACGCGGCGCGGAACATCCAGCGGCCGGTGAAGCGCGCGGTGCCGCGAATGAGGCGTGCGGCGAGAGGTGAGGGCGGCGAGGGTGGTGTCTGCGGCATATCGGCGACAGGGGGAGCGAGCGGTCTTGGACCGGTCCGCTGTAGATTTCCACTCACGGAAGAAGTGCCGTCGCAGTATGCCCCGTCGGTGCGACCGGGCGCGACTGGCCGAAGGGGAGCGGGCATGACCTGGCGGGCCCTCGTGGGAATCGCGTGCGCGTGGTGGACGGTCGTCGGGATGTCTGCCAGCGCGCAGGAGGCGGGGCGCGCGGCGCGGCCGAACGTGGTGCTCGTGATCACTGACGACCTCGGGTGGGCCGATCTGTCGTCCTACGGCGCGATCGACGTGCGCACGCCGAACATCGACAGCCTGGCGCGCGACGGCGTGCGATTCGCGCAGTTCTACTCGGTGGGCGTGCTGTGCTCACCGACGCGGGCGGGGCTCATCTCGGGGCGCTACCAGCAGCGGTACGGCATCGAGACGGCGCTCTCGCGGCCCTCGGCAAAGGGCAGCGACATCGGCCTGCCGGCCACCGGGCGGTCCCTGCCGCAACTGCTGGCCGATGGCGGCTATGCGACGGGCCTGGTGGGCAAATGGCACCTCGGGTATGCGGCCAAGCACGGACCGTTGGCCCACGGGTTCGGCTACTTCTTCGGGCTCAAGAGCGGGTATCACGACTACTACACGCACGACGGCAACGAGATGACGCCCGACCTGTGGGAGGGTGAGTCCCCTGGGGCCGCCGGTGCGGCGACGGGCGTCGAGCGGCAGGTGCGCGTGAAGGGCTACACCACCGACCTGCTGACGCAGCGGGCGGTGGCGTTCATCGAGCGGCATGCGTCGCGCCCGTTCTTCCTCGAGGTCGCCTACAACGCGCCGCACTGGCCGTACCAGCCGCCTGACAAGCCGTCTGTCGCCGTCGATCGCGCGCGACACGTGATGCCGGGTGAGGAGGTCGAGAGCACCCGCGCCGACTACGTGGCGATGGTCGAGCGCGTCGATCGCGGCGTGGGCGACTTGCTGCGCACGCTCGACCGGCTCGACCTCGCGCGCAACACGCTGGTCATCTTCACCAACGACAACGGCGGCGAGTGGCTGTCCGACAACGGGCCGCTCTTCAACCGCAAGTGGACGGTGTGGGAGGGCGGCATCCGCGTGCCGCTGCTGGTGCGATGGCCGGGGCGCGTCGAGTCGGGCGTGATGGCGACGCAGGTGGGGCACACGCTCGACCTCACGGCCTCG
>NZ_JBIINP010000018.1:0-51829 GCF_044337415.1 Luteitalea sp.
GTCTTCACCGGGACCGCACGTGCGGGGTGAAGCACGAGCCCGACCGCGAGGCCCGCAGCGCGTTGTCGTCGCTGACGTGACTTGGGGGAGGGCCGGCCGCATTCGCGGCATCGCGGCATCGCGGCATTCCCCGGCAAGGGCGGCGCGCCTTCCGCGCCGCCTTACCGGGGTGCCAGCTCCTCGGTCAGCGTGTCGATGGCCACGCGCTTGACGCCCAGTGTGCCCTTGGCCACGGCGCTGGCGATGGCCGGGCGCGCGAGGAACTCCTCGACACGGGCGCTGCGCTCGTCCACAGCCGCCGCGAGCGCCGGGAACTTCGCCCGCAGGTCGGGCGTCTTCGCGACCCGCTCGGCCGCGCAGTCGGAATGGGTCGTCAGCACCACGAGCTTCACGCCGTTGGCCACGGCGAGCTCGAGCATCTCTTCCTCGCGCGGGCTCATCACCGAGCCGGCGGTCCGGATGATGTAGTAGTAGTGCCGCGTGTCGCCCATCAGCTCGTTGGTATCGATGCGCGCGTCCATGCACACCACGAGCGCGACGAGCGGATGCCGCGCCGTGCGTGGGAAACGGCGCCGCTGGGCAGACGCCAGATGGTTCTGCTTCTGCAGTTCCTCCCAGACCTGTTCCGGCGTGATGTCGTGCTCGTGCTCGAAGTCGTAGCGCTCGATCCCGTCCTGCAGGCCGTAGCCGGCGTCGACGAGCGCGCCCCCGACCACGAACTGTGCCTCACGCCCCGTGGCCGTGAAGTGCGCACCGACGAACGCCAGGGCACCGAGCACGACCAGCGACAATCCCAGGACCAACGCCTTCCTCACGCGGCACCTCCCACGGTCAGCCGCGGCGATTATGGCGTGCCGATCGACGCGCCAAGAACGCGTGTAGGCGCCGTCCGACATCGCCGTGCCCGCGTGGCGTAGGATGCTGGCATGAGCGACGCGCCCGACCACGCCGCCCCCGTCCACCGCGCCCCTGCCCTCACCGCACGCACGCGCGCCGCCCTGAAGGCGCGTGCCCATGCCCTCGAGCCCGTGGTCCGCATCGGCCACGCCGGGCTCACCGAGGGTGTCGTGGCCGACATCGCCCGTGCCCTCGAGGCGCACGAGTTGATCAAGGTGAAGGTAGGCGAAGGCGAACGCGAGGCGCGCGAGGCCATGAGCACCGCCATCTGCGATCGGACCGGCGCCGCGCTCGTGCAGAAGGTGGGACGCATCCTGGTGCTGTGGCTGCCGCGCCCGGAGGAGTGAGTCCAGGCACCGCGACGCGACCCACGCTCGCTCCCACGACATGACGCCCGACGCCAGCGCCACGTGGCCCCGGCCAGCGGTGTACGACTTCTTCGCCACCACCGCGCTGCTGCGCACGGGTCCCTTCGACCCGACGCTCCGACGCGAGCCCGACGGCCTGTGGAGGACAACGCATACCCCAGACGGCCCTGCCACGGTACGGGTCTGGGTGGGTGACCCCTTGCGCGCGGAGGCGTGGGGCCCGGGCGCATCGCGCGCGCTCGCGGACATCCCGCGCTGGCTCGGCCTCGACGAGCCTGCCTGGAGCCTGCCGCCGCACCCCGTCGTCGATCGCCTGTCGCGGGCCCATCGCGGCCTGCGCCTCACCGACACGCGCGACGTGTTCGAGGCGCTGCTCACCTTCATCCTCCAGCAGCGCATCACGTGGGAGGAGGCGACCGCGCTGTGGCGCCGGCTGTGCGAGCAGCTCGGGGCGCCGGCTCCCGGCCCCATGGCACTGCGACTGTCGCCGACGGCCCGCACGCTGCGCGCGGTCGGTCCCGAACGTCTCGGCGATCTCGGGATCGCGTGGCAGCAGGCGCGCACCATCATGGCCGTGGCTCGCGCGTCCCGCCTGGTGGAGCGGGCTGCCGATCTTCCCACCACCGAGGCCGATGCCGTGCTCCAGTCCGTGCCGGGGGTCGGCCCGTGGACGGCCGCGATGGTGCTCGGCGTACGCCTGGGACGGCCCGAGCCGGTCCCGGTCGGCGACGTCCACCTCCCGAGCACGGTGGCGTTCGCACTCACCGGAGAACCGCGAGCCGACGACGCGCGCATGCTGTCGCTGCTGACCCCGTTCGCCCCGCAGGCCTTCCGCGTGGTCCGGCTCGTGTTCGCGGCTGGTATCCGCGCGCCTCGCCGGGGCCCGAGAGCGCCGATCGCCCAGCGCCGCTGACGCCGTCGGTCGAGCCGTGACTATACTCGCCACCGTGTCGCTCATGACGCCGGCACGCCTCTTCGGACGCGTACGGCACCTGCCGCGTTGGCTCTCCGTGCGTGCTGCGTGGCGCGCAGGGCAACGTCTTGCCCCGCTGTCGCCCGAGCCATGCGACCAGTCGATGCTCGACGAGGCCGAGACGCTGCGCGCGGCCGCCATCGCCGGCGCCAGGGATCGGCACGCCGGCTGTGGGCTGCGCGCGTTCCTCGTGCGTCCGCCGACGATCAGCGGCGCGATCTGGTTCGACACGCTCGGCCACGCGCTGCGGCACATGGGCATCCCTGCGGTGGTCCTCGATGCGGACGCGTCAGACTGGAGCACGCAGTGGCGTGCGCTGTCGCCGACGCTGCTGGTCGCACCGGACCGCGAGGCCATCCATGCCAGGCTCGACGCCGGCGCGCGCGACGACCTCGCCTCGCGCGCGGGCCTCCGCCTGCTGGTCCACATGGCACCAGCGGGATTCCCGTTCGACGCGGGCGGGGATGCCGCGGACGAGGCGCGCCTGCGACGCGCAGTGGCGGGCGACACCGCCGACGCGTTCCTGTCGCTGTACGAGCCCGAGTACTTCGATCGGTACGCCCCGACGCTGGCGGCCGCCGGATTCCGCTACCTCGCGCTGCCGCAGGCCTGCGACCCGTTCGTCGATGGCCCGCAACCGGTGCCGCGCACGCACGCCTGGTTCATGGCGTCCACCTTCACGCCCGATCGCCTCGCCGTGGCCTACGACGTGCTGCGCCCCGTACTGAGGAACGCACCCGGCCTGTGGGTGGGGAGCGGATGGCGGTTCGGCGCACCGCGGGTGCAGCCGGCCGACCTGCCGGCGCTCTTCTCGGCAAGCCGGATCGCGCTGGCGCCGCTCGTACCGTTCCTGCGCGATCGCCCCCTGGAGATCACATACCGCGTCTTCGCCGCCGCCGCCTGCGGCGCGTTCCAGGTGACACACCGCACACCCGTGACGCCACGCTTCTTCGCCGACGACGAACTCGTGCAGGCCGACGACGACGCGACGTTCGCCGAGGCCTGCGCCTGGTACCTGCCTCGCCCGGCGGAGCGGCAGGCGGTGGCGCGTCGTGCACTGCGGCGCGCCTGGCGCGATCACACCACGTTCCGGCGCGTGGACCACCTGGTCGCGTTCGTCGAGTCGCTGCGGGCGACGCCACGCCTGTCATGAGCCTCGCTGCACAGCACGCGCGACTGGTCGTGGTGGATGGCGGCGCACGCGGCGGCTGGCAGTTGCTGCCCGGGGTGCCCGCCGACCTCGAGGTGCATGCGTTCGAGCCGGACCCGGCTGCGTGCGCGGCCATCAGCGGCAGCGGCCGCGGCATGACGCTCACGGCATGGCCGTGGGCGCTGGATGCCCGGCCGGGGCGGCGCCTGCTGCACATCGCGCGGCATCCCAGCATGAGTTCGCTGCTGCTGCCCGACATGGAAGCGTACGCGCGTCACTTCGGCCGGATGGTCGACTACCCGCGGTGGGCCCGTGCCATCGACACCGTCTCGACGTGCGAGGTCGAAACGGTGTCGCTGGACGCGTGGGCCGCGCAGGCGGGCGTCGAACGCCTGCACCTGCTGAAGCTCGACACGCAAGGCACCGAGCTCGACATCCTGCGCGGCGCGCGAGGCCTGCTCGAGGCAGGCCGGGTCGGGGTCGTCTACTGCGAGGTGAGCTTCCTCCCCGTCTACCGCGGCCAGGCGCTGTTCCCGGAGGTCGAGCGCTTCATGCGCGAGGCCGGGTTCAGCCTGGTCGACTGCCACTTCCACCCGCAACCGCGCATGGGACATGCGCTCGGGGCGCGCTACGCCGAGCCCCCGCGCTGGTCGGCGGTCGGCGATGCGGTGTTCGCGTGTCGTCCCGAGCGGTGGGCGCCAGCCGAACGCGAGGCCTCCGTCGTCGCGGGCGCCATGGTGCTCGCGTTCCTCGGGCAGCCACGGACGGCGGCGGCATGGCTGTCGCGTCACGCAGGCTGGTCCGCCGGCGACGTGGCCGCGACGATCGCCGCGTGGAATGCACACGCGCATCGCCATGCCTCGCTGCCGAGGCGTGCCGCGCGATGGCTGCGACGGCGGTGGCCGTCGTGAGCGCCGCCTGGCGCGAGACGCTTCGGGCAGGCGCTCCCTGGCCGTGCGTGCACGGCGGCGTCACGTCGACCAGGCCGCACCTCCCGGCACTTCGGGACCTGCTGGCATGGCACGGATGCCATCCATCGACGGCGGTCGCGGACGGCGTGGCCCGCCTGTTCGCCTCGGCGACCGGGACGGTCCGGTGGCTGTGCACGGCAGACCCGGCGCTGGGCACGAGGCTGGCACTCGACGTCGACGCGTGCGACGAGCTCTACGGGCACATGGCTGGACATTCCCGGTGGCTCGCCGCGCGGGAGGTGGTCGATCGCAGGGACGTCCCGGCCACCACCCTCGACGACTGGACCGCCGGAAACGACCTGCGCGACATCCTGCTGCTGTCGCTCGCGCTCGAAGGCGGTGAGCTCGATGCGCTGCGCGGCGCCGATGGCCTGCTGCGCGAGGGCGGCGTCAGCATCGTGCGCACCGCGGTCGTCCTGCGTCCGCTGTATCGCGACCAGCCGACCTACACCGATGTCGACGGCTGGCTGGTCGCGCGAGGGTATCGGCTCGTGGACTGCCGATGGCCCTGGGACGCCCCGGGGCGCGTGGACCGGCGGCAGGCCGGGGGCCAGCCCGCACGCCGGTCGATCGAGGGCATCGCGACGTACGCGCACGGCACGCTGCTCGAAGGCGACAGCCCGCCGCTGCCCCGCGCGATCGCCGCCGCGGCGATCCTCGCGCAATGCGGATACGGCAGCACCGCCGCGACGATCCTCGACAGGCATCCGATGTGGGACCGTGGCGACACGGACGCATGGTTGAATGCGTATGCGCGTCCCGGGCGGCGCGAACGCTGGGCCGCGTGGTTGCGGAGCCGCTGGCCGGCGCGACGCTGACGGCCCCCGTGGCCCGCGTGCGAGAATGCGCCGATGTTCTTCGACTGGCGCTCGCGAGCCGCGCTGGAGCGGCGCATGGGTCAGCCGGTCTTCCGATCGCTGTCGCGCGCCCTCGGCCGTGCCGCGCTCGAGGGCACACTCGCACCGGTCGTCACGGCAACGGAACGCCTGCGCGCCAGCGACGCCGACGTGTTGTTCGCCGTGCGGTGCCAGGGTGTCGCCGGTCACCTGCGCCCCCTGCTCGGCGAGGCACCGTCCGCGTGGACGTCCGCCACCATCGACGCGCTGCATCTCGAGGCGGAGCGCATCGCCGTGCGCAGCACTCGCCTGCGTGACGACCTCGCCCGCATCGCGCACACCGCCGAGGCCGAGAACCTGCCCTGGTCGCCTCTCAAGGGCACATGGCTGCGCCTCGGCGTGGATCGGCATCCGGAGCGGCGGCCCTCGGCCGATATCGACATCCTCGTCGAACCCGCCGACCAGGCGCGATGGGATGCGCTGCTGACGCGACTGGGCTATGTCGCGATGCACGTCGATCGGCACGTCACGTACCTGCAGCCAGGCGCGGCGGCGGCAGACGTTGCCGGTGATCACCCGGACCACCCGAGGCCCGTGGAGGTGCACACGCGCATCAGCGAGGTCGTGTTCGGCGTGCCGCAGGACGTGACGGCGCCGTACCGAGACGGGCTCGCAGGCACGCGCGTGCACGGCATGGCACTGCAGGCGCCGTCGGTCGACGGGCTCGCGCTCCACCTCGTGCTGCACGGCGCCGCCGCGATGCTCAGCCGCGGGTTGCGCGTGTCGCAATTGCTGGATCTGCGGCACGTGGGCGACGACGAGACGACGCGCGTGGCGCTCCAGTCGACGCTGGCGCAGGAGACCTGGGCGGTGGCGGCGCTCGCCGAGCGTGACCTGCCGGGCCTGGTGCCCCTGGCGATGCGCGACGTGCTCGACGGCGCGGCGCCCTCCGCCGCGCGACGTCGCGCGATCCTGTCACGGCCGGGCGTGCTCGAGGGCGACCCGTTGCGCTGGCGCACCGCGCTCGGCGAGTGGCGACTGGCGGGCACGCCTCACGTGGTGCGGCGGGTACGCGAAGCCGTGGCGGGACGCATGGCGGTCGATCCCCTCGGCCAGGCGAGGCCGGCGGCCGTGGTCGGCACGCACCTGCGCAGCGCCGTCGACAGGCTCACAGGCCGTCGATCTCGGGCCGCTTCAGGGGAATGAGCCGACGCGCCAGGTCGAGCTCGATCGGCCGGCCATACACGCCGCTGGCGTAGCGCCACGACGCCAGCGCCGCCAGCACACTGCGCCCCCAGGCGGGCGTCCGGTGATCCTGCACCGTCGGGAACCGACAGCCGAGCACTTGCGCGAAATCCTGTACCCGCTGCCGCATGCGCGACGACAGCCACGGCGCGTCCTGGTGGCACACGTAGCGGATCCACTGCGGTTGCGTCCACTCCTCGGGCGTGGTCGGGAGCGGCGGGCCGTCGGGTCCGTACGTGGCCAGGCTGGGCAACAGCGCGACGTCGCGATCGGCCCACGCGCGGTCCCGCTGCGGCGTCGGGCTGTAGAAGTAGAGGACCACGTCGCACTGCGGATGGAGCCGCTTGACCTGCCTGATGAACGCGAACGTGCGCTCGATCTCGGCCTCCGGATCCTCGGGCCCGCCGAGCACGAAGGAGAACTCCGGGACGACGCCGGCCTCGCGGCAGCGTGCCGCCACCTCCAGCGTGTGCTCGACACGCGTGCCCTTCTTCATCGACCGCAGCACGGCGTCGCTGCCGGCCTCGGCACCGATGTACGCCATCCGCAGGCCGCTGCGCCGCACGAGGGCCCACGTGGAGGCGGAGAACTTCGCCATGGTGTCGGCACGCGCGTAGCACCACGACGGCAGGCCGGCGCGCTCGAGCACTTCCAGCAGGGGGACCGAGGCGTCCTCGTGATCGAAGAAGTTGTTGTCGTAGAACTGGACGGCATCGGCGTGCCATCCGTCGCGCAGCGTGCGGAGGGCGGCCTCGAGCCGCGCCGGCCCGCCGAGCCGCGTGTGGCCGTTGTACACCGACACGACGCCGCAGAAGCTGCAGCGGTAGCGACACCCGATGGCGGCCTGGTGGACGGCGGTGCGCGCGCCCATGTACGTGGGCCGCAGGTAGTCGGGCAGGCCCTCGAGCCGGTGGTACGGCAGGGGCGGCCTCGCATCTGGATCGACGAACGGGCGGGCGGCGTTGTGCTCCACCCGCTCGCGGTTCTTCCACGTGAGTCCGGCGATGCCGCCGAGGTCGTCGGCCACCGCCGATGACGCGGACGCACCGTCGGCATCGGGAAGCACGGCCAGGAGCTCGAGCAGCGTGTCCTCGCCTGCGCCACGCGCCACGTAGTCGACGTAGGGCGCGTTGATGGCGGCATCGGCGTACAGGCTCGGGAAGTACCCGCCCCACACGATGGGCACGTCCGGGCGCCGCGCGCGGATGGCCAGGCTGGCGGCGATCGCCGGTGCGACCTGCGGTCCGGGCATCACGCTGATGGCCGCGACGGCTCTCGGGGATCGCTGCAGCGCTGCGGCGATGGCCGCGTCGAGGTCGTCGAGCCGGTTCCCGTCGAGGATCTCCCACTCGTATCGCCCCTCGAGCACGGCCGCCAGCGACAGCAGGGAGAGCGGCAGGCGCATGCTGCGGCGCGAGCACATGCGCGGGTTCACCAGCAGGACGCGAGGCGCGCTCACCTGTCGCCCCCGTGGTGCCGGGCGGCGAGCACCGTGACCTGTTCGTAGCCGAGGTCCTCGACGACGAATTGCTCGACGCGCAGTCCGGCATCGCGCAGCGCTGCCTCCGTGCGTGCGCGCCCGCCGTGGCTCGACACGATCACCAGCGCCACGCCACCCGGTGCGAGGACGCCGGGCAGGCCCGCGCCAAAGCGCTCCGGCACGTCGACACTGCGCCACGCGCGGTCGAGCGACGAGCGCGGCGCGCCCTCGAAGAAGGGCGGGTTGAACAGCACCACGTCGAAGTGCTGGCCGGCCACGGGTGCGAAGAGGTCGCCCTCGAGGGCCTGCACGCGGTCCTCCAGGCGGTGCTGCAGGGCGTTGATGCGTGCGCAGCGCACGGCGTCGGGGTTGAGGTCGACCGCCACCACCTCGTACCCGAGTTGCGCCGCCGCGATGGCGCCGATGCCGGTTCCCGTGCCCATGTCGAGCAGGCGGCCGCGCACGGCCCCGCACGCCCCGGCATGAGTCCGGAGCGCGCGCACGAGCACGTCACTGCTGCCGAACACCGCCGCGTTGAACACCGTGGGCAGGACGATGAGCGGGATGCCCTCCACCTCCTCGCAGACGAGGCGGCCGACACGCCGGCGCAGGAAATGCCGGCGCAGGGGCAGGGTCGCCCGCACGGTGAGCCGTCGCCACGCGTTCACCCGACCCTCCGCTCGAGTTCGACCACGACGTGATCGGCCAGCGACGGGAGCGGCCAGACGGTCTCGAGCCGGCGTTCGAGGTGCGTGAGCCGCCGGGACAGCCGCGGGTGCGCCCTGACCCACGACTCCGCGAACGGAGGTGGCATCACGGCGCCCAGCGCCCAGGTGCGCGTCACGCGAAAGCCGGGATCGAAGGCTGCGCGCACGTCGCGCGCCGAGAAGTAGTGGATGGTGAGCCCGCGCCACGGCACGCCGCCGCGCCGACGGCGCCGGGCGCGCGCCAGGTCGCCGCGGGCGGCAAACCACGCCCACTCCCACGGCACGAGCGGTCCCATCACGCACAGCAGCGCACGACCGCCGGGACGCACGACGCCCGCGAGCCGGCGGGCGGCGCCGGGCAGGTCGCCGATGCAGTTCAGGCCGCCGAAGTTCGACAGCAGGCCATCGAACGTGCCGAGGCCGGGGCCCACGGCCTCGATGGACAGGGCGGCCACGTCCACGAGGGACTCCACGCCAGCCGCAGCCACCTTCCTGCGCGCCTGCGCCACCATGGCCTCGGAGGCATCGGTGGCGACGACACGAACACCGCGATGCCCGAGGTGCACGGCGTCCTCGCCGGTGCCGCAGTTGATCTCGAGCACCCGCGCGCCCGGAGGAAACAGCGCGTCGCACCGCCGCCAGGTCGCGTCACGCATCCAGCGCCCGACCTGCGTGTCGGTGAACGCCTGGTCGTAGTCGCCCGCCAGTCCCTCGAACGCGTCCACCATCGTCACGGGACGACCGCGTCGCCGGCGTGCGCCGCGAGCAGGGCGCGACGGGCCTCGTCGGCCTCGGCGGCGAGCACGTCTGCTCGTGCCGGGTCGCTCTCACGGAGGTGATGGGCCTCCACGTCCCTTCGGAGCCAGCGGTCGGCGTGCGCGTAGTACGCCCGATCCCGCCGGCCGGCGATCACGTGGTCGCGATCGGTCGCGTCCTCCCAGGGCACCGGCAGCGACAGCCGGTCGGCGACCTTGCGGTGATAGCCGGTGCCCGCGATGGGATAGGCGAGCGTGGTGAAGAAGACGTGCGGATGGGCGCGCTTGACGAGGTCCACGGTCTGGGCGATGTCGTCGGGCGTCTCGCCCTCGTAGCCCCACATCAGGAACATCCCCACCTCGATGCCGTGACGGCGGGCCGCCTGTGCGGCCCACTGCACCTGCTCGCGGGTGACGCCGCGCTGCATCGCATTGAGGATGCGCTGGCTGCCGCTCTCGGCGCCGATCCAGATGCGGTAGCAGCCGAGCCTGGCCAGCGCCTCGATCACGTCCTCCTTGAGCATCCGGTCGGCGCGCGAGATCGTCTCGAAGGGCAGCACGAGGTCGCGCCGCGTGATCTCCTCGGCGTAGGCCTTCAGCCACCGGTGATCGATCGTGAAGACGTCGTCGGCGTACCAGAGCTGGTCCGGGGCGTAGACCTCCCGGATGTGCGCGACCTCGTCGGCGCAGGCCTCGACGCGCCGCCGGCGATGCGTGTGCCCGTACACCGCATGGCTGCACCAGTTGCAGCGATAGGCGCAGCCGCGGGCCGTGATCAGGTTGACGCTGCCGCGTCCGTGGTGCGTGCGCCAGATGTCGACGTACGCGGGCATGTCGATCGCCGCGCGATCGGGCCAGGGCAGCGTGTCGAGGTCCTCGACCTGCGCGCGGGCCGGCGTCACCACCATCTCGCCCGCCTCGTCGAGGAAGGCGATGCCTGCGATGTCGTGCAGGCGGTGGCGGCCATGGATCGGCAGCGCCTCGAGGAGCGCGGCCATGGTGACCTCGCCCTCGCCCAGCACGACGACATGCGCCCCGCGCGCGAGGTACTCCCGCGGGTAGTTGGCCGACTCCGGTCCGCCGAGCACCACGGTCCAGCCGTGCGCCGCGGCGACCGCGCTGATGTCGAGCACCGATCGGCGCGTGATGAGGTTGGTGTAGAGGCCGAGCACCGGCGCGCGGCGCGCCTCGAGCCGCGACGAGAGCGCGGCGCGGGTGTCCAGCGTGCTGTCGAAGATCTCGACGCCGAAGCCGGCACGCTTCAGGTACGCCGAGAGGTACAGCAGCCCGAGCGGCGGGTAGGGCCGCATGATCTGCTGTTCCTTGGGATCCTCGCCGAGGAAGTAGCCGTGCGAGAGCAGGACGTCAGGCACGTCAGTTGGCGTCCATCGCCAGCACCGGGCGCGGCAGCGACTCGCGCACGCCGAGTTGCAGGGGATCGGCCTGTCGATGCTGCGCCTCGGTCTGTTCGAGCAGCGCCCATGCCTCGCTGACGGCGGCGGCCTCGACACTCATGTCGCGCCCAGCGGCCTCGGCGCGGCGGACGTCGAGGTCGCGGTGCAGGAGCGTGTGCAGCCTGCGGTAGAACTCGCTCGTGTAGGTGCCCTGGAACATCATCGCGAGATCGTCGCTGTCGACCCACTGGGTCTTGGCCCCGAGTTCCTCGCGCACCCGGTCGTACAGGCCCGTGCCCGGGAGGGGGTAGGTGACGCTCACGCCGATGTCGTCGGGAAGCAGCCGGCGCACCATCTCCACCGTCTCCATGATCTGTGACCACTCCTCACCGGGATACCCGAACTGGATGAAGAAGGCCGTGCGAATGCCCGCCGCGCCGAGCCGCTGCCGGGCGTCCGCAATCTCCTCGACCGTCGTGCCCTTGTCCATCGCGTCGAGCACCTGCTGACTGCCGCTCTCGGCGCCGAGCCACGCCTCGGCGCAGCCGGCGCGGGCGAGTCCCTCGACGGCTTCCGGCGTCATCAGGTCGGCACGGGTCTGGATCGTGAAGGGCACGCGCGCGTCACGCGCGGCCACCTCCCTGGCAAACTCCGTGACCCAGGCCGGCCGGAGCCCGAAGATGTCGTCGGCGAACCAGACGTGGTCCGGGCTGCAGTGGAACTTGAGCGACGCCAGGTCGCTCGCCACGCGAGCCGGCGAGTGCATGGCGTAGCGCTGGCCCCAGATCGGCTTCGCACACCAGTTGCAGTGGAAGGGACAGCCGCGCGTCGTGACCAGGTTCAGGCTGAAGTACCCGTGCGCCTCGGTCCACACGCGCCGGTAGGCCTCGACGTCGACGAGGTCCCATGCCGCCTCCGGGAACGAGTCGAGATCCCGCTCGGGGGGCCGGCCGGCCGAGAAGCGCAGCCCCCGCGGCGCCGAGGGGTCCGCGACCACCACGCCGGGAACGGCATCAGGCTGCCCCGGGGCCCGCCCCAGCAGGATCGCAGCCAGCTCCGCAGTGCTGCGGTCGGGTTCACGCACCAGTGCGAACTGCACGTCGCGTGAGACGTACCGCTCCGGATGGTCGGTGACGTGCGGGCCGGCCGCCGCCACCGTCGCGCCAGACGCCCGCGCCATCCCCGCCATCGTCAACGCGGCATCGACCATGCGGTCGAGGCACATCTTCGACAGGAAGTTGAAGTTGTCCTCGTAGAGCACGACGAGGCGCGGTCGATGCGTCCGCAGGCAGTCGGCAAAGGCCTGCTCGTCGGGTTGCAGCGTCGCATCGAAGAGACCGACCTCGAGGCCGTCCTTCCGGAGCAGGCTCGCAGCATAGAGGGCCGCCAGCGGCGGGTACGGACGCGACTTGCGGCGCTGCTTGGGATCGAGCGCCATGAAGTTGGCAGTGGCGAGCAGGACGTCTGTCACGGGATCGTGGTGGTCAGGGTGGTGGACATGGGCAATCGCATGGATGCCGGGGACTCCGACGGCGCGGCGGCGAGGCGCGCCAGCAGCCTCGCGGTGAGGCGGGGATCGGGCCCACGTCGGCACAGGTACGCCGGCCGCGTCCGCAGCCAGTCGACGACGCCAGGACGCGACTCCGGGTACTGATCGAATCCCTCGGTGCGGTCGGCAGCGACCCTGTCGGCCAGGACGTCGCTGCCTAGTGCCTCGAGGACCGGTTCGTCGCCGCCGGTCTCGATGAGCACGGCGCTCACCGGCGCGGTCGTGGTGAGCAGTGGCGGGCCCGCGGCCGGGATGCGGAGACGTGGCTTGCCGTTGCCGCGAACCACGACCGGATGCCCGGCCAGCTCGGGGAACATGTCCACCGCGGCAGGCCGGAGCCAGTGGCAGGGCAGTCCACCCCACAGGCGCGCCACGCTCCCCGCCGCATCCACGAAGACGGTGTCCTCGGTGAGCACGCGCAGGCCAGCGTGGCCGCAGGCGTAGGCCAGGGTGGACTTGCCCCCGCCGCTCTCGGCCAGCAGCAGGAGCGCGCGTGCGTCACCGACGACGGCCGCGGCGTGCAGCGGCACGCGCCGATGGCGACTGGCGAGCATCCAGGCCAGGCCCGTGACGTGGGAGCGAAACCACTCGCCATCCTCGAGCGCGTGCGCCGGCACGAAGGCCACGGCGTGGGCGAGCTCGGGCAGCACCGACACCATCACCGTGCCGGCGGCCGCCATGAAGACGGCGCCATGCCGACGATAGGTGAGCGGGCCGAGCGCCTCGGCGGTGCGGGGATGCACCACGATGTCGAAGGTCGCGACGGGGCCGTCGCCCACCAGCCCGGACGGGAGTGTCCGCCACACGCCGAAGTCGACCTCGGCATGGCGCAGCGCCTGCTCGGCATTGCTCCGGATGCGGAGGGGCATGCCCAGCACGGGCGCGTGCAGCCCGAAGTCGAGCGTCGCCGAGCGCCCGAAGGCGTCCCCGGGCGGCAGGAACGCCGCCGATGCCAGGGTCATGGGTGCGACACCGGCGTGACGGGCCATGGCGACGCCGGCGCCGGACCTGTCCTGAGGCAGGCGGCGACGCAGGCGGGAAGGTCGACGCGCCGATGGAGCAGCCATGCAGCCGCCACGGCAGGCAGGATCCAGGCGATCACCCAGACCGCCGTCGGGGGCACGAAGTGCACCGTGACATCGGCAGCGAACTCGCTCCAGGTGGCAGTGGCGGCCACCGACGTGTGGATCGCGTGGTGGGCGCGACGCGGCAGCCGTCCGAGGCGACCGGTGCGCGCGAGGCCCCCCAGGCCCGCGAGGACGCTCCCCCACACGAAGGCGACACCGAGCCCGAGGCCGTACGGCGTGATCGGCAGCTCCCGCTGCACCAGCATCGCGAGCGTTGCCAGCATCAGCGAGACCCCGAGCGCGATCGCGAGGTCGTGCTGGACCAGGCGCGCCAGTGCCCCGGCCAGGTAGGGGCGCTCATCCCGGCCTGCCACCGGCAGCCAGGCCTGGTGCGACGCGTACCACGCGGCGTACCCGATGACGAACAGGAAGAACGTGTAGCGAATCGACGCCATCAGCGCCGTCGTGACGAACAATCCCGCCACCGCCTGGACGAACCACCAACCCGCCCGCCGGTGAGCGGCACTGCCGCGGCGCGTGCGGACGGCGGCGACCGAGGCCGCCAACGCCGCCACCCCGAAGCCGGTGTGCACGTAGATGAGGAACCAGAAGAATGGCGTGCGGGTCATGGGCTCGATGAAGCCGCGTGGCCGCGCCTGGGTGTGGGCATGGATGCAGCCACGGCCAGCATCACCAGCTCCCCCCTGCTGGCCGCGAATTGATGAGGCTACGTTGTATCGGTTCAGACGACTGGAGTCAACATGACCCGCGCACCCGTACGATGCCGACACGGCGGCCGGGAGAGCGATCGCCATGGCGGCGCCGCCCATCGACCGTCAGTCCTGCTGGACGCGCAGCGGCGGTGACGCGAGTATGGCGCGGCGGCCAGTGAACCGCCGACTGGCCCGGCCTGTCCAGATGTGTTACCGTTCGCGCACTCATCACGGTCATGGCTACCAGTCCGTCACACGCGCCAGGTTCACGACTGGTACTGTCGCCCCAGGAAGCCCTCGTGGCGGGCGGTCCCGCCGAGGAACTCGAGCGTCGGATCCAGGCACTGTTCCGTGAGGGCTACCGGCACGTGGTCGTCGACCTCCGCGCCGTGCCGACGGCCGACAGCGCCGGCGTCCGCGCGCTGGTGCGCGGACACACCTCGGCACAGCGGCTCCACCGTCGGTTCACCCTGATCAGCCCCAACCCGCGCGTGCAGGAGGTGCTGAGCCTCTCGCTCCTCGATGGCGTGCTGGAGGTCAAGGACTCGGTGGCCGACGCGCAGGCCAGGGACGTGCGCTGGGATCGCGTGCTGACCATCGCGGGCGTGCTGGTCGTGGGGGTGGGCCTGGTCGGCACCGGGCTGGTGTGGCCGACGCTGGGGCTGCCGACGGCCGCGGCGCCGACGGCCCCGGGCGGCGCCCCGTTCGTCGCCTCGCCTGCCGGCGGGTTCGATCACCCGGTCTTCGAGCTCGCCAAGCTGGTGGCCTCGGCCCTCATCGGCATGCTGGTCACCGTCGTCCACCGGCAGACCCGCAGCGATCGCACGCCCAATCCGTCCATGGATCAGGCGCAGGTGCTGCTGTGCGTGTCGGGGGCGCTGATGATGGTGATCATCGGCAACAACCTGGCGCGGGCCTTCGGCATCGCCGGCGCCGCGAGCGTGATCCGCTTCCGCACGCCGGTCGAGGACGCCAGGGACATCACGATCCTGTTCATCCTGATGGGACTGGGCATGGCCGCCGGCCTCGGCGCGTTCGCCGTCGCCGGCCTGGGCACGCTGTTCCTGTGCGGCCTGCTGCCCGCGCTGAACCTGTTCAGCGGCGACCGGCCGCGCAGCATGCTCGTCGAGATCGTGGCCGACGGCCGCGAGTTGCCGATGTCGCACATCCACCAGGTGTTCGCCATCAACGGCATCGTGTTCGAGCCGCGCGAGGTGTCGCAGGGCGACGAGGCGACCGCGCGGTACCTGGCGACCCTGGGCCCTGGCGACTCCATCGAGGACCTCAGCGCGCAGCTCATGGCAGAGGGCAAGGCGAGCATCAAGCATGTCTCCTGGTCCCCGCCCAAGCGCGGCTGAACCGTCCGTCGCCGAGTCGGTGGCGCTGGCGCCCGTGGCGCGTCGGGAGGCCCTCCTTCGTGCCATCGACGAGGCCCGTCGTCACCTGGTGCTGTCGCTCTTCCGGTGCGACGACCAGGGCGTGCTCGACGCGCTGGCCGCCGCCGTCCGACGAGGCGTGGCCGTGGAGGCGCTGCTCACGCGCCGCGCCAGGCGGGGCCGCAAGTCGCTCGGGCGGCTGCACGCCGCCCTCACCGGGATGGGCGCCACGGTGGCCTGGTTTGCCGACCCGGTCGTGAAGTACCACGCGAAGTACCTGGTCGCCGACGAGACGACCGCGCTGGTGATGACGCTGAACCCGACGCGCAAGTGCTTCGGGCGCACGTGGGATGCCGTGATCACCACTGGCGACACCCGCGTGGCCCGGAGCCTGCTCCGGCTGTTCGACGCCGACGCGTCGGGCCGCCCGCCGGTGTTCGGTCCGGACTTCAGCCCGCGGCTCCTCGTCGGGCCCGAGCGGAGCCGCGACGAGGTCCACCGGCTCATCCTGGACGCGCGGCGGTCGATTGGCATCCTTGACCACAAGCTGGCCGACCCCGGCGTCGTGACCCTGCTGCGGGAGCGCCGCAACGCGGGGGTCGCCGTGACCGTCGTCGGCAAGGATCTGCCCTCGCCGCTGGCCGCGCATGGCAAGCTGATGGTGGTCGACGAGACGCGGGCGCTCGTCGGGAGCCTGGCCCTCTCGACGCTGAGCCTCGACTTCCGCCGCGAGGTGTCGCTGATGGTGGACGATCCCGCCCTGGTGCAGCCGCTTGCCGCGGCCTGGCGCGCACTATCCGACCACGCCGGCGCGCGGGCGCGCCGCCTTCCCGGAGACCCGTCGTGACGCCCACGCCCGCCCTCGCCTTCACGCTCGCCGGCCTGCTGCTCGCAGGCGCGCCCGCTGCGCTCGCGCAGTCGTCGCAGGCGCCGGTGGCACGCGGGTTCGGCTGGAAGGACGACCGTCCCGCGATCATCTTCGGCGACGACATCTACGTCGGGCTGCGCACACGAGTCGTGATGGACTGGCGCGGGTTCGATCCCGAGCTGGACGAGGACCGCTTCAAGCTCGACGTGGCCCGCATCGGCATGAAGGGCAAGCTGACGCGGCACCTCGACTTCGAGCTGGAGCGGGAGATCGACGAGGACGGTGAGTGGCAGGACTGGAAGGACGTGTACCTGAACTGGGGCACGTTCGACGCGGTCGCCGTCCGCGGCGGACGGTTCAAGATTCCCTTCGGGCTCGAGCAGAACTTCGGCCGTACCGAGATCGACTTCGTGTACCGGTCGCGGGCCTCGACGCAACTCACCCCGGCGCGTGACAAGGGCGTTGCCGTGCACGGGCGGTTCTTCGGACGGGGCCTGACCTACGAGGCCGGCGTGTTCGACACCGACGGCGACCTCGGCAAGCTCTCGGAGCCGCAGTTCATCGAGGGGGCCGAGGACGACCTGGGCCCCACGTACGGGGGCCGCGTGACGGCGGCCGTCCTGCGGCCGCTGGTGGGCAAGGACGCCGCCCTGCGCTCGCTCCGCGTCGGCGCCGCGTACACGACCGGCAACCTGCCGGAAGGCCTGAACAGCCTGCGCGGCGAGACGCCGTACGGATTCGACTACTTCGCGCCCGTCTATGTGAAGGGGCGCCGGCAGCGGCTCGGGGTCGAGCTGGACTGGACGCCGGGTCCGTTCGGGCTGCGGGCCGAGTGGATGCAGACGCGTGAGGACCGCCTGAAGCAGGGCCTCGGCGACGTGGATCTCTCGGACTTCCTGGGCACGGGCTGGTACGCGTACGGGACGTGGCTGGTCACCGGGCAGGACAAGGACGATTCCATCAGCATGAAGCGATCCGTGCTGCGCGGCGGGCCCGGCGCCATCGAACTGGCGCTCCGCTACGAGGAACTGGGCTTCGGCAGTGCCAGCAAGGAGGGCACCCCGGTGCGCAACCCCCGGGGAGACCACCTGCTCGGCAACACGGACCGCATCTGGACGGCGGGCGTGAACTGGTACGTCATGCCGCACGTGAAGGTGGTGGCCAATGCCATTCACGAGGACTTCACGGATGAGCAGCGCACGCCGGCGGCTGGCGAGACCGCATTCTGGTCGGGCGTCCTGCGGCTCCAGGTCGTATTCTGAGGACACCATGGCGAACGGGCATCCCACGCGCGTCGCGTCCATCGGTCGGTGGCTCCTGGCCCTCTGCGCGCTGGCCGCGCTGCTCACGGGGACCTCGCAGGCGCAGACCGCCGACGATTTCTTCAACCCGGCAGTGATGCACCGCATCGACCTGCTGATGAACTCCCAGGACTGGGCCAAGCTCAAGGAGAACTTCCAGGAGAACACGTACTACCCGGCCGACATGCGCTGGAACGGGCTCACCGTCCGCAACCTCGGCATCCGCTCGCGGGGCCTCGGCTCGCGAAGCGCCACCAAGCCCGGCCTGCGGGTCGACTTCGACCGCTACGCCTCGGACCAGACCTTCCTGGGCCTGAAGTCCTACGTGCTCGACAACCTCACGCAGGACCCGTCAGGCGTGAAGGAGTCGGTGGCGATGCGGTTCTTTGCCCGCATGGGGGTGCCGGCGCCGCGCGAGTCGTTCGCCCGGCTGTACGTGAACAACCAGCTCGTGGGCCTCTATGGCGTCGTGGAGGCCGTGGACAAGGACCTGCTCGCGCGCGTGTTCGGCGAGGTGGACGGCAACGTCCAGAACGACGGCTACCTGTTCGAGTACAACTACCTCATCGGCGCGCCGTGGCGCTTCGAGTACCTGGGCAGCGACCTCGCGCCCTACGCCGAGCGCTTCGACGCCAAGACGAAGGAGAGCAAGAGCGACGCGGAGAAGTGGGGGCCGATCGAGGAGCTCGTGCGGCTGACCAACGAGACCCCGGAAACAGGCCTGACGGCGGCGCTCGACTCGCGCCTCGACATCCCCGCGTTCGTGCGCTACCTGGCGGCCCAGAACTTCGTGGCCGAACCCGACGGGTTCACCGGCTACGACGGCATGAACAACTTCTACTTCTACCGCGTCGAGGACGGCACGCGGCACGTGTGCATCGCGTGGGACGAAGACAACGCCTTCGAGGCGCCAGACTTCTCGCTCACCACGCGCCACGACGAGAACGTGCTGGTGCGCAAGCTCCTGGCCTCCGCGGCCTGGCGCTCGCAGTACTACGCCACCCTCTCGGAGGCGGCAGCCTCGGCCGCGCAGGTGGACGAGGGCCAGACCGAGGCGTGGCTCCTGGCCGAGATGCGGCGCCAGCTCGACCTGATCGCCGCCGCCATGCGCGAGGACCCCTCCAAGCCGTACAGCAACGAGGACCACGCGGCGGCCCGCGAGAAAATGCTGGCGTTCCCGGCGGCCCGCATCACCTACGTGACGTGCGAAACCGCCCGCGCGACGGGTGCAGCGCTGCCGGAGGGGTGTCAGTAGGGGCCGGGTACCGGGTACCGGGTACGGGGTACGGCCTGTCCGATCACACCTCGTCGACCCTGCGGCGGATGTCGACCATGCGGCGGATGAGGTGGCGACGCTTGAGCCCACCCGTGGCCACCGCCCGTGCCTCCAGCCATGCCATGGCGCGGCGGCGCGCGCGGCGCTTGCGCAGCGCCGTCGGCGCGCCGTCCAGCAGCGTGGCACAGCACTCGGCGTAGCCGCGATCGGGCCTGGGGCGCCACCCCGCGTCGCGGCGCCGCTCGGGAGCGGCCCGGGCGGCATCGGGCATCGGGGCGAATCGAAGCACGTCGAGCAGCCACGCGTCCGGCAGGCCGAGCCCGACCCCCACCGCCACGGCCGTGTCCACGTACGGCGCCGCGATGACGACGCGGCCAGCGGCGAGGGCGGGGCCGATCTCCCAGCGCAGGCGGAACACCAGGTCGGCCGCATAGAGCAGCGCCAGCATCCTCGGCGACACCTGTCGCCCAGCCACCGGTCCGGCCAGCAGGTCCTCGAACATGCCCGAGGCGTCCCAGCGGCTGATGGCGCAGTCGATGCCACGGGCCCGCAGGTCGTCGGCCACGCGCGCAGCTTCCGTCCGGATGTCGGCGCCGCGCGTCGCGTCGATCGCGATCAGCCGACCAGGTGCGGGTGTCGCTGCAGCCATTCGGTGAGCGCCTCGGCGCTGTAGTCGGGCCACGGACGTCGCTCGGCGCCCTGCACGAGCGCGCGCACCTGCTGGTGCAGCCGGTAGACGGGCTGCGAGGCGTCGACCTTGACGAACTGGAAGATGACCGCGAGGTTCTCGTAGTCGGTGATGACGCGGTCGATGAACTGCGCGTAGCTGGCGACGGGATCGGCCAGCCCCGTCACGTCCTGCCCGGCCTGGTAGAAGCGGGGCGAGCGCGTCGCCACGACGCGACGACGCGAGTCGTGCGCATCGAGCGCGAAGTACACGACCAGGTCGGGCCACACGAGCGGTGCGTAGGCCCGCAGGAGCCAGTCGAGTTCGAGGCCGCGCGCGGCGTCGCGCGCCAGTGCGGTGAACAGGTAGCGATCGGCGAGCACGGTCTGCCCCGCCCAGAGCGCGGGCAGCACGACCGTGTCGAGGCGGTGCTGGAAGTCCGCGGCGTGCAGCAGCGAATACTCCTCGGCCGACAGCACGCGCAGGCGGGCGCGCGACGTGATCAGCGGCTTGATCAGGCGCGACGAGGCCCAGCGCGAGGTCACCACCTCGTGTCCCTCGCTCTGGAGCCACGTCCGCAACAACCGCTGCTGCGTCGTCTTGCCCGCGCCATCAGGCCCTTCGAACGCGATGAGCAGGCCCCGGCGCTCGTCGCGCGCGGCGATCGCGCGCGCGATCGCGGCGGCGTCGGGCTCGTGGCCAAGCATGGGCGGCACTATACAGGACCGGGTGCCGGGTGCCGGGTACAGGTCGCCTGCAGCCTGCAGCCTGTGGCCTGTGGCCTGCTACCGCTTCACGAGTTCGACGCGGCGGTTCCTGGCGCGGCCATCCTCGGCGTCGTTGCTGGCCACGGGGGCCAGTGGCCCGACACCGCGGGCGACGAGGCGAGCTGCCGCGATCCCGTGGGTGCGCACGAGCGCCTGCACCACGGCATCGGCACGGGCCTGCGAGAGCCTCGTGTTGAGGTCGAGCGCCGCCACGTTGTCGGTGTGCCCGACGACGTAGACCTCGAGTGTCGGGCTGGCCTTCAGCAGCGCCGCGACCTCGGCGACGGCGGCCGCCGACTCCGGCTTCAGGACCGACTGGCCGGTGTCGAAGAAGATGCCCGGCACCTCGACATGGCCGGTCGCGGCCAGTCCCGCCTTGAAGGCCTCGGCATTGGCGACCACTTGCTGCGTCATCGCCTGCTTCTCGATGATCGTGAGCATGTAGCCACCGCCCCACGCGGTGTCGACCTGCGTCCAGATCTCCTGCTGCTGGTGCGTCACCTGCAGCGTGGTGTAGCGCGCGTCCTCGTACTTCGTGGTGCCGCCGATGCGCGCCACCGCCTGCTGGTGGTTGCGCAGGATCGCGATGGGCCCCGGCGCCGGGCGTCCGGTGGCGATCCTGTAGCGCACCTCGTACCTGCGGCCCTCGACAGGCGTCTCCACGCCCTTGCCGGTGCGGAACGCGAAGCGATCGAACTCGACGGTACGGCACGACACGATGTGCATGTCGGCCATGCGGGTGAGGAGCGGGTGATCCGTGCAGCCCTTCGCGTCGCTATCGGGCGAGGCTTGCGGCGCGGCAGTGACGCGCATGCTGGCGGCCAGGCCGATCACCACCAGGATCGACAGGGTTCGACTCATCGTCATTGGGAGTCTCCTCTGCCCCGGTGCAGCGCAAGAACAGTGCCGGAGGGGTGCCGCATGCGCACCTCGAAACGCGCACGACATGCGTGCGCAAGTGCGAACGTTTCCGCAGGCAGCGCGAAGAAGTTCGGGTGTGCGTCGCTGGCGCGCATGACGTGGCTCGACCAACGGCCATGACGCGTGCCGCTGCTGCCGGGTTAGGATGAGGTGCCGCGACAGTGCGGCCACAGACACGGAGAGGCACCATTCATGGCCAAGGCCCGTCGGACCACGCATCGCAGCAGCACCGGCACGAAGCTGTACGCAGTGCGTGACAGGTCCGGGAAGTTCAAGGACATCCAGACGTTCAAGCGCGCGCACGCCGCCGACCTGCGCAGCAAGAGCGCCGAGGAAGTGGTGACCGCGGAGAAGAAGGCCGCCAAGAAGGCCGCGGCCCCGACGCCTGCGGCGAAGAAGGCCGTCGCGAAGAAGGCCGTGGTGAAGAAGGCCGTGGTGAAGAAGGCCGCCGCGCCGAAGAAGGCCGTCGCCGCCAGGCCGGCTGCGAAGAAGGCGGTCGCGAAGAAGGTGGCGGTGAAGAAGGCCGCCCCGAAGAAGGCTGCCGCCAAGAAGGCCGCGCCCGCGAAGAAGCGCTGACGCCCCGCGTCGCCGCTCACCTCCCCCGCTTCGCCCCTGCCGCCTGCAACCCGCGCCGGACCCGCCGGCGCGGTGGCCGTGTCGGTCATGCGGCACCACCGCCGTGTCGAGGCGGAGTCGTGTCCGCGCCGCGCGCTGTGCTATCAACGAGAGACGGATCGTGTCGCTGGCGCGAACGCCGGCAGGGGGAGCGTGTGGCGTGTTGAACTGGAAGGACGTACTCGGGCGGGCTCGTGACGGCAATCCGGCGCCGCTGCGCCGCGTGGAGCGGAGCGACGAGGAGTGGCGGGCGCAGTTGAGTCCGGCGCAGTACCACGTCACGCGCCAACACGGCACGGAGCGTGCGTTCAGTTCGGAGATGTGCAGCCGGTTCGAGCCGGGCCGCTATGCCTGCGTGTGCTGCGGGACGCTGCTGTTCGATGCCTCGACCAAGTTCGAGTCGGGCACCGGCTGGCCGTCGTTCACCCAGCCCGTCGAGGCGGACGCGATCGCCTACACCGCAGACCACTCATACGGCATGGTGCGCGTGGAGACCACGTGCAGCACCTGCGACGCGCACCTCGGCCATGTCTTCCCCGACGGCCCGGCGCCGAGCGGCCTGCGCTACTGCATGAATGCGGTGGCGCTCGAGAAGATCTAGGGCTACAGGCTGCAGGCTACAGGCTGCAGGTCGCCTGCAGCCCGTGGCCCGTCGCCAGATACGTGCTACTTCGCCGAGTGCAGCCCGAACATGTTGCCCTCGGTGTCCACCGCCAGGGCGATGAACCCGTAGGGCCCGATGGACGTCTTGGGCCGCTGCAGCGTGCCGCCGGCCGCCGACACGCGGTCGGCCTCCACGGCGCAGTCCTCGCTGGTGAAGTACACCAGCGTGCTACCGCCCGAGGGCACGCCGGGCATCCTGACGAGCGCGCCCGACGCGCCGGTGCCCTCGTCCGACATCGGGAACGACAGCATCTCCATCTCGTCCTCGGTGGGGTTGGGCAACGGGTCCAGGGTCACCTGCAGCACCTGCTCGTAGAACGCCTTCGCGCGGGGCATGTCCTGCACGTAGATCTCGAACCATCCGACGGGATTCATGGGGACTCCTTCTACGCGAGCGCCTTCGCGTACAGCGCGAGCAGGCGGGCCCACGCCTTCTCGGCCAGCGGCTCGTTGTACACACGCGAGTCGGGCGGGCACCAGCCGTGCGCAGCCGCGTACACCTCGATCTCGGCGGGCAGGTTGGCCTTCGTGAAGGTCTCGCGCAGCGTGTCCTTCTCGGTCGGGTTGCGCTTGTCGTCGTTCTCGGCGACCGCGATGAGGAACTGCGCCTTGGTCGCCGCCGCCTGCAGGTGCGGGCTGTTGGGGGCCGTCGTCGCAAGCCCGCCCCCGTGGAACGACGCCACCGCGCCGACGCGGTCGGGCACGGCCGCCGCGGTGCGGAACGCCATCGGGCCACCCATGCAGTAGCCCTGCGTGCCGACCTTGCGCGAGCGCGCGACCGGCTTCTGCTGATCGAGCCAGGCGATGAACGCCCTGGCGTCGGTCATGTGCGTGGCTTCGTTGAGGCCCTGCGCGAGCGGCCGCACCTGGTCGATGGGCGTCGCGCCGCCCTGCTCGGCGGTCGGGGCCTTCTTCACGCGGTAGAAGGGGTTGACGACGAGCACCGCGTAGCCGGACTCGGCCAGCCGCTTGCCCATGTCGCGAAACGCCGGGCGCAGGCCGAAGATGTCGGGCCACACGAGCACCGCGGGAGCCTGTCCCGTGGCAGGGTGCACGAAGAACGCATCGCAGGTGCCGTCGGGCGTCGTGATGCTCACGTCGCTGCCGGTCACCGTGACCGCGTTGGCCGCGCGCGGCAGCATCATCGACACGCCGGCGCCGAGCAGCACGCCGAACTGTCGGCGCGTCACCAGGCCACGCGCCTCGTACTCGAGCCGGTCGCGCTCGAACTGGTCCTGTTCACACATGGGATGTCCTCGGCTGGCGGCCGCCGGATGGCCGGCGGGCCAGCGTCCTGTCCTGCGATAGGTTTGTCGGCGATTCTACCGGAACACGTCGGCAGGCATCACGCCCACGGCCGAGGTATCGGGCCTGAAGTCCATGTGGGCGAGCACGTCGCGCTCGAGGTCGAGGCCCGGGGCGATCTCGACCAGTGCGAGCCCTGACGGTGCCAGACGGAAGACGGCGCGTTCGGTGACGTAGAGCACCTCCTGCCCGCGCTGGCGTGCGTAGGCGCCACTGAAGGTGATCCGGTCGACCCGCGAGACGAACTTGCGCACCTTGCCAGGCGCGACGATGGAGAGGCGGCCGTCGGCAAAGGCGATGCGCGATCCCTGCGCATCGAAGGTGCCGCAGAACACCACCTTCTTGGCGTTCTGCGCGATCTCCATGAAGCCGCCCGGGCCGATGAGCGTGCCGCCGAGGTGCGACACGTTGACGTTGCCCTCTGCGTCGGCCTCGCCCATCCCGAGGAACGCGATGTCGATGCCGCCGCCGCTGTAGTAGTCGAACTGCTCGACCGACGGCACGATGGCGTCGGCGTTGCGCGCTGCGCCGAACAGCCGGTCGTCGAGCATCGCGCCGTTGTGCGTGCCCTGCTCCACGCTCATCCAGAGCCTCGAGCCGATGCCCTGCTCCGCGATCACGCCGAAGATGCCACCGGGCATGCCGAAGCCGAAGTTCAGCGACGCGCCCTCGCGCAGTTCCATCGCCGCGCGCCTGGCGACGACGCGACGCTCCAGCTTGTCAGGCAACGCCACGTCGCCCTCGCGCAATGCGGCGCGGCGTGTGCCGCTCACCGTGTCGTCGTACGCGAGGCCGTAGAACTGCTCCTGCTGCGAGTCGGTGACCACGGCGTCGACCAGGATCCCGGGGATGCGCACGTGACGCGCCGCGATCGACCCCGGCTGCACCACCTGCCGCACCTGCGCGAGCACCACGCCGCCGCTGTTGTGGGCGGCCAGCGCCAGGGAGTGCACGTCCATGTCGATGGCCTCGCCCTCGGGGCTGACGTTGCCGCGCGTGTCGGCGTACGTGCCGCGGACGATGGCGACGTCGACGCGGAATGGCTTGTAGTGCAGGACCTCGCGGCCGTCGATGGTGAGCAGGTCGACCAGCGAGTCGCGGCTGCGGGCGTTGCAGCGCCCGCCGTCCTGCCGCGGATCGACGAACGTGCCGAGGCCCGAGTGCGTGAAGAGGCCGGGCCGCCCCGCGCCGATCTCGCGCAGCAGGTGCTGGATCACGCCGCCAGGCAGGCAGTAGGCCTCGATCTGCTCATCGCGGACCATCTGCTGGATGCGCGGCGACCACGTGAAGTGCCCGGCGATCACCCGCCGCAGCATGCCCTCGTGCGCGAAGCGGTTGGTGCCCCTCGACTCGCGGTCGCCGAGCCCGAGCGAGTGCACGAGCGTGAGGTCGCGCGGATGGCCCGTCTCGAGGAAGCGCCGCTCGAGCGCCTCGAGGATCGCCTCGGCGGAGATCATGCCGGCGCCGTTGCCGCTGACGGCAACGGTGTGGCCGTCCTTCACGAGGGCGGCGGCCTGGTCGGCGGTGAGGAACCGGGTGACGGGCATGAGGGAAGGCTACAACGTCCTGCCCGTCGGCCATGGCCGACGGCTACGTGTTGGGGAAGGCTGCCCGTCGGCCATGGCCGACGGCTACGTATTGAGAAGAGCCGACGGCTGCGTATTGAGAAAGGCAGACTGCAGGCGGCGGGCGGCAGGCTACCGGTTCATGAACTGCGGTGGACGCTTCTCGGTGAAGGCGCGCACGCCCTCGCGGCAGTCGTCGGTGGCGGCGGCCTGCGCCGCCGCGGCCGCGTGGTGATGGCGCATGTCACGCCGCGACTCGGCGAGCAGGCCCTTCACGAGCGCCATCGCCACCGGGGCATGCCCGCAGAGGCGGTCGACCCACTCGGTACGCCGAGCCGCCAGCGCCGCATGATCGGGCGCCACGGCGGTCACCAGTCCCCACTCGAGCGCCTCGGCTGCGTCGATGGGCGTGCCGAGCAACGTCAGGTGTGCCGCGCGAGCCGGGCCCACGACCTCGGCAAGACGACCGACGCCGCCCCAGCCCGGGATCATCCCCAGCCCCACCTCGGGCGTGCCGAACTTCGTGCCCGCCACGCACAGGCGCAGGTCTGCCGCCAGCGCCAGCTCGAGGCCGCCGCCGATGGCGTGGCCGTTGATCTCGGCGATCACCGGCACCGGCAGCGCCGCGAGCCGCGCCAGCACATCGGCGCCACCGGCGATCCACTCGCGCGCCATGTCGAGCGGCGACAGGCGGCCCCAGGCCGCGATGTCGCCACCGGTGCAGAAGTGGCGCTCCCCGGCGCCGCGCAGCACCACCGCGCGCAGGTCGCGGTCGCGCGACGCCTCGTCGACGGCTGTGCCGATGGCGCCCAGCATGGGCATCGTGAGCGCGTTGCCCTTGGCGGGGCGATCGAGCACGATCTCCAGCCAGCGCTCGTGACGGGTGACGAGAACGTTCGTGTCCTGAGTCATGGGTCGGGCCAGTTCGTGTGCGCCGCTCAGCAGACGTCGAGCAGGCGCGACATGCAGAACTCCAGCACCTCGTCCTCGGGGCGCACCCACCAGTCGGTGGCCGAGAAGATTTCCACTTCGACGGGTCCCCGGTAGCCCGCGGCCTCGAGCAGTCCGCGAATCCGTCGCAGGTCGATCACGCCGTCGCCCATCATGCCGCGATCGGTGACCAGATCACGCGTGTCGCGCAGCCAGTCCGAGACGTGATACCCCAGCACGCGGCCGTCACGGCACGCGCGAGCGATGCCGGCCTCGAGATCGGGATCCCACCACACGTGGTACGCATCGACCATCAGGCCGAGCCCACCCTGCCGCTCCGGATCCAGCGCGTCGCACCAGTCGAGCGCCTGCGCCAGCGTGTTGACGACGGATCGTCCCGCGGCGCCCATCGGATGGATCGGCTCGATCGCGAGCGCCACGCCGACGGTCCGCGCGCGCTCGAGCAATGCGCCGACGCCGTCGATGGCCTGCTGTCGCGCGGCCGCGATGTCGTGCATGCCGTCAGGCACGCCGCCGACCACCAGCACGAAGCTTGCCGCCCCGATCGCGGCCGCCTCGTCGATCGCGCGGGCGTTGTCGTCGATGGCCGCCTGGCGCTCGGCATGCGAGGCATGCGTGAAGTACGTCGAGCGGCAGTAGCCGGTCACCGTGAGGCCGCGGTCGCGGATGCGCGCCGCGACGTCGGCGAGCCGTCGCCCCTCCAGATCGCGTCGCCACGGCGCGATGGCCCCGAAGCCGTGCGCCGCGCACTTGTCGATCACCGCCTCGATCGGGCTGCGATGGCCGAGCGTGGCCGTGTTGAGGGCGAGCGCCTCGCGATGGTGACGGAGATCGCGCATCAGAATCGCGGCACCGTGAGGCCGCCGTCGACGGTCACGGCCTGCCCGATCGTGTACGCCAGGCGTCCCTCGGCCATCGTCCGCACGGTCGAGGCGACGTCCTCCGGTTGCCCCCAGCGGCGGGCCGGCACCCGCCCGTCGGCGATGGCCGCGTCGTAGTGGGCCTGCACCGGTTGCGTCATCGCCGTCGCGATGATGCCCGGGCGCACCTCGTACACGCCGATACCCTCGTCGGCGAGGCGAAGCGCGAACAGGCGCGTGGTCATGCTCGAGGCGGCCTTCGACACGCAGTACTCCCCGCGCGCGATCGAGACGGCGACCGCGTTGCTCGACGTGATGGTGACGATGCTGCGGTGGTGGCCGCCGATCTCGCCTTGCGCGAGCATGTGACGCGCCGCGACCTGCGACAGGAAGAACACGGCGCGCGTGTTCACGCTCACGCACCGGTCGAAGCTCTCGGGCGTGACGTCGAGGAGGTCGCCACGCGACAGCACCCCGACGCCGGCGTTGTTGACGAGGCAGTCGAGGCGTCCCCAGCGCGAGACGGCCGCGTCGACCAGCGCATCGTGGCGCGACAGGTCGGCCACGTCGATGGCGAATGCCTGCGCCTCGACACCGGAGGCCTCGAGCGCGCGCACCGTCTCGCCAAGTGCCTCGTCCATCGCCAGGTCGGCCAGGAGCACGTGGAATCCCGCGGCGCCAAGCGCGACCGCGCACGCCCGGCCGATGCCGCGTGCGGCGCCGGTGACGAGGGCGACGGGTCTGGAGGAGAGGGCGCTCACGGTGGCGTCGATTCTTGCGCGAAGCGCGACGGTCCGCCAAGTCGCGAGCGCGTGGGTCGCCTGCCGCCTGTAGCCCGCAGCCGTCGGTCGCCTAAGATCCCGCCCATGCCGATCGACCGTGGCACCACATCCGTGTCGTCGTGGCTGGTCTCTGCCGGACGCGACGGACGACCGGGCTCGCCGCTCAATGTCCCGCCGATCCCGGCCTCGAACTTCGTGCTGGGCGACCAGCGCGCCTACGCGCGCGACGACGGCACGCCCGGCTGGGAGTCGCTCGAGACGCTGGTCGGCGGCCTCGAGGGCGGCATGGCGGTGGCATTCGCCTCGGGCATGGCCGCCATCGCCGCCGTGTTCGAGCAACTGCCCGTGGGATCGCTCGTCGCGCTGCCCGACGACTGCTATCAGGGCGTCGCCGGCCTTGCCGATGCGGGCGTACGCCTCGGCCGCTGGCGCGTGGAGCGCGTGCCCGTGGACGACACCGCCCGCTGGGTGGCGCTGTGCGGCCAGGCGGACCTCGTCTGGCTCGAGTCGCCGTCGAACCCGCTGCTGGCGGTCGCCGATCTCGACGTCATCTGCGCGGCGCCGCGCCAGCCCGGCGCGACCCTGGCCGTCGACAACACCTTCGCGACGCCACTCAACCAGCAGCCGCTCGCCCTCGGCGCCGACGTCTCCGTGCAGTCGGTCACCAAGTTCATCGGCGGACACTCCGATCTGCTCGGCGGCATCGTGACGGTGCGCGACGCGGCGCGCCTGGCCGCGTTGCGGCACACACGCGAGCTCACCGGCGCGACGCCGGGCACGCTCGAGGCCTTCCTCGCGGTGCGAGGCGCACGGACGCTCGCGCTGCGGCTCGAGCGGGCCCAGGCGAGCGCGGCGGTGCTGGCTGGGCGCCTGGCGGGGCATCCGCACGTGACCGCGGTGCGCTATCCGGGCCTGACCAGCCATCCCACCCACGACGCGGCCCGGCGGCAGCTCGCGGGCTTCGGCTCGATCATCTCGTTCGACGTACGTGGCGAGGCCAGCGACGCCGACCGGGTGTGCACGGCGGTGAGGCTCGTGCAGCACGCCACGAGTCTGGGTGCGGTGGAGTCGACCATCGAGCGCCGTGCCGGCATCCCCGGACAGGAACACCTGCCGCCAACGCTCTTGCGGTTGAGCGTCGGCATCGAGGACGTCGAGGACCTCTGGAGCGACCTCGACGCGGCACTGCGCGCCGTGTAGGCACGGCCAGCGCCCGGCCGTCGGGGCGCGACCAACGCCCTACCCCAGCGAGGCGCCGCACCGGTGACAGAACCGCGCGTCGTCGGTGGGCGCCATGGCGCCACATGCCGCGCAGTGCCTCGGCGCCACTGCCTGTGACATCCGCTGCGTGGTCATCTCTGCCGTCACGATGCCCGTCGGCACGGCGAGGATGCCCCAGCCGAGCAGCATGACGACACTCGACACGAAACGCCCGAGCGTCGTCTTGGGCGTGATGTCGCCGAAGCCCACCGTCGTCATCGTGGTGATCGCCCAGTAGATCGACGCGGGGATGCTGGTGAAGCCGTTCTCCGGCCCTTCGATCACGTACATGACGGTGCCGAGCACCACCACGACCATCGCGACCACCGACAGGAACACGGCGATCTTGCGGCGACTGGCGCGCAGGGCCGCCCCGAGGCTCGCGTACTCGCGTACGTACTCGGTGAGCTTCAGGATGCGGAAGGCCCGCAACAGCCGGAGCACCCGCACGTCGATCAGCACGTGCAAGCCAGGCACGAACGCCGCGACGTACATCGGCAGCACGGCGGCGAGATCGACGACGCCGAAGAAACTCCGAGCGTAACGGAGCGGTCGCTCGACGCACAGCAGGCGCGCGACGTACTCGACCGTGAAGACGACGGTGAAGGCCCACTCGAGCGCGAGGAACAGCCGCGCGTGGCGATCGGCCAGCGCCGGCACGCTCTCGAGCGTGACGACGAGCACGCTCAGCACCACCGCCACCAGCAGCGCGATGTCGAATCGTCGTCCAGGTGGCGTGTCGGACTCGAAGATGACGCTGAACCATCGGCGCCTCCAGCCAGCCGGAGGACGTCCGAAGGCTGCCGCCTCCGGCGACGTACGCGGATCGGTCACGTCGTCATCTTACGTTGCACCGCGGCAGGGGCTGCGACATGATCCGCCTCCCATGCAGACGACGGTCGCGATCATCGGGGGAGGGCTTGCCGGGCTGTGCGCGGCGCGCCGGCTGAACGCCGAGGGCGTGGCGTGCGTGGTGCTCGAGGCACGCGAGCGCCTCGGCGGGCGCGTGCTCTCGGTCGACGACGCCGGCGCGCCGGCCGACGACGGCTTCGACCTGGGGCCGTCGTGGTTCTGGCCGCACACGCAGCACGAGCTCGCGGCCCTCGTGCAGGCGCTCGGCCTGGCGACGTTCGCGCAGCACGACGAGGGCGACGTGATCGTCGAACGCATGTCGCGCGAGACGCCGTGGCGCTACCGCGCGACGTACCAGGTGCCCCAGTCGATGCGCATCGTGGGCGGCACCGGCGCCCTGGTCGCGGCACTGGCCGCGAGCCTGCCCAGCGAGTCGCTGAGGCTCGGCACGCGCGTCACGCACATGACGCTCGACGGCGACGCCGCGCACCTGACCACCGCGGGCCCCGACGGCGTGACCGGCTCCCTGGTTGCCACCCACGTGCTGGCCGCGCTTCCCCCGCGCCTGCTCGCCGGCCTCACGTTCTCGCCTGCCGTCGACGACGCCACCCTGCGTCGGTGGGAGGAGACAGCCACGTGGATGGCGCCGCACGCGAAGTGCTTCGCGATCTACGACCGCCCGTTCTGGCGCGAGGCCGGACTCTCGGGTACGGCCCAGAGCTTCGTCGGGCCGATGGGCGAGATCCACGATGCGACGACGGCCTCGGGGAAGGCGGCGCTGTTCGGGTTCCTCGGCGTCGGGGCCGACGCACGCGCGTCGATCGGTGAGGCTGCACTGACGGATGCATGCGTGGCGCAACTGGGCCGGCTCTTCGGCCCGGAGGCGCTGCAGCCGCGGGCCACGCTCCTCAAGGACTGGGCGGCCGATCCGTGCACCGCCACGCCGCACGACCGCAGCGCTGGCGGGCATCCTCACCCCTCCGCGGCGCCATGGGTGACAGGGGCGTGGCAGCCGCGCCTGTCCTTGTGCGGCAGCGAGACGAGCGCGACCGAGCCGGGCTACATGGCAGGGGCGATCGCGGCAGCCGAGCACGCTGCGCGGGACGTGGCGGCTCGCGTACGGACATGACGCACGCACGCGAATGCGCCTTCGGGCGCCTCGCGCGAGGTCTCTCGCCTCACCAGGACGCGCGAAACGACAGCGCCACCCAGCCTGCCTGCGTACGCGCCTCGATCTGGTGCAGGCCGACGCGACGATAGGCACGCTCCACCTCGGCCTGCAGCCCCGACGACACGCCAGACAGCACGAGCTGGCCACCGTGCCCGAGACGTGTCGCCAGCACGGGAGCCATCTCGATGAGCGGCGCCGCAAGCACGTTGGCGACCACCAGCGGCCAGCGCCCAGCCACTGCGTCGAGGCCGGCGTGCAACACCTGCAGTCGCGATGACACGCGGTTGAGTCGCGCATTGCCCACGGCGGCCCGCGCCGCATCCCCGTCGATGTCGAAGGCCACCACGCGGGGCACGCCCAGCGCCAGGGCTGCGAGCGCCAGGACTCCCGTGCCAGTGCCGACGTCGAGCATCGACGCGACCGGCGCCGCCTGCACGATGTCGTCGATCACGGCGATGCACAGCGCGGTCGTGGGATGCAGGCCGGTGCCGAACGCGGGTGTGTCGATGAGGCGGATGTCGCCGTCGCGCGGTGGCGGGTCGCCCGCTGCGGAGGGCACGAGGCGGAGGCGTCCGAGGCGGACGACGCGGGGCGACAGGACCCATACGGAGTCGGCATCGCGGCCAGTGGCGGCAGACACGGTCACGTCGGGCACGCCCAGGGCCTGCAGCACCTCGCCGTGCGTCACGCCGTCGGGCAGGATCGCGGCGCCGCCCCCATCGTCGCGCACCTCCACGTCGAGGGCGCCGAGGTCCAGGAGTCGGAGCAGCGCTGACTCGTCGGCGCGGTCGACGTCGATGCGATAGGGCATGACGCGTCAGGCCCTGGGCGCCGTGGCGGGCGAACGATGCCTGGCGCTCATGCGACGCGGTCGGGCCACTCGGCCCGGATCTCGTTGGCGCGCGCCAGCGCCGCCTGCACGTGCGGCGCGATGTTCCGCTCGCCGACGTGGGCGACGAACGCGCCCTGCGCGAGGAAGGCCGCCGGCTGCTGGCGCGCGCCGCAGATGATCAGCGTACGCCCCGACGCTCTGAGGCGTTCGGCCAGCACCTCGATGGCGTGCAGGCCCGTCGCGTCGATCGCCGTCATGTTGCGCAGCCGCAGGATGACGATGCGCGGGAACTGCGACAGATCGGCGGTGGCCTCGGCGAGCTTGTCGGTCATGCCGAAGAGGAACGGCCCGAGGATGCGCAGGATGGCGACGTCTGGCGGCACGTCGCGGTCCTGCAACATGTGCACGCGACCTTCCTCGATGATCTCCTGCGTCAGCGTCGACACGATCGTCGTGTCGGTGACGCGATAGATGTAGAGCAGCGCGGCCAGGGCCATGCCCACCTCGACGGCGATGGTGAGGTCGGCCACCACGGTGAGGGCGAACGTGAGCAGCCACACCGACTTGTCGGCCCACTCCAGCCGCCAGATGCTGCCGATCTCGCGCCACTCGCCCATGTTGTAGGCGACCACGAACAGCACGGCGGCGAGGGTGGCGAGCGGAATGTGGGTGGCGAGCGGGGCCAGCAGCAGCACGATCACCAGCAGCGTGAGCGCGTGGACCACCGACGACACCGGCGTGCGTGCGCCGGACCTGAAGTTGGTGGCCGTGCGCGCGATGGCGCCCGTGACGGGGATGCCGCCGACGAGCGGCGTGAGGATGTTGGCGACGCCCTGTCCCATCAGCTCGGCGCTCGGGTTGTGTCGATCGCCGGTCATCGAGTCGGCCACCACGGCCGAGAGCAGGCTCTCGAGGGCCGAGAGCATCGCCACCGTCAACGCCGACGGCAGCAGCGGCAGAATCAGGTCGGCGCGGAACTCCGGGATGCGCACAGGCGGCAGGCCGCTCGGGATGCCGCCGAACTTCGAGCCGATGGTCTCGACGGGCATGCCGAACGCGGCGACGACGATGGTGGCCACGACCAGGGCGATCACCGAGCCGGGGATGCGCTTCACGACGCGCGGCGCCAGCAGGATCGTCGCCAGGGATCCGGCCGCGAGCGCGAACGCCACCGGGTTCCATTGCGGCAACCCGTGCAGCAACGCCTCCATGCGCCCGAAGAACTCGCTCGGCGGCTCCGGAATGGCGAGCCCGAGGAAGTCCTTGATCTGCGTGCTCGCGATGAGCAGCGCGATGCCGTTGGTGAAGCCGATCACGACAGGGCGGGGCACGAAGCGCACCGTTCGCCCGAGCCCGGTGACCGCCAGGAAGATCAGGATGACGCCGGCCATCATCGTCACCATCAGCAGGCCGGAGAGGCCGTGCGCGGCGATGATGCCCGCGACGATGACGACGAAGGCGCCGGTGGGGCCGCTCACCTGGATGCTCGACCCGCCGAGCAGCGCCACCACCAGGCCCCCGAGGATCGCCGTGTAGATGCCGGCCTGGGGCGAGACGCCGGAGGCGATCCCGAAGGCCATGGCCAGCGGCAGGGCGACGACGCCCACGGTGATGCCGGCGACGAGATCGGCGAGGAACGTCTTGCGGTCGTAGCCCGCCAGCATCTCGACGAGCTTGGGCCGCCAGGTCGCCCACGGAATGGCGAGGCGGCTCATGGCCGACCGGCCGCGTGCCGCTGGGCGACGGAAAGGACGTGCATCACGTCATTCTAGCGAGGCGCGAGCGTCGCCGCGATCCCTTCGCGATACGGCGTGGCCGCGAGGCCGAGCGCCTGCGCGGCCTTCGTGCTGTCGAACCGGTAATCGTGCTCGAACTGGTACATCATCTCCATGTTCTCGCGCAGCACCGGCACGAACACGCCCATCAGACGCAGCATCCAGCGCGGCGCCACCTGCAGACCGTACGGGCGACCCGCGAGTTCGCAGGCGATGCGCACGTACTGCTCGCCGGTCATCGCGTCCTTGCTGGTCAGCGCGTGCCACACCTGTCCGTAGGCGTCGGGGCGATTGCCGAGACGCGCCACGGATTCCGCGGCGTCTGGCGTGTAGGTGAACGTGTGTACGGCCCTGGCATCGCCGACCCACTGCGGCGTGCGGCCGGCCTTCAGGCGTTCGGTGACGGTGGCATGCGTCAGGCTGAGGGTCGCGCCAGGCCCATAGAAGTCGGCGGCGCGCACGATCATCGCGCGCAGCGTGCCCTTCGCCACCTCATCCATCAACATCGTCGCGATGCGTGCGCGCACCTCGCCTTTCTTGCTGCAGGGGTTGTACGGTGTGGACTCGGTCATCGGCCCGTCGACGCGCCCGTACGCGTAGACGTTGTCGAAGAACACGAGCGCGCAGCCATGCCGGGCACAGGCGTCGATGGCGTTGCGCATCACGCGCGGCCACTGATCGGCCCACACGCGGGCGTCGTATTTCAGGCCGGCCAGCAGGTAGGCGACGTCGGCGCCCTTGACGGCGTCAGCCGTGGCGGCCGCGTCGAGCAGGTCGGCGGTGACCAGCTCGTCCGTCTCGTTGACCCGCGAGGGTGTCCTCGCGACCTGTCGGACATGGTCGGTGAATCCGGGCAGACGCCGGGCCAGCTCGCGACCGACCACGCCATTCGCACCGAGAATCACCTGCATGGGGCCATTCTAGCGAACGCGTGGCGATACCGAGGGAGCCGGAGGCGGCGGCGCGCACGACGCGCGCCGCTGCTCCCGGCCCTGACGCCTTCCCTACCGCCGCTTGAACGTGGCCGTCACCGCACGCGCCTCATTCATCGTGACCACGCACACGGGCCCCCACGTCGACCCGCAGGCACCTGTCCAGCCGGTGAAGCGTGTGCCGCGCCCGCCCAGCGCGAACAGCAGCACGCGCGTCCCTGGCTCGTAGGTCTCCGCGCAATCGGTGCCGCAGGCGATGCCGTCAGGCACGCTGAACACGCGGCCCTGAGCGCCCGCACGCGATCGGACCGTCACCGAGAGCATGAAGCCGGCCGGGCCGGGCGGCGGCGCGGGAGCCCACGTGCCATCCTGGGCGTTGCCGTCGAACGTGAGGGGCGTGGCAAGGCCGGCTGCCGCGACGATTGAGGGCGCGTCTGCCACCGCCGCGGTCATCGCCGACCGCAGGGCTGGCGCTGGCGCCACCGTGGGCGCAGGCATGGTGTAGAGGTTGAATCCGCCGAGCTCGGCCCGCGAGAACAGGATCAGCGAGCCGTCGGGCGACCACGACGGGTACAGGTCGTTGACGGTGTCGTCGTTGGTCAGGTTCACCGGTGCAGTGCCATCGTCGGCCACCGCCCAGATCTGCCAGGGGCCGCAGCAGCCTTGCGCCTGGGTCTGGCTCATGAAGACCACGAGCCGGCCATCGGGCGACCACGAGGGCGAGCGATCTTCCTCGAGCGAGTCGGCGCGAACGCTGCCCGCGTCGCCCCGACTGACGATCCGCTCGCCGGTGCCATCCACGTTCACCGTCACGATCTCGTACTGTGCCGCGACCTGCGGTTCGCCCGTCACGGGGTCCAGCATCGTCTCCGGGCGCACGCTGGTGAACGCGATGCGGTCGCCGCTGGGCGACCAGGCGGGCTCCATCTCCTCCACGTCGATGAAGACGCCGTTGCCAAAGTCCACGGGACCGGTCACGTCGCGCTCGACGCCGGTCGCCAGCGTGCGGATGACGATGTTGACGGGCAGGCCGTCGCGGCCGCGCACGTAGGCAATCTCGGTGCCCGCCGGATTCCACGTCGGGAACGTGGCGCCGCTCACGATGGGTGTGGGGTTGCTGCCGTCGGCGTTCATCACCGTCAACGTCTGCGAGAAGGCATCGGCGATGAAGGCGATGCGCGTGCCGTCGGGCGACCAGGCCGGCGTGAACTCGTCCACCTCGCTGGTGTTGGTCAGGTTGCGCGGATTGGTCCCATCCGCGTTCATCACACAGATGTCGGTCTGCGTCGGCGAGCCGAACGGGATCGTCGACGGGCCTGACACGACGTAGGCGATCTGTCCGTTGACGGCGGTCTGGGCCCCGGCCGGAATGGCCGGGCACACGAGTGCGGCCAGGGCGAGGCTGGCCGGCAGGAACGAGCGGCTCGCGGCGGTACGAGCAAGGATGCGGCGGATGAGCGGGTCTGACACGACAGCCTCCAGGGGCGGAACGCGAGGCCACAGGCACCTCGCATGGCGTGCCAGCAGGTGTCCCCGGGACCCGGGGCGCTGCCAGCACGCCTCATGAGGGGGCGTTCGGAGCCGCGTGATATAGGGCCGGCGGTCCTGCTTCTGCCCGGGAAATCCAGGGATGGCCGGCGAAATGACGGGAAAATCGCGGTGTGGGCGTGAACTCCCGGTATGATGATGGCCGGCCGAGCCGCGACGCTGCATCGCACGGGTGCGATGCGAAGCGGGCCGCGTTGGTCATCATTCGGCCGGAGAGGCCAGAAGGAAACACATGCTCACGAAGACGCAATTGATCGAGAAGCTCGTCGCTGGTTCGGACGGCCTGACCAAGAAGCAGGTCAAGACCCTCCTGGAGTCGCTTGCCGCGCTCGCCCACAAGGAACTGAAGAAGACCGGCACGTTCGTCATGCCGGGCCTCGCCAAGTTCGTGGTGGTGAAGAAGCCGGCGACCAAGGCGCGGAAGGGCATCAACCCCTTCACGAAGGAGCCGACGGTGTTCAAGGCCAAGCCGGCGCGCAAGACGATCAAGATCCGTCCCGTGAAGGCCGCCAAGGACGCGCTGGCCTAGCCAGCACGCCCGCGGGCTGCGCCCGAGGACTCGAGGGCCACGCCGCTTCGACGGCGGTTCTCGAGTCCATGGCGCGCCCGGCGTCTGCCGTTCTGCGGCGCACGCCCGACCGACTGGCGCGGGTCGCTTGACCCGCCAGTCACCCTCCCGCAGCATCCCACTCATCTCGATAGCCACGAGCTCAGCGGGCGCACGTGCCTGCGCGTCGCGGAAGCGACTGTTGACGTGAGGCGGGCGAACCGAAGGCTGCGCCCAACGGTTTCCGCTGGGGCAGCGACGACGTCACGAGCGTTGGGATGGCTCACGTGTGGGCGCGTCGCACAACGCCTCGAAGAACTCGCAGTGACGTCGGAAGCCCAGTGAGTCGTAGAGGTGGATCGCCGCGGCGTTGTCGGCGCGGACGTTGAGGCCGATGGTCTCGAGCCCCGCCAGGTCGCCAAGCACGGCCGACACCACACGTCGGCCGAGGCCGAGGCCGCGTCGATCGCGGCGCGTGTAGACGTTACCGATGCTCGCCACGCCTTCCGCGCGCGACAAGAGGTGCGTCCCGGCCGCGGCCAGCAACGCGTCGCCGTCGTGAACGCCGTGGAAGACCCCGTCGGTGACCATCGACGGGAAGAAGAAGTCGGGTGACTCTCCAGCCGCATCCCCGTCGGCATAGAGGCGCTGCAGCGCCTCCACGTCGCGCGCGTCCAGTCGAGCGGTGCCGTCGCGCCGTGTCGGTGACGGCTGCCCCGTCCACGTCATGCGCAGCATCGGCTTGACCGACGAGACGGGCGCGTGTCGCCGAATCTCCTCGAGCGCGTCCTGCTGCACCTGGAGGTGTACGGGGCCGTCCACGGTGGCGAGCGCCTCGCGCACGCTGCCCGTGCCCATCGCGAAGAGGATGGCCGTGCCGTAGTCGCGAAGCACGAGCGTGAGGTCCGGCGTGAACCAGGTGGCCTTCGGGAACATCGCCGGCGCGAGGTCGCCGAGCGCGTAGACCGACCACGCCGGATCGCGGCGCAGGAGACGGCGAATTTCGTCCCGGTCGATCAGTCGAGGCATGCGGAGGTGACTTCCGGGGCCGGTGAGGCGGCGCGGCGTGTGTCGCCGCGCCGGTCCGATCCCGATGGCGGAGTTCTTCAGCGCTCTGCTAGAGCTTCAGGTCCCAGCCCTTGCGGAACATCGGCTTCACCCAGCGATTGGCTTCCTCGCTGTTGGTGAAGCGCGTGTTCTTGCTGTCCCACTGCAGCTTGCCCGGCACGCGCCAGGCGATCACCACGAGCGCCAGCCACTCGGCGTAGGGCGCGGTGATCGCAAAGTCGGAGCACGAGCGATCGCCGCCCTTGCAGGCACGAATCCAGTCGAGCATGTGCCCGGGTGAGCGCGTGAGCAGCTGCGGCGGGAGCTGATACTCCTGCCAGCGCGCCGCCGGCAGGAGCCACACGCCTTCGCCACGGTCCCGCGTGGCCAGCATGCCCTTGCTGCCGACCATCACAGAGCCGTTGCCGGTCAGCACGCCGTTCGTCGGCGTGTCGTTGCGGCCACCCGGCTGCGTGTAGACCTTCACGTCCGGGCCGCCGGGGCTCATCACGCGACGGGGACCGGCAGGCGGTGCCTGCGGCTGTGCGCCACGCGCGCCGGCAGGCGCCTCGCCGAGCGCGGGCGCGCGGTTGCTCGTCTCGCGGCCCTTGTCGCGGAGGTTGTTCGACGGCGGCAGGATGGTCTCGTTCTCCATCCCCGGCACGACGTAGGCCTCAGGGTCGCCGGGTCGCGCGGCCTCGTGGTAGTACACCGACACGGGCGGCATGCCCGCGCGCGCCGGGAAGTCGAGCCGGACGACCGCGCGATGCGGCATCGAGATGGTGCTCTTGCCCTCGATGCGGAGGCACTCCACGCTCACCGGCGTGCCCAGCTTCAGCGCGGTGTGGACCGGGCCGGCCGTATGGGTCGCCCAGTTGCCGATCTGGCCGGTGCCGAAGTCGAGGAAGCCGCGCCAGTTGTACGGCACGTACGCGTCGCTGAAGGGCCGCGGCGCGGCGCCGCCGAGCCACAAGTCCCAGTCGAGGCTCGACGGGACGGCCGACTCGGGTGGCGGCTCGGTGAGCCCGGTGGGGAACATGCCCGGCGACGTCGAGACGTGCGCCTCGGTGACGTCGCCGATCTCGCCCGACCACACGATCTCGGCGGCCACGCGATGCGCCTCGTGCGAGAAGCCCTGGTTGCCCATCTGGGTGGCGACCTTGTACTTCACGGCCGCGTCCTGCAGCAGGCGCGCTTCCCACGGCGTGCGCGTGAGCGGCTTCTCGACGTACACGTGCTTGCCGCGTTGCATGCAGGCCAGGGCGACCGTAGCGTGCATGAAGTCGGGGACGCCGATCGTGCACGCGTCGATGTTCTTGCCTTCCTTGTCGAGCATCACGCGGAAGTCCTTGTACTTCGGCGTGGCCTCGAACTTCTTGAAGGTGCCGGCGGCGCGGCCGTGGTCGACGTCGCAGAGCGCGACCAGGTTCTCGGTGAGCGCGGCCTGGCCGAGGATCAGGCCACCCTGCCCGCCACAGCCGATGGCGGCGACGTTGAGCTTGCCCATGGCCGACTTGAAGCCGAGCGCCTGCAGCGACGGCACGCTGCCATAGCCACCCGTCGGCACCGCCCCCGCGAGCAGGGAACCGTAGAAGAAGAACTTTCGCCGAGAAATGGAGTTGCTCATCGATCCGCTCCCTGCCGGGCGTCACCCGGCCGTCGACGCGGAGCGTATCACCATGGAACGGGAGTCGGGAGTCGGGAGTCGGGAGACGGGAGTCGGGAGTCGGCAGTCGGCAGTCGGTCGTCGGTAGGGCAGTCGGCGGTGACCGGGTAGCATCTCGGTATCCCTGCACTCACAGGAGCGCACGATGGGCGAGCCGAAGACCACACCGACGACCACGAGTTTCGCGACGTACCTTGCCGGGATCACCGATGAGACGCGGCGTGCCGACTGTACGGCGCTCGCCGCGATGATGACGCGCGCCACGGGCGAGGCGCCACGCCTCTGGGGCACCGGCATCGTCGGCTTCGGGGAGTATCACTACCGGTACGCCAGCGGGCAGGAGGGCGACTGGCCACTCGTCGCGTTCGCGTCGCGCAAGACGGACATCTCGGTGTATCTCATGCCCGGCTACGACAGCGGCGAGGCGAAGGCCTGGCTCTCGACGCTCGGTCCGCACAAGACCGGCAAGAGCTGCCTCTACATCAAGCGGCTGGCCGCAGTGGACGAGGCGTCGCTGGCCGCCCTGATCGACTGGTCGGTGGCCGAGATGCGGCGGCGCTACCCGCCGGCAGTCTCGGGCCCGGGCGCCGCGCCATCGCGCTGAAGGCCGGGCGTCTCGGGAACACCGACGGCGGGCCTGCCGATCAGGGCATTCACCGTCTCCGGCTCGACCGGCTTCACGAGGTGATGATCGAATCCTGCGGCGTGCGCACGATCGACGTCGTCGGGTTGCCCATACCCCGTCAGGGCGATCAGCACCACCCGGGCGGTGTCGGCATGACCGCGGAGGTGCCGAGCCAGCTGATAGCCGTCCATGTGCGGCAGGCCGATGTCGAGGATCGCCACGTCGGGACGGAACTGGCTCGCCACGGCCATGACGTCGCGCGGATCGTGGACCACCCGCACGTCGTGGCCGTGCGTCGACAGGATCATGGCGAGGGTCTGCGCCGCGTCGATGTTGTCGTCGACGACCATCACCTTCCGACGGATGGCAGCAGTGGCGCCCCTGGCCAGCCCGGTCGGTTCGTGCGCGGGAGGCAACGAGCGCTGCTCCAGCAGCGGGAGACGAACGACGAAGCGGCTGCCCTTCGCCAGTCCGTCGCTCTGCGCGTGCACGGTGCCGCCGTGCAGCTTCACGAGCTGGCGCACGAGCGTCAGGCCGAGGCCAAGCCCACCCTTCGAGCGATCCAGCGTCGTGTCGGCCTGCGCGAAGAGGTCGAACACGTGCGGCACCATGGCGGCCGTGATGCCGGCCCCGTTGTCGATGACCCCGATGACCACCTCGCGCGCGTCGCGGCGGGCATCGATGGCAATCTCGCCGCCCTCGTCGGTGTACTTGGCCGCGTTGTTGATCAGGTTGGCGAGCACCTGTGTCAGGCGCAGCAGGTCGCCCACGACGGTCAAGGGCTCCGAGGGAAGGTCGACCGTCAGGCGATGGCGACGCGCGTCGATCAGCGGGCGGCTGATCTCCACCGCGCGCTCGACGATCACCGCGACGTCGACCGGCGCCAACGCCAGCGGCACCTTGCCGCGGGCGATGCGCGCCACGTCGAGCAGGTCCTCGAGCAGCTTGGCCATGACGTCGGTCTGTCGACCGATGACGCCCGTCGCCCAGACCGACGTGGCGTCGAGGCCGGGAGTTCGGGCGAGGATCGCGGCGGCGTTGCGGATCGGCGCGAGCGGGTTCCGCAGCTCGTGCGCAAGCATGGCGAGATACTCGTCCTTGCGGCGATCGGCCGCCACGAGTTCGGTCTCGGCCTGCTTCCGGTCCTCCACGTCGAGCATCAGCGCCACGTACCCCGAGTAGCCGCCATCGGGATCGAAGTGGGGCACGCTGATGGTGCGCATCCAGCGGTAGACCCCGTCGTGACGCAACAGCCGGAGATCGGTCTCGAATCGGTCGCGGCTGGGCAGGGCCCGCGCGTAGTCACTCACGTAGGCCTGACGGTCCTCGGGGTGGAGGAACTGCAGCCACCCTTCGCCGAGCAACGCCGCCCGATCCTGCCCGGTGAAGCGGCAGCACGCCTGGTTCACGAACTGGGCGCGACCGGCCGCATCCTCGACGCGCAGCAGGGCCGGGATGTCGTCCGCGAGACGGCGGAAACGGATCTCGCTCTCGGCGCGCAGGCGTTCGGTGAGGTCGCGTTCGGTGGACAGCATGGCGTACACGGCGCCGCGCTCGTCGCGCAGGGCGGTGACGGTCACCGACACCCTGATCGTGGCGCCACTCCTGCTCAGCCGCTCGGCATCCAGCGGACCGGCCCGGTCACTGCTGCGCACCAGCGCGATGAGCTCACGCGCCGAGGCGTGGGCCGATGGGGGCGTGATGCCGAACAGGCCGAGGGCCATGGCCTCGGCTCTGGCGTACCCGTACACCCGCTGCGCCGCGCTGTTCCACGAGAGGATGCGGCCCTCGGAGTCGTAGGTGAGGACGGCGTCGTTGGAGTCCTCGAGGGCCGAGACCAGTTGGCGCGCCTGCTGGGCGGCCGCTCGGCCAGGCGTGATGTCGACGAAGGTGACGACGACACCCTGCGTATCCGACTCGCCCGAGCGATAGGGCAGGATCCTGCGCAGGAACCACGACCCGGCGGAGGTCCGGACCTCGGCCTCGGCCGGCGTCAGCGACGTCAGCACGCCGTTCATCTCGGCGAAGAAGCCCGGGTCGTCGACGCGGCTGGAGATGTCGGTGATCAATCGACCCTCGTCGCCCGCCTGCACGCTGAACAGGGTGGCGGCCGCCGGCGTGAAGCGCCGGATGCGCAGGTGCCGGTCGAGCAGCAGCGTCGCGATCTCGGTGCTGGCGAGCAGGTTGCTCAGGTCGTCGTGGCCACGGGCGACCTCGCCGACCTTGTCCTCGAGCTGGGCATTGACGGTGGCCAGTTCCTCGTTGAGGGCCTGCAGTTCCTCCTTCGAACTCTCCAGTTCCTCGTTGGACGACTGCAGTTCCTCGTTCAGGGCCAGCGATTCCTCGTTGGCCATCCGCAGCTCCTCGTTGCTGCGTTCGGCATCCTCGAGCGCCAGCGTCAGCTCGTGGCGGTTGTCGTCGAGCTCCTGCGACGACGGGGCGTCGGCGGCGCCCGGCACCTGATCGGGCGACAGGCCAGCCGTCTCCGAGGGCGCCGTGTCCAACAGGACGAGCATCAACCCCCGACCATCGGCATCAGGCACCGTCTCCACGTCGACCCGCACGCGCCGCGGCCCGGTCGGCGACGGCACCATCGCGTGGTGACCCGCCGCACGGGCCCCTTCGTGCACCTGCCGGAGCATGTGGCGGACGGCGGCCCGCAGCTCCGGGCGCACCAGCGCCGACAGTTCCAGCGTCGCGTCGCCTTGCGGCTCGAGGAACTGCCCCATCCGTCCCTGGAAGTGCAGCGCACGACCGTCACGGTCGATCAGCGCGGCCGCGGCCACCTCGCGCTGGCCGAGTTGCGCCCGGAGGATCTCGCTCGGTGAGGGCGCGCGCCTCACCCCTCGACTCGTGACACCGAGCACGGCATCCGCGTCGCTGCGATGCCCAACGCTGCGCGGCAGGTGCGTGCGACCGCCGACCCGCCGGAACAGCCGGGCGTGGCGCGAGGCCGGCTCGAAGAGCGCCGTCGCCGTGCCGATCGACTCGGCCTTGCCCAGCAACAGGAACCCGCCCGGCTTGAGCGCGAAGTGGAAGACCCGCAGCGCCCGATCCTGCAACTCCGGCTGGAAGTAGATCAGGAGGTTGCGGCACAGCACGAGGTCGAGCTTCGAGAACGGCGTGTCGCGCACGAGGCTCTGCGGGGCGAACAGCACGGCGTCGCGCAGCGGCTTGCGCACGACGTAGCGGTCGCCACGCCGCTCGAAGAAGCGCGCCAGCCGATCGGACGACACCGTGGCTTCGATGGTGAGCGGGTACGACCCGCGCCGGGCCACGCGGAGCGCATCGTCGTCGATGTCGGTGCCGAAGACCTGCACGCGCTGCGACGTGTCGCCGATGTCGAACTGCTCCAGCACCAGCATCGCGATGGAGTAGCTCTCCTCGCCCGTCGCGCAGCCTGGCGTCCACACCCGAACGGGAAGATCCTCCGGAGCGCGGGTGGCCAGCACCTGCGGCAGGACCTCGCCAGCCAGGGCCTGCCAGGCCTCGGGATCGCGAAAGAAGTCGGTGACGCCGATCAGGAACTCTCCCTTCAGCGCCTCGACCTCCTCGCTGGAGTGCTCGAGCAGCGACACGTAGTCGGCCACGCGATCGGCCCCGGTGAGGCCCATGCGGCGGCGCAGGCGGCGGCGCAGCATGCCTGGGCGGTACCACCGGAAGTCGTGGCCCGTGCGCGCCAGGAGGATCCCGAGCACGTCCTGCAGCCCTTTCTCGGGAGCGTCGAGTGCCGAGAACGGAGTCAGCGGGCTGTCGAGGTCGATCGGCACGTGGGCCAGGTAGGCACTCAGGGCCGCCGGCATGTCCTCGGGGGCCAGCACCTGATCGGCGACGCCGGCCGCGATGCCGCTGTCGGGCATGCCCTTGAACTGCGCCGTCTCTGGGCGCTGCACGAGGGTCAGTCCACCGGCGGCCCGGATGGCCCTCAGCCCGGCGGTGCCGTCGTGGTCGGTGCCACTCAGCACGATCCCCACCGACCGATCGCCGGCATCGTCGGCCAGCGCGGCCATGAAGTGATCGATGGGCTTGGGAGACGATGGCCGCACCGGGCGCGGCTCCAGGCGGATGGCGCCGTTGGTCACGCCCATCAGCGCGCCGGGCGGCATCACGTACACGCGCCCGCCGACGAGCGGCTCCCCGTCGCGCGCCTCGCGGGCGCGAAGCACGCCGGCGCGATCCAGCAGGGCCGGCAGGTGACTCACGTGGTCGGCCGGCAGGTGCGTGATGACGACGAAGGCCAGCTGGGGGTTCTCGGGCATGGCCCGAAAGAAGGCCTTGAGGGGCTCGAGACCGCCGGCCGACGCCCCGATCGCGACAACGTTGGGCAGGCGGGCCGGCGAGCGCGCCGGGGAGTCGGATTCGTTCACGTGAGCGCCTGGGAGGCTCCCGTCGTGCCACCAGCCAGCACGCGTCGGCTGTCGTGTGGGGCACTACGCAGAGCAGGGAGCCAGTCTACTCCCTGCCGGGCCGGCGCGCTGTGGCGACGCCGCGAGACGGATCAGGCCAGCACGGCTGTTCGCGCGTAGTGCGAGAGGAACTGGTGCACGCGGTCGGGCGAGGCAGCGTAGGCCTCGCGCACGGCCGGCTGGTGCAGCAGGGGCGAGAAGCCCTCGGGGACGTCGCCGTCGGCGAGATCGACGAAGCCCATCGACCAGTCGGCGAAGTCGCGTTTGGCGCGCGGACGCCGGGCCGCCACGATCAGGTTGTGGTGGCGCACATCCCTCACGATGCGCGCAAACAGCGCCTCGACCTGCGAGCGCGGCCCCTCGAGCGCCTGCATGAAGCCGCCGCGATGGTAGAGGAGCACGCCGGTGATGCCGGCGGCAGCGTTGCGCACCCGCGCCGACTCGAGCATGCCGTGGAGTTCGTCGCGCGTCAGCTCGCGCGTGGCGGCGCTGACATAGACCAGCACCATGAGTCCTTCGGGGTTGGCAGGGACGCGCGGCCCGGACGGTTGAGCAGCCATTGGTCACCTAATCGGCCTCACCAATGCCCCGCGTGAGCGCGTGCCCCCTGCGACACCTGCCGCAGCGCCCTCACGACGCACCAGGGGGTGGGCACGACGAGCACGGGCCAGATGACCAGCAGGTCGACACGGATGTTCGCCTCCGGCGTGCGCACCATCACGAGCCACTCCCGGCCCGCGTGGACCAGCCATGCCGCTGCCGCGGCCAGCAGCAGCGCGACGATCAGGATATCGAGTGGCCTGCCCACCAGGAGCGTGGCGAACCTTCCGGTCATCGTGCCCTGGACGTATTCGGAGCGTCCACGCCCGTGGGCGTCACGCCGCGCTCCGCGTCGCCCGAGCGACTAGCCCATCACTCCCACAGCCTTGAGGAGGCCGATCAGGACCGCCGCCCCGATGATCGAGATGACGTAGCCCCCGACCGCGCCGCCGGCCGAGAGGCCGAGGACTCCCGCGAGCCAGAAGCCGACGAACGAGCCGACGATGCCGACGACGACATTGGCAATGAGCCCCATCTGGGCATTGGTCTTCATGACCATGCTCGCCAGCCAGCCGATGATGCCACCAATCACGAGCGTCACGATCAGGTTCATGTGATCCTCCGAGCCAGGAGCCAGGGTGATGACACGGCGACAACCGTGAGTCGCGCGTCATGCCGCTTCGACCGTGCCCTGCCCTTCCGGCGCAGGGTCGGTCAGGCGCACGAGTGTTCAGCAGTTCCAGCGGCGGCCGCCATCTTACCCCCTCCGTGTGAATTCCCGGTGCGCGTGTCGTCGAGCCTGGGGCAGCGCGGGCGGGGAGCCACGATCGGCGCGGCCGATGAGGGGCGCGGCGTCCTACATCACGTGCCGAGCGGGCCGCACGCTGAGGAACACGACGACGCTCGGCGCGACACGCCCGTAGTAGTAGGGCGACAGCTCGGACGACAGCACGCTCACGGCCACCGACGCACCGATGCCCGGCACGATTCCCCTGCCGCTCCGCGGGTGCCACACGTACCCGACCTGCAGCTTGCCGAGCGGCACCAGCGCGAGCGCGTACTCGTGCGCGTGCAGATGGTGGGCCGGCATGCGTCCGACCTCGGCTCTCCCGAAGACCGTGTGCCGGTCGGCCACCAGCAGGCTGCTCTCGAGGAGCGCGCCGACGCTGGTGGCCTCGAGGATCCCGCCGGGCACCGCCTCCCGGGCACGCGTGGTCCCGACGGCGACCGTCGTGGCCCAGAGATGTGCCTGGCCGAACGGCACGTGGTACATCGCCGATGCGGTCGTGCGGATGACCGGCGGCTGGGACGGGAACGGGAAGTCGGTCGCCGCCTCGCGCAACCGCCCCGCCGACACCTGCAGCGCGAGACGCTCGGTGGGCAGGAACGACAGGCGACCTGACACCGAATCGAACGCGCCGATGTCGAGATCCGTCCGACGCTCGTCGGGCTCGCGCCCGTTGAACGTGGAGACCTCCGCCTTCCAGCGCTGGTTGTGGACACCCAGCGTCACGAGCCCGAAGCTCACACGCGTCGCGTCGAGCCAGTGATGGGTGAGCGGCGCGGTCGGATTGGGCATGGCGGAGGCCCGATGCGGGTATCCCGGCGGGCCCAGCGCGGGCTCCCCTGCCAGGCCGGCATAGACCTGCCACCGCCATGTGCGTCGCAGCGCATGCTCGTAGTCCACCGCCAGTTCCATGACGAGGTCGTGCGGTTGCTGTCGGTCGTGGATCGTGTCGCCTTCGCAGACCTCCCCGACGGCCAGGAAGCTCAGCGACCCGCAGCCGGGAACCGTCCACGGCTCCGCGCTGAGCATGGTGCGCACGCCGAAGCGGCCGTCGCCCAGGCGTCGACGGGCCCCGAGCATCACCCAGTTGAGGCTGCTGGCCTGGCTCGTGCTGGCGCCGCCCGTCCGGTGGCGCTCCCGGGGCTCGTACACCGCTTGCGCGAAGACCGTCCCGTTGAGCCGGATGTCCCAGGTGCGCCACGGCCGATGGAGGCCGTACATCGGCGTCGCTGCGGGAATCCACGCCGTACCCGGGCCCTCGCGGGTGGGCGTGAGCATGGTGCCGTCGACGACCACGTGCTCGTGCGTCTCCGGCGGAGGTGTCGGTTGAGGCTCCTGTGCCGCTGCGACCGTTGGCGCCACGAGCAGCGCCGCCGCGAGGCCCAGGGCCGCAGCTGGCCTCCTGAGACTGGACACGCGCACGGGATGGCGCTGGTGGACGGTCAACACATGAGCCTGCTCGACGTAGGCTAGCAGGCGCTGGCGCTCGCCTCTCAGCGCGTCAGCTCGTGGCGGGCCGCCCATCGTGTGATGGCGTCGCGCGCGGTCGTGGCCGGCCCGAAGAAGTACGCCCGAGCCGCGTCACGGCGTGCTCCCTTCCGGCATCAACACGACCTTGACGTAGCGCTTCAGGTCCAGGTAGGTGTTCGCGGCGTCGCGCAGCAGGGGCGCGCTCAGTTGGTCGTACAGCCCACGCATCGTCGCGACATCCGGCACCGGCTCGTCGTACTGGTACGCGAACGCAATCTTGTTCAGGATCGAGCCGTTCTGGCGGCTCTCGATCTCGAGGTCGCGCCGCAGCGCCGCCTGCGCATCCGCCACCTGGCCGGCGCTCGGCCCACGCGTCTTGAATTCCTCGACGACGGTGAACAGCGCCTCGACGAGATCGGACGCGCGTGCCGGGTCGCACGCGAACATGATCGAGATGCTGTACTGCCCGACCGGCTGCTTGGTGAAGCCTGGCACGACGCTGACGCCATACGTGCCGCCGAGATCCTCGCGGAGCACACGCTGGAGATTGCCCGCCAGCGTGTCGGCCATGGTCCGGACAGTGAGGCGGTTCTTCGGCGTGTTCTCGAACGGCCCGGTGAAGACGACGCCGACCTGGCTCTTGGGCGTCGTGCCCTTCTTCACCAGCGTCTCGACGACGGCGTCCGGGGGGCGGATGCCGACGTCTCGACCGGCTTCCTTGCGGCGAAGGGAAGGCAGGCTGCCCAGGTAGCGCTCGACGAGCGGCTGCATGGTGGCCAGCTCGAAGCTGCCGACGAAGACGAACGTGAAGTCGCTGGCGTCGGCGAAGCGGTCCCGATAGAACGCGATCGACTTGTCGAGGCTCATCTGGGCGATCGCCTCGCGCGTCATCGACCGGGCGCGCACGTGGTTCCGGCTGACGGCGGCCGTGAGCGCGTCCTCGAACGCCGCCTCGGGCACCGACTGCCGGTTGGCCAGGGCCGCGTTCAGCTGTTCGGTTGCGGTGCGGAACGCGTCGGCGTCGGGACGGGGCCTCGTGAACGTCAGGTAGATCAGCTGGAACATCGTCTCGAGGTCGCGGTTCAGCGCCCGGCCGCTCAGTCCCTCGAACATCTCGTCGATGTCGGCACGCACCAGCGCCGACTTGCCAGCGAGCTTCTTGCCGAGGTCGATGGCGCTCAACGTCCCGAGCCCGCCCTGCGCGACGATCCGATCCGCCGTCTGGGCGGCGATGAAGTCCGCATCGGCCGCCAGTGAGGTGCCGCCGGGACTGAAGGCACGGAACAGGACCTCGTCCTGCTTGTAGGTGGTGGGCTGCAGCACCACGCGCACGCCGTTGGACAGCGTCCACTCGGTGACGCCGGAGGGCCGCGATGCTCGATTGGCGACCGACCCTGGCTTGGGCAGTGGCTCGAGGAGTGGGGTCGCGCTCACGGTGTCGACATAGGCCGTCAACGCCGCCGCGCCCGCCTCCTTGATGACGGCTGCGAGTGACGTCTCGGTGGGGACGGCCACGCCGACCTTCCGGGGAGCGGTCACCGAGACAACGCGGTTCCGTTCGGGGATCCAGTCGCGGGCCAGGCTGTTGACGTCGGCCAGGGTGATCTCGGGCAGGAACCGGCGCGCGAGCCCGTACTCGTAGGCGATGCCCGGGATCGGTTCACCCTGCGTGAAGCTGCGGATGAACTCGTCGGCAAGCGACTCCGAGGTGTGCTCGTCGGGCGATGACGCAAGCTGCTCGAAGGCGTTCAGCATGGCCTGCCGGTAGCGATCGAGTTCGGTCTGCGTGAAGCCGAACCGGGCGACGCGGGCGGCTTCGTCCAGGAGCGCCGCCAGGCCCTTCTCGGCGCCGCCATCCGGCACGAGCGCACTGAGCGTCGTCGATTCGGTCGACTGCACGAAGATCCCGCGATTGGTCTGCGCGGCCAGGAACGGCGCGCCGGGCTTCTGGGCCATCTCCGAGAGCCGCGCGGACAGCAGCGATGCGAACGTCCGCTCGAGGGTCATCTGGCGATAGGCGCCGAGGGTCGACTGGTCGCGCGCCGGCATGGTGCTCGAGATGCCGATGATCGTGCGCGTGGCCTCGGGGTCGGTGGCGATCGTGTAGCGCGTACCGGGCTGCTCGGGGACGTCGTACACCGGTCGGGGCCTGGGGCTCTTGGCCGCCGGAATCGGCCCGAAGCGCGCCTTGATGCGCGCTTCCATGGCGACCGGGTCGAAGTCGCCGACGACGATCACGGCCATCAGATCGGGGCGGTACCAGTCGGTGTAGTACTGCTTCAGGCGAGCGGCGGGGAACGTGCGAATGGTCTCGGGCGTGCCGATGGGCAGGCGCTGGGCGTAGCGGGAGTCCTTCAGCAGGACCGGCAACTGGGCGTCGAGGATCCGGGCGCCGGCGCCGAGGCCCGTGCGCCACTCCTCGAGGATGACGCCGCGCTCTTTCTCGATCTCGTCCGGCTCGAACGACACGGCGGTGGCCCAGTCCTCGAGAATCAGCAGGGACCGGTCGATGACGTCGGGGCTGTCGGTTGGAATGCGGAGCTCGTAGACCGTCTGGTCGAAGCCGGTGTTGGCGTTGACGTGGGCGCCAAAGCGCATGCCGGTCGACTGCAGGAACGCGATCACGTCCTGCTTGGGAAAGTGCCGCGTCCCGTTGAAGGCCATGTGCTCGACGAAGTGCGCCAGCCCTCGCTGGTCGTCGTCTTCGAGCACCGACCCTGCGTTGACCACGAGCCGGATTTCGGCACGGTTCTTCGGCTGGTCGTTGGCGCGGATGTAGTAGCGCATCCCGTTGGACAGCGTGCCCACCGTGATCCGCGGGTCGACGGGCACGGTCGCCGTCAGTGGCGCGTCGTGCGCCCCCGACACGACGGCGCGCTGGCCGGCGGCCGCCGGGCCGGTGCCAACGACGAGGGCCAGGAGCATCACGGCCAACGGAACGCGAACGCATGCGGTCATGCCCCCATGGTTCCACAAGTCGGCTCAGGGGCGGCCTGCGCGTCAGGAAGCGGTTGGCGCTGGGGGCTGGGGGCTGGGGCTGGGCGATACAGAGCGCCAAGGCCGCACCGCACGCGCCCAGCGAGGCAGCACTGACCGTCGGGCACGTCCGACGGCGACACCCCGCGTGGGATCCGAGCCAGCTCGCGGCAGCCATATACGTCATGTATATGGCATACTGGCTTCGGAGGTGCCCGACATGTCACGAACTGCGAAGGTCTTCATGACCAACCGCAGCCAGGCGGTGCGACTACCGAAGGATTTCCAGTTCGCCACCGACGAGGTCCTGATCCGCAGGGTCGGCGACGACGTCATCCTCTCGCCTCGCCCCCGCGACTGGAACACGTACCTGGCGTCCGCGCCCGTGGCATCGGCGACCTTCATGGCCGACGTCGAGGACCTGCCGGTGCAGGAGCGCGATCTGTGATGCCCCGCTTCATGCTGGACACGGACACGTGCTCCTACATCATGAAGCGCTCGCATCCGCTGGTCTTGAAGCGGCTGCAGACGTTCTCGGTCGACGACGTCTGTATGTCTGTGGTCACCAGGGCGGAACTGCTCTACGGAGTTGAGGTGTCACCCCGCCGCGCGCATGACGCCGCCGCCCTGGCGGCCTTCCTCCCCTACGTCGAGGCAGTGGATTTCGACCAGGGCGGCGCGCTCCACTACGCGGAGATCCGTGCGGATCTGAAGCGCCGGGGCGTCATGATCGGCGCCAATGATCTCTTCATCGCCGCGCACGCCAGAGCGTTGGGAGTGACGTTGGTCACCAACAACATCGCGGAGTTCGAGCGGGTGCGCGACCTGAAGCTCGAGAACTGGACGCTGCCGACGCGGCGTTCACGCTGACGGCCCTGTCGCGGCTCAGCGCGACGGATCTCGCCGCCCGACGCCGACGAAGCCGCGGCGCTTGCGCCCCTCAGCGAAGCCGCACTGACCGTCGGACAAGTCCGACGGCTACGGATCGAACGTGCACGGACCGTCGCGAGGGCGTCGACGACGTGTGGGGAGCCTGCCGGTGTCCGAGTGGGATCCGGAGCCGAGGCGCACAGCGCCGACGGCGACCAAGCCGCGGCCCTGACGAACCGCAGCGAGCACCGCCCACCGTCGAACTGAAGTTCGACGGCCACGGACTGCGGGTAGAGGCAGCACTGCTGCTCGATGTGAGGGAAGCCGAGGCGCGGAGCGCCGATGGCGACCAAGCGCCGGCCCTGCCGAACCACAGGGGTGGGATTCGAGCCAGCTCGCGGCGTCGCGCAGCGATGCCGCGGCTGGCCTGAACACAGCCTCGACGACAACGACTGACCGAAGGGAAGGAGTTGGCGGAGAGGGTGGGATTCGAACCCACGTGA
>NZ_JBIINP010000279.1:0-4465 GCF_044337415.1 Luteitalea sp.
GGGTGGGATTCGAGCCAGCTCGCGGCGTCGCGCAGCGATGCCGCGGCTGGCCTGAACACAGCCTCGACGACAACGACTGACCGAAGGGAAGGAGTTGGCGGAGAGGGTGGGATTCGAACCCACGTGACGGTTTCCCGTCTAGACGCTTTCGAGGCGCCCCCGTTATGACCGCTTCGGTACCTCTCCGCGCGGCAAGACTCTGAAGTTTATCACGCACGAGGGCTCGGGGTCACCTGCGGTCTGGGGCGGGCCGGAACAGCGGGACCTCCCGAAGGCCGCCGGCGCGCGCGTGTCAGTCCGACGCGCGGAAAGCATCCCAGGCGGCCCGCATCGCCCCGGGCAGCGCGACCAGCTCACCCTCGACGGCGTCGACGAGCGGTTGCGCCTCCGAGGCGCGAAGCAGTTCCCGCACATCCCACAGGTCCTGCGCGCCGCCGGCGTACAGCTTGAGGAGGATCAGGTCCACCGTCGTCACCACCGGCGGCCCGATCCGAGCGGTATCGGCGCGTTCCACCGCGCGCGCCTGCCACGCGTATCGACCCACGACGAGATCGACGGGGCGCTGACCGGGAGCGCTGATTCTCACCACCCCGGCCAGCGGGTCGTCGGCGTCGCCGCGCCGCACGTCGACGGACACGCCCGCCCGCACGAGATCGGCCCAGAGTGGCTGTTCGAGCACGCGCCGATCGGTCGTCAGCAGGTCGATGTCGAACGTCGACCTGGCGATGCCACGTGCGGCCAGCGCCGCCGCACCGATGAGGGCGTGCGGGATGTCGAGAGCCGACAGGAGGCCGCAGACGTCATCGAGCAGCGTCATCCGATTCACCCAACGCCGACCGTGACGGGCGACGCCCCGCCGCGTGCCGACGCTGCAGCTCACGACGCGCCACGTCGCTCGGGAGACCCGCGTGCTCCGCGTACCGCTCGACGTCCTCGTCGCCCAGGGCCAGGCTCAGCGCGATGCGCTCGGAGACCGGCATCGCCAGCACGCGCGCGCGAGTGTCGTCGCGGAGATCGTCGGCAACCGAGGCCATGCCGACAGTATAGGACCAGCCCTTCAGGCGCTCCCCGGGCCGCGTCAGAGGCGCTCGGCCTTCTTCAGCATGTCGGGGTCGAACGTGACGCCGAGGCCAGGGCCATCCGGAAGCGTCAGCTTGCCATTCCTCACCGCGAAGCGCTCGCTCGACCACGGCTCCGCCTCCGGCTGGCTCACGTGGTACTCCTGGAAGCCGAACAGATTGGGCACGCACGCGGCGAACTGCAGGAAGTGGGCCTGCCCTGCGCCCGTCTTGGGATTGTGCGGGGCGATGCCCTTCAGGCCATGCCGCTCGGCATAGCGGGCCACCTCGAGCGCCCGCAGCAGGCCGCCGTTGTACATCAGGTCGGGCTGCAACAGGTCGAGCGTGCGCGTCCGCGCGATGGCCGCGAAGCGCGCCAGCGACGAGTCCTGCTCGCCGCCCGCCACGATCAGGTCGAGCGCGTCGGCCACCTGCCGTGTGTCTTCGTACTCGTCGAACGGACACGGCTCTTCATAGATCGCCACGCCGTGCGCCTGGCAGAGCCGGCCAACCTCGATGCCCCGCGCCACGTCGTACGACCCGTTGGCATCCACGTACATCGTCACGTCGTCGCCGAGCGCCTTGCGCAGGTGAGGGACGATGCGCTCGGTGCGCCCGGGCGACTCGTCGGCATTGCGGCTCATCCGCCCGCCGACCTTGAACTTCACGGCCCGCGCGCCGGTCTCGGCCATGCGGGCCTGGAAGCGTGCGGCCTCCCGCTCGGGCGTGATGTCGCGCTGCGTGCTCGACAGGTACACCGGGAACTCGCGGCGGCGGATGCCGCCGAGTAGTTCGGCGATCGGCTTGCCGGCGATGCGGCCGAGCATGTCGAGCAGGCTGATTTCGATCCAGCCGAGTGGGTTGAAGAACGCGAGTCCCGCGAGCTTGTAGTTGGACTGGTGCCGCCGATAAACGACGTCGACGAGCGTCTCGAGGTCGCGCGCGTCCTTGCCGACGAAGAACGGCACGAGCCGGTCCTTCATCAGCGGGATGAGGTAGTCGCGCTCGTTGGTGAGGCACACGCCCTCGGCGCCGTCGGTCGACACCGTGCGGATGAACACGTGGCCGTCGTGGCGCAGGGCCTCGATGCGCTCGATGCGGACCGGCGCGCGCGAGACGGCGTGCAGGTCGAATCGCGGCGCCGACCCGAACGGCGGCAGCGACGCCGATGACGGCGCCCCGGCCTGCGCTGCGGTGGCGCGTGGCCCGGACCATACCAGTGCCGCCGTGCCGACGGCCGACCGCTGCAGGAAGCTCCGACGGGTATGCGACATTGCGTGTCCTCCGCTCCCGACCCTGTGCAGGTCCCGAACGCGCGCGCCGAACACGCGCCTGGCTGCGGCGTGACGGTAGCTCAGTACACCGTGCCTGAGCAACGGCAGATTGCCGCGACAAATATCTTCGAGGCTGGCGACATTTCAGCAAGGGCATTCGTCACCGGGGTCGCACCGGCGATGATGACGACGTGACATCGGACCTGACTCACTGGAGCGGCGCGCCGCGCCCGCAGCGAACCGTGCTGGACGGGCGCTACGCACGACTCGAACCGCTGGCGATCGAACGGCACGAGGCGCAGTTGTTTGCCTCGGCGCTCGAGCCCGGCGCCGAGGCGCGCTTCGCGTACCTCTTCGACGCCCCGCCAGCCGACGCACGCGCGTTCCGGACCTGGATGGAGACGGCCGTCAGTACCGACGACCCGCTGTTCTTTGCGGTCATCGACAGGGCCACGGGACGCGCGGAAGGACGTCAGGCGCTGATGCGCATCGACGCGCCCCATGGCGTGATCGAGGTTGGCCACATCCTGTGGGGCCCGGCCATCGCCCGGACACGCGTGGCGACCGAGGCGTTGTTTCTGATGGCCGATCACGTGTTCACGGACCTCGGCTATCGCCGCCTCGAGTGGAAGTGCCATCACCGCAACGAGCCGTCGCGTCACGCCGCGGCGCGCTTCGGCTTCACCTTCGAGGGGATCTTCCGCCAGCACATGGTGGCCAAGGGCCAGAACCGCGACACGGTGTGGTTCTCGATCGTCGACTCGGAATGGCCGGCGCTGAGATCGGCGTACCAGCAGTGGCTCGCGCCCGACAACTTCGACGCCCAGGGCCAGCAGAAGCGGCGACTCGAAGAATTGCGCTGACGGCGTTCAGCGTTCGGCGTTCGGCGTCGGCGCTCGGCGTTCCCTGAAGAAGTCCTGCATGAGGCGCTGGGCCTCGCCCGCCAGCATCCCCTCGACCACATCCACGCGGTGGTTGAACTGCGGCGACGCCAGCACCTGTGCCGTCGACACCACCGCGCCCGCCCGCGGCTCGCGTGTGCCGAACACGAGCCTCGCGATGCGCGCGTGCACCAGCGCACCCGCGCACATCGTGCAGGGCTCCACCGTCACGTAGAGGTGGGCACCTGTCAGGCGGTAGTTGCCGAGATACGCCGCGGCTTGGCGCACGGCGACGATCTCCGCGTGCGCCGTCGGGTCCACGCCGCTGATCGGGCGGTTGTACCCGCGCCCGACGATGGTGCCGTCGAGCGCGACGACGGCACCGACCGGCACCTCGCCGAGGTCTGCGGCCATGGCCGCCAGGCGAAGCGCCTCGCGCATGCAGGCCTCGTCGGTGATCAATGCACCCGGTGGCTCGACCATCGGCAGCCATTGTGCCGCAGGCGTCCCGCCTCCAGCCGGCCTACGGAAGAGCTCCAGGGATTTCCATGGGAAGGAAGTACCTTCCGAAGAGAGGTCTACCTATTGGAACCCCTTGGCCGCCGTGTTAGAAACGGGGCTGCCCCCTCCCGGCACGGGTTCCGCCGCGCATGCGCCGCAGGGCCCGTCGGGTCGTGTTCGGAGGCCGCGTGGAACCTTCAGGTCGCTCGCCAGCACGCACGGGACTCTCCCCGGACTTCGGGGCCGCGCCAGCCATGGAGGCGGTCGCGGCATCGCTCGTCGAGGCGCTGCCCGGTCATGCCGTGCTCCTCGATGCCAACGGCACCATCGTCGCCGCCAATACCCGATGGCGACATTTCGGTGTCTGCCAATCGTTCAACGACCCCGCGGCGGGTGTGGGGATGAACTACCTGGACGTGTGCGACGCCGCGACCGGCGCCGACACGGCGGACGCCAACACGGTGCGCAACGGCATCAGGGGCGTGCTCGATGCGCGCCTGTCGCGCTTCGCCCACTTCTACCCGTGCTTCACCCCGACCGATCAGCGCTGGTTCGAGGTTCTGGTCCACCCCATCACCTCGTCGACGGTCATCGGCGCCGCCGTGGCGCACGTGGATGCCTCTGGCCGCATGCCGGGCGTGGATGGCGCGCTGGTCAGGCAAGCGGAGACGATGGAGGCCATCGGGCGCCTCGCCGGCGGGTTGGCGCACGACTTCAACAACCTGCTGACGGCGTTGATCGGCTTCACGGA
>NZ_JBIINP010000248.1:0-5434 GCF_044337415.1 Luteitalea sp.
GTGAAGACAGGCACGTCGACATACCGGTCTTCTCCGCTCGCGAACGCAATACACGAACCACGCTGCCGGAAAGTCGGCACCCGTCGGCGTGCAGGCGGAGAATAGCGCAGCGGGGAGCCCCGTCAAAGAGGTAAGTACGTGCTGAAATACCGACTCGGATAGTCGGAATCGTCGTGTCGACCGACACGATTGGTCGCACGACCGGCATGACGACAGAGCCAGCTCGAGCGCAGTACCAGGAAGGTCGAAAATTGCGCCGGATTTGCGCGAGTTCACGATCGGCATGCGCGGCGCCCCGGACGGGATACCGGCACTGCTGGCGAGAACGCGTCAGCGTGTAGGAAACGGCCTACGCGAGAATCAGTCTCGCCGCGTATCCGGCAGTGCCGTGAGGCCGACACGGCGATCTCCGCGATCGGAGGCTGTACGGCCTGCCGCAGAGCCGTTGCCGCAATCGAGGGCCGCAGCCACCGGCGTGCGCCGCGGCTCTCGACAGGCACGTCGGTGTGTCGCGTGTCAGCGACCGCGACGGGGGCCACCGCCGCCAGGCCCGCGCCCGGGACCGCCGGGCCGACCACTGCCGGGGCGGCCACCGCCCGGACGCCCTCCGCCGGAGCCGCCCGGCCGCGGCGAGCCGTGCGGCCGGGCATGCATGGCCGGTGCGTGGCGCGGAGTGCCAGCGCCCTGACCGCGCGAGTCGTCACCGCCCTGACCGCCACCCTGACCCTGCCCCTGCGGACGGGGCGCCGCAGGACCACGCCCACCACCCGGGCGCGTCACCGGACCGGTGCTGCTGCCGCGCACGCTGCCCGGCAGGCGCGCCGCCCGCTCGGCGGCCTTGGCCTGGGCGCGGGCACGTTCCTCGGCCTTGCGCTTGCGGATGGCCGCGATGCGCTCGGCCAGCGGGATCTCCAGGCGCACCTCCGGCCTGGCCGTGTAGTCGAAGTCAGGCAGCTGGACGCGCGGGAGCCGCTTGCCGACGACCTTTTCGATCTGCGCCCACTCGCCTTCCTCGTCCTTGGAGACGAAGGTGAACGCCTCCCCCGTCGCCTCGGCGCGGCCGGTCCGGCCGACGCGGTGGATGTAGTCCTCCGCGGCGACGGGCACGTCGAAGTTCACGACATGGCCGAGCTCGGTGACGTCGATGCCGCGCGCGGCGATGTCGGTGGCCACCAGGACGGGGAACTCGCCGCTCTTGAAGCCGGCGAGCGCCAGCGTCCGCTGGGCCTGGGATCGGTTGCCGTGGATGCGCGCCGCCTTCACGCCCTGCTTCTCCAGGTATGCGGTGAGCCGGTCGGCGCGGTGCTTGGTGCGGGTGAAGACCAGGGCCTGCGTCATCACCTTGCGCTGGAGCAGCGCCACCAGCAGCGCGCCCTTGAGGTCCTGCGACACGGGGTAGATGGCCTGCGTGATCCCGGTGGCCGGCGCGGCCTGGCGCGCCAGGTTGATCGTCGCGGGGTCGCGCAGCAGCTCACGCGTCAGCGCCACGATCGGCGCAGGCATCGTCGCGCTGAAGAACAGCGTCTGGCGCGCCTGCGGGACGTGCCTCAGCACGCGCTTGATGTCGGGCAGGAACCCCATGTCGAGCATGCGGTCGGCCTCGTCGAGGACGAGGAACTCCAGGCCCGAGAGCTTCGCGTAGGGCTGCCGGAAGTGGTCGAGAAGCCGCCCGGGCGTGGCGATGATCACGTCCGCGCCACGCCGGAAGGCCTGCTCCTGCGGCCCCATGCCGACGCCGCCGAAGACGGCCGCCGCGCTGATGGGGGTGTGCACGGCGAAGGTGTTCAGGTCCTCGAGGATCTGCGCCGCGAGCTCGCGCGTCGGCGTCAGCACCAACGCCCGCGTGGTCCCGCGCGGCAGGCCCATCAGCTTCTGGAGGATGGGCAGCAGGAAGGCCGCGGTCTTGCCGCTGCCGGTGGCAGCGCAGGCCAGCACGTCGCGCCCCGCCAGGGCCGGCGGAATGGCGTCCGACTGGATGGGCGTGGGCCGGGTGAAGCCGAGTTCCTTGAGGGCGCGCGTGAGGCTGGGATGCAGCCCGAGATGTGAGAACGGCACGCAACAGTGTACCGGGTACGGGGTACCGGGTACCGGGTACGGGAAGGCGGAGCCCGGGAGCGGGGGCCAGCACGGTCGAGCCGGCCATCCCCCCTCCCCGCCACCGGCGGTACAGTGAGCGACGTGCCGACGCGCTCCCGCTTCGCTGCCTCGTTCGACTCGCTCACCAGTCCGCGGACCATCGCGGCGGCCGGCGCCCTGATGGCCGCCACCGGCCTGGTCCTGCTCGCCATGGGGCGGGTACCGATCTGCCGGTGCGGCCACGTGCTGCTGTGGGTGGGGGCGGTCAACAGCGCCGACAACTCGCAGCACCTGACCGACTGGTACACCTTATCGCACGTCATCCACGGCTTCCTGTTCTACGGGCTGCTGTGGCTGGTGGCGCGGCGGCTTGGCCCGAAGACGCCTTCGGGCGAAGGCGGCCTGCCGATCGGCGTGCGCCTGGTGCTGGCGGTGCTGCTCGAGGGCGCCTGGGAGATCCTCGAGAACACCGACATGGTCATCAACCGGTACCGCGAGGCGACGATCGCCCTCGACTACTACGGCGACAGCGTCCTCAATTCCCTCAGCGATATCGGCGCGATGGTGCTGGGATTCGTACTCGCGGCGCGTCTCCCCGTCTGGGTGATCGTCGTCGCCGCCCTGACCATGGAACTCGTCGTCGGCTACCTCATCCGCGACAACCTGACCCTCAACATCCTGATGCTGCTCTACCCGGTCGAGGCCGTGCGGCAATGGCAGGCGGGCGGCTAGCCCGCCTGCCATTGCCGCACGCCTCCCCCGCCCCTGCCCCGTGTGGTCCGACCAGTGGTAGACTCCGGGGTTCAGACACAGCAACATCGGGAGCCGTCCGTCGAGGCGTGCCCCGGATGGAGGCCACAGTGGCAGATCAACAGGGCAATGGCATGTCGCGGCGCGAGTTCGCGTCCCGACTCGGCGTGACCGCTGCGGTGGTGGCCGCCGGCGGCCACTTCCTTCCGTCGACGGCAATGGGCGCGACGCGGATTCAGGGGGCGAACGACAAGCTCGTCCTGGCGAGCATCGGCGTCCGTGGGCAGGGCAACGCCCTCAAGCGTGGCTTTGCCAAGATCAAGGGCGTCGAGATCAAGACGCTGGCCGACGTCGACCTGAACCTCGAGGCCGAGCGCGTCAACGACAAGGCGCTCGCCGACGTGCCGACGTTCAAGCCCGCCTTCGTGCAGGACTTCCGCCGCGTCCTCGACGACAAGGACGTCGACGGCGTGATCATCGCGACGCCCAACCACTGGCACGCGCTGATGACGATCATGGCGCTGCAGGCGGGCAAGCACGTGTACGTGGAGAAACCCTCCAGCTACACGGTGTGGGAAGGCCGCCAGGAAATCGAGGCGACCAGGAAGTACGGCAAGATCGTCCAGGTCGGCACGATGAACCGCAGCCGCCCGGCCGTGCGCCAGGCGATGCAGTTCCTCAAGGACGGCGGCATCGGCAAGGTCTACATGGCCCGCGGCCTGTGCTTCAAGCCGCGCCCGCCCATCGGCAAGTACCCCGACGGCCCGCTGGCCGCCGGCGCGAAGTACAGCCTGACGGTCGGCGGTCGCCCGGAACCGACGTGGGACGCAGCCTACCTGTCGAAGGTCGATTACGACCTGTGGCTCGGCCCGGCCGCCAAGACGCCGTTCAACGTCAATCACTTCCACTACAACTGGCACTGGCACTTCGCCTACGGCAACGGCGACACCGGCAACCAGGGGCCGCACCAGTTCGACATCGCGCGCTGGGGCCTCGGCAAGCAGGAGCACCCGGTCAAGATCAGCTCGGTGGGCGGCTACTTCGGCCCCGAGTCCTCGCAGGACACGCCCAACGTGCAGACGTCGTTCTTCGAGTACGCCGACGGCACGATCCTCGAGTTCGCGACCCGCGGCGAGTCGACCAACGACGAAGGCGGCGTCAAGATCGGCAACCTGTTCTACGGGTCCGAGGGCTGGATGTGGGTCGACGGCGACGGCCGCAAGTGGCAGTCGTACAAGGGCCGCAGCAAGGACGAGAAGGGCCCCGGCTCCGACGCGCCGCCGCCCGACAGCGGCAGCGACCCCCTCGTGCTCACCAGCATCGAGACGCCGCACTACCAGAACTTCGTCGACGCGATTCGCGCCAACGACCCGAAGAAGCTGACGTGCGACGTCGTGGAGGGGCACCTCTCCTCCGCCCTGCCGCACCTGGCCAACATCTCGTACCGCGTCGGCCGCCAGCTGCAGTTCGACGGCAAGTCCGAGACGTTCGTCAACGACAAGGACGCCGACAAGCTCCTGACCCGCGAGTACCGCAAGGGCTGGGAGATCAAGCCGCTCTCGCGCACCGAGTAACCGCGCGCCCCTGCTGATCGACAAACGCCCCCGGTGCCGCACGGCGCCGGGGGCGTTCGTGTCTCTGGGCGAGACACGAGAATTTCAGAATTTCAGAATTTCGGGAATTGGATCGCCGTCGTCGCCCGTCGTCGCCCGTCGAGGGCGGATTGATGACTGCAATTCTGCAATTTCTAGAAGGGCCAGTCGAAGCCGATCAGCGGGAAGATGCCGTTCTGCACGTTCACCTCGGGCCGGTTGTTCGTGCGGTTCCAGCCGAGCGTCGCGAAGTTCTCGCGGTTGGTCACGTTCTGCGCGCCCGCGAAGAAGGTGACCTTCTGCCCGCCGATCGTGAAAGTGCGATCGACGCGCACGTCGAGGCGGAAGTAGTCGTCGGCGCGCAGGCCGTTGACCTGCGTGAGATCGAACACGCCGCGGTTCTGCCGCGTCGACGTCACGAGATCGAACGGGGTGTACGGACGTCCGGACAGGTAGACGGCGCGCGCCGACGCCTGCCACTTGTCGGCAAACAGCCACGACCCGGACAGGTTGAGCACGACGGGATAGTCGAACGAGCCCGGACGCAACACCTGATCGAGCCCGGCGTGGCGGGCGCGCGAGAAGGCGACGCTGGCCTGGCCATACCAGCGCCCGCCCGGCTTGCGCTCCGCGAGCAACTCGACACCGCTCACCTCGCCTCGCCCCTCGCTGAGCAGCGGGAACAGGATGTCGCGGGTGGCGAACGTGTCGCCGATGTTGGCCAGCGAGAGCTGCGGGATGTCGGCCGCCACCGGGTAGTTCCGGTACTGCTTGCGGTACACCTCGGCCGTTGCACGCATGCGACCCGGGCCCGTGTACGACACGCCCGTCACGAAGTGGTCGGCCTCGAAGGGCACCAGGAAGCGGTTCTGGTCGAAGGCGGCGAGGAACAGGAAGAACGGCTGCTGGTAGTAGCGGCCGTAGCTGCCGCGCCACGACCACGCCTCGTTGAAGGCGTAGCTGGCACCGACACGCGGGCTGACCTGCGTCGACGAGAGGTAGTCGTAGTAGTCGAC
>NZ_JBIINP010000249.1:0-5428 GCF_044337415.1 Luteitalea sp.
TGCTCGTCACGTTCGTCTTCCTGCGCAACATCCCGGCCACCATCATCCCGAGCGTCGTGGTGCCGCTGTCGCTCATCGGCACGTTCGGCGTGATGTACCTGGCCGGCTTCTCCATCAACAACCTCACACTGATGGCCCTGACCATCGCCACGGGCTTCGTGGTCGACGACGCCATCGTGATGGTGGAGAACATCGCGCGCTACCTGGAAGAGGGCGCGACGCCGATGGAGGCCGCGCTCGAGGGCGCCCGCCAGATCGGGTTCACGCTCGTCTCGCTCACCGTGTCGCTGATCGCGGTGCTGATCCCGCTGCTGTTCATGGCCGACGTCGTGGGGCGCCTGTTCCGCGAGTTCGCGATCACGCTCGCGGTGTCGATCCTCATCTCGCTCGTGGTGTCGCTGACGCTCACGCCGATGATGTGCGCCCGCCTGCTGAAGGCCGAGGCATCCGAGCAGCACGGCCGCCTCTTCACGATGACCGGGAAGTTCCTCGACGACATCATCGCGTTGTACGGGCGGATGCTGAACGTGGCGCTGCGCTACCAGACGCTCACCCTGTTCGTGGCCGTGGCGACCCTGGCGCTCACGGTGTGGCTGTACCTGATCGTGCCCAAGGGCTTCTTCCCGGTGCAGGACACGGGCGCCATCCAGGTGATCAGCGAGGCGCCGCAGTCGGTGTCGTTCGCGGCGATGGCGGAGCGCCAGCGCGCGGCGGCGCGGGCCATCCTCGAGGAGCCGGACGTCAAGGGGCTGTCGTCGTTCATCGGCGTGGACGGCGCCAATGCGACGCTCAACAGCGGCCGCATGCTGGTCACGCTGACGCCACGCGACCAGCGCACCAGGTCGGCCACCGAGATCATCGCCTCCCTGCGCGAGCGCGTCGCGCGCGTGCCCGGCATCACGCTGTACATGCAGCCGGTGCAGGACCTGACCATCGAGGACCGGGTCAGCCGCACCCAGTTCCAGTTCACGCTCGAGGATCCCGATGCGGCGCGCCTCAGCCTGTGGGTGCCCAGGCTGGTGGCGAAGCTCCAGCAGTCGCCGTACCTGGCCGATGTCGCCAGCGACCTGCAGGACCGCGGGCTCCAGGCGTTCCTCGACATCGACCGCGACGCCGCCAGCCGGCTCGGCATCCGCGTGTCGGCCATCGACGACGCGCTGTACGACGCCTTCGGGCAGCGCCTGATCTCGACCATCTACACGCAGGCCAACCAGTACCGCGTGGTGCTCGAGGTCGCGCCCCGTTTCCAGATCGGGCCGGAGGCCCTCGGCCAGGTGTTCGTGGCGACGTCGGACGGACGGCAGATCCCCCTGTCGAGCATCGCCTCGGTGGAGGATCGCAACACGCCGCTGGTGATCAACCACGCCGGCCAGTTCCCCGCCGTCACCATGTCGTTCAACCTGGCCAAGGGCGCCTCGCTCGGCCGGGCCGTCGAGGCCATCGAGGAGGCGCAGCGCGAGCTCGGCATGCCGGCCAGCATCCAGACGACCTTCCAGGGCGCGGCCGCGGCCTTCCGGTCGTCGCTCGACAGCACGCTGCTGCTGGTGCTCGCCGCCATCGTCACCATGTACGTGGTGCTCGGCGTGCTCTACGAGAGCTACATCCACCCCATCACGATTCTCTCGACGCTGCCGTCGGCGGGCGTGGGCGCGCTCCTCGCTTTGCTGATGACCGGCACCGACCTCAGCCTGATCGCGGTCATCGGCATCATCCTGCTGATCGGCATCGTGAAGAAGAACGCGATCATGATGATCGACTTCGCCCTCGACGCCGAGCGCACCGAGGGCCTGAGCCCGCGCGATGCCATCTACAAGGCGGCGCTGCTGCGGTTCCGGCCGATCCTGATGACGACGCTGGCGGCGCTGTTCGGCGCGCTGCCGCTGATGCTGTCGTCGGGGTCGGGCGCCGAGATGCGCCAGCCGCTCGGCCTGGTGATGGTCGGCGGGCTGCTGGTGAGCCAGGTGCTCACGCTGTTCACCACCCCGGCGATCTACCTCTTCTTCGATCGCCTCGGGCACGCGTGGCGATCGGAGCCACGCCCCCTCGCGGTGGAGGACGTCACGGCATGAGTCTCTCGTCGCCCTTCATCAGCCGGCCGGTCGCGACGACGCTGCTCAGCATCTCCGTGGTGCTGGTCGGCGCACTCGGCTACATGCTGCTGCCCGTGTCGCCGCTGCCGCAGGTCGACTTCCCGGCCATCTCGGTCGGGGCGTCGTTGCCGGGCGCCAGCCCCGAGACGATGGCCTCGAGCGTGGCCACGCCCCTCGAACGCGCGCTCGGCACCATCGCCGGCGTCAACGAGCTGACGTCGCAGAGCTCGCAGGGCTCGACGCGCATCAACATCCAGTTCGACCTGAACAAGAACATCGACACCGCGGCGCGCGAGGTGCAGGCGGCGATCAATGCCTCGCGGTCGCTGCTGCCCAGCGCGCTGCCGGGCATGCCGTCGTACCGCAAGGTCAACCCGTCGCAGGCGCCGATCATGCTGCTCGCGCTGACCTCGGACACGGCCAGCACCAGCCAGCTCTACGACCTCGCCTCGACGGTGCTGGCGCAGAAGGTGGCGCAGGTGACCGGCGTCGGCGACGTCACCGTGGGCGGCGGATCGCTCCCCGCCGTGCGCGTCGAGTTGCAGCCGCAGGCGCTCACGCAGTACGGCATCTCGCTGGACCAGGTCCGGCAGGCCATCGGCAGCGCCAACCTGCTGCGACCCAAGGGCATGATCGAGGACAGCGAGCGCCACTGGCAGATCCAGGCCAGCGACCAGCTCTCGAAGGCGGCCGACTACCAGCCGCTGATCATCACCTACCGCAACGGCGCCCCCGTCCGCCTCGGCGACGTGGCCCGGGTCTACGACGGGATCGAGGACCGCTACAACGCCGGCTTCTTCAACGACAAGGACGCGGTGCTGCTGGTCGTCAGCCGACAGGCACAGGCCAACATCATCGCGACCGTCGACGGCGTGACGGCGCAGTTGCCGGCCCTGCGCGCCTTCCTCCCGGCGGGCGTCACGCTCGACGTGGCGAGCGACAGGTCGCCGACCATCCGGGCGACGCTGCACGAGGCGCGCAAGACCCTGCTCATCGCGGTGGGCCTGGTCATCCTGGTGGTCCTGCTGTTCCTGGCCAACGCGCGCGCGGCGATGATTCCGGTCACCGCCGTCCCGGTCGCCCTCATCGGCAGTTGCGCGGTGATGTACCTCTGGGGCTTCTCCCTCAACAACCTCTCGCTGATGGCGCTCATCGTCGCCACCGGGCTGGTCGTCGACGACGCCATCGTCGTGCTGGAGAACATCTCGCGTCACGTCGAGGAGGGCATGACGCCGCTCGACGCCGCCTACATGGGCGCCAAGGAGGTCGGCTTCACGCTGCTCTCCATGAACCTGTCGATCGTGGCGGTGTTCGTCTCGATCCTGTTCATGGGCGGCATCGTCGAGCGCCTGTTCCGCGAGTTCTCGATCACGCTCGTGTCGGCGATCCTGATCTCGCTGGTGGTGTCGCTCACGCTGACGCCGATGCTGTGCGCCCGCTGGCTGGTGGCGCGATCGGCGGCCCGGCCTGGCCGCCTGCAGGCGATCAGCGACGGCGCGTTCGCGTGGCTGCGGCGCGGCTATGGCCGGTCGCTCGGGTGGGCCCTCGACCATGCGCCGATCGTCCTGATGATCCTCATCGGCGTGGCCGCGTTCACCGTGCACCTGTACACGAGCGCGCCCAAGAGCTTCCTGCCGCAGCAGGACACGGGCCAGCTCGGCGGCTTCATCCGCGGCGACGACGGCATGTCGTTCCAGATCATGCAGCCCAAGATCGAGGCCTTCCGCCAGGCGGTGCTGCGCGACCCGGCCGTGGAGAGCGTTGCCGGGTTCATCGGCGGCGGCCGCGGCATCAACAACGCCCAGATCTTCGTGCGGCTCAGGCCGCTCCAGGAGCGCAAGGTGTCGGGCCAGCTCGTCGCCGAGCGCATCCGGCGCACGCTGCCCAAGGTGCCGGGCGCCCGGCTGTGGCTCAACGTCGATCAGGACATCCGCTTCGGCGGCGGGTTCGGCGGCGGGTCGTACCAGTACACGCTGCGTTCGGACAACCTGGCCGACCTGCGCGTGTGGGCCCAGCGCGTGCGCGATGCCCTGAAGCCGCTGCCCGAGCTCACGGGCATCGAGGACGAACTCGTGTCGAGCCAGCAGATCACGCTGGAGGTCGATCGCGAGGCGGCGCGCCAGCTCGGCATCGAGATGGCCACGGTCACGCAGGCGCTCAACAACGCCTTCGGCCAGCGCCAGGTCTCGACCATCTACAACGCGATGAACCAGTACCGTGTGGTGATGGAAGTGGCGCCGCAGTTCGCGCAGGGGCCGGAAGCGCTCGACCAGGTGCACGTCGTGACGGCCACCGGAAGCCGGGTGCCGCTGTCGACCTTCAGCCGCTACACGCGCACGTCGGCCAACGACCGCATCAGCCGCAACGACCAGTTCGCGTCGGAGAACGTGTCGTTCGAGCTCGCGCCCGGCGTGAGCCTGAGCCAGGCCGAGGCCGCCATCACCCGCGCCGTGTCGCTGCTGACGCTGCCGACCAACATCCAGGGCCGGCTGCAGGGCAACGCGAGCCTGTTCAACCGGCTGCAGGGCAACCAGCCCCTCGCCATCCTCGGCACCCTGCTCATCGTGTACATCGTGCTCGGCGTGCTCTACGAGAGCTACCTGCACCCGCTGACGATTCTCTCGACGATTCCCTCGGCCGGCGCCGGCGCGTTGCTCGCCCTGCTGCTGCTGAAGACGGAGTTCAGCCTCGTCGCCCTGCTGGGGCTGTTCCTGCTCATCGGCGTCGTCATGAAGAACGCCATCCTCATGATCGACGTGGCGCTGCAGCTGGAGCGCGAGCGGGGCCTGACGCCCGAACAGGCGATCCGCGACGCCTGCATGCTGCGCCTGCGCCCCATCCTGATGACGACGATGTCGGCGCTGCTCGGGGCACTGCCCCTGATGCTGGGCGCCGGTGAGGGCGCGGAGATGCGCCAGCCGCTGGGCACGGCCATCGTCGGTGGCCTCGTGGTGAGCCAGGTGCTCACGCTCTACACGACGCCCGTCGTGTACCTCTACCTCGAGAACATGCGCGTGAAGGTCAACCGTCGGCGCGGACGCAGCGTGGCCGACGAAGTGGTCCGCGACGCCCCGCCGATGCGCCACGCCTGAGGCCCACGACCGCTCCGACGGCTACAGCCTGCAGGCGACAGGCTGCCTGTAGCCCGTAGCCTGTGGCCCTTACCTGCCCCCACACGTGTCGCGCGCGACGACCGGGGGCAACGGCGGCCCGTCGGCGGGCACGATGCGCACGGTCGCGGGACCACCAGCGTTGTTGCGGTAGAGACAGTCCCAGGCCAGGCACGGCACCAGCGCATCGTTGACGTACATCGACACGGGCCCGTCCTGCTCGGCCAC
>NZ_JBIINP010000250.1:0-5396 GCF_044337415.1 Luteitalea sp.
ATGGCGATGGTGCTCGGGTGGTGCGCGGTCGTCGGCACGCTCGCCGAGCCGTGGTACCTCGGCGAGTTCACCGAGAAGCTGATCACGCCGGTGCACGGCAACATCATCCTGCTCGGCGTGGCGGCGTGCCTGGCCGGTGTCTTCATCACCGGGCTGGCCGGGCGGACCAAGGAACTGGAACTGCCGGCCGACCAGAAGCTCGGACAGGTCGTGGAGTTCGACTTCCGCAAGGGCGTGATGGTGGCCGCGGTCTCGGGCGTGTTCAGCGCGTGCTTCGCGTTCGGCCTGGCGAGCGGCAACCCGATCAAGGCGATCACGCTGCAGCACGGCACCGACACGATCTGGCAGGGCCTGCCCGTGCTGGTCGTGGTGCTCGCGGGTGGCTTCGTGACCAACGCCGCGTGGTGCCTGTACCTGAACGTCAAGAACGGCACCGGCTTCCAGTACGTGAGCCCGGAGATTCGCGAGTCCTCGCCCCCGGCAGCGCTCGCCGCGGCCTTCGGCGAGGGCGGACCGCCGACGCACGTGCCGACCGACGGCCGCAAGGACCCGACGCCCGTGCCGCTGTTCTGGAACTACGTGTTCAGCGCCGCCGCCGGCATCCTGTGGTACCTGCAGTTCTTCTTCTACTCGATGGGCGAGACGCAGATGGGCGCGTACAAGTTCTCGAGCTGGACGCTGCACATGGCGAGCATCATCATCTTCGCCACCATCTGGGGCGTGTTCCTGAAGGAGTGGCGCGGCGCGAGCCCGAAGGCGATGCGACTGCTGCGTCTCGGCGTCGCCACGCTGCTGCTCTCCACCCTCATCGTCGGCTACGGCAACTACCTGGGCGCAACGCCATAGTTGCCGGGTACCGGGTACCGGGTACCGGGTACCGGGTGCCGGGTACGGGGTGCCGCCCCGTCCTGTCATTTCTGCCAGTAGTGCCCACACCACCCTCCGGCTAGCCTCGTCACCGGACGCGAAGTCCGAGTGGCCGCCCGGTCGTCGTTGTGACGAGGGGCGTGGCCCGCAGGAGGAGTGGAGACGTGACGCGCTCGACACGCTGGTACCTGAGTCTCGCGCTGTGCGCTGCCAGCGCCTGCGCCGCCGCCCCTGAAGCGCCACAGGCGCCGGCAGCTGCGCCAGGCGCGAGCGCTGGCCTCGACCGGACGGTGCTGCCCATCGCCGACCCGTCATACCCGGCGAGCACGCAACTCGAGGCCAGCAAGGCGACGCCACCGGCGCGCTTCGAGGTCAAGGCGCCCGCCGATGCGCCCAACGTGGTGGTGGTGCTGCTCGACGACTTCGGCTTCGGCCAGTCGAGCACCTTCGGCGGCGCCATCGAGATGCCCAACCTCGACCGCCTCGCGGCCGACGGCCTGCGCTACAACAACTTCCACGTCGCAGCCCTCTGCTCGCCGACGCGCGTCGCCCTGCAGACCGGGCGTAATCATCATTCGGCCAATGCCGGCGCGGTGATGGACATCGCGACGGCGTTTCCCGGCAACAGCGGCAACCGCCCCAACAGCATCACGCCGCTGGCCGAGATCCTGCGCCTGAACGGCTACAGCACCGGCGCCTTCGGCAAGTACCACGAGACGGCGCCATGGGAGGTCAGCCCGTCGGGGCCGACCGATCGCTGGCCGACGCGCTCGGGCTTCGACAAGTTCTACGGCTTCATCGGCGGCGAGACCAACCAGTGGGCGCCGACGCTGTACGACGGCCTCACGCGCATCGAGGCGCCCGCCGACCCGAACTACCACTTCATGACCGACATGACGAACCAGGCCATCGCCTGGGTGCGTCAGCAGCAGGGCCTCACGCCCGACCGCCCGTTCTTCATGTACTTCGCGCCGGGCGCCACGCATGCCCCACACCACGTGCCCGCGTCCTACATCAAGAAGTACGCCGGCCGTTTCGATCGCGGCTGGGATGCCTATCGCGAAGAAACGCTGGCGCGCCAGAAGAAGCTGGGCGTCGTCCCCGCCAACACGACGCTGGCGCCCAAGCCGGCTGCGATCAAGGACTGGACGGCGTTGAGCAAGGACGAACAGCGCCTGTTCGCGCGACAGATGGAGGTCTTCGCGGGCTTCGGCGAGCAGACCGACGAGGAGATCGGCCGCCTGTTCGCCGCGCTCGACGAACTCGGCGAGACCGAGAACACGCTGGTCGTCTACATCGTCGGCGACAACGGCGCCAGCCCCGAGGGCGGCCTTGGCGGCGTGGTCAACGAGATGGCCTTCTTCAACGCAACGCCCGAGTCGCTGGGCGACCAGTTGCAGATGATCGACAAGCTTGGCGGCCCCAACACCTACGCGCACTACGCTGCCGGCTGGGCCATCGCGGGTAACACGCCGTTCCAGTACGGCAAGCAGGTGGCCTCGTCGTTCGGCGGCAACCAGAACCCGATGGTGATCCGCTGGCCGAAGCGCATCACGGACAAGGGCGGCGTGCGCGCGCAGTTCCACCACGTGATCGACATCGCCCCGACCATCCTCGAGGCCGCCGGCGTGCCGCAGCCGACGCGCGTGAACGGCATCGCGCAGCGACCGATCGAGGGCACCAGTCTGCTCTACACGTTCGGCAACGCGGCGGCGCCGAGCACCCACACCACGCAGTACTTCGAGATCGGCGGCAACCGCGGCATCTATCACGATGGCTGGTTCGCCGGCACCGTGCACCGCGCGCCGTGGGAGCAGAAGCCGCGCGCGTCGCTGACCGCCGACACGTGGGAGCTGTACCGGGTCTCGGAGGACTTCAGCGGCTCGACCAACCTCGCGGCCAGCAATCCGGAGAAGCTGAAGGAACTGCAGGCGCTGTTCCTGACCGAGGCCGGCAAGTACCAGGTGCTCCCGATCGACGACCGCAGCGTGGAGCGCATGGACCCGGCCGTCGCCGGCCGGCCCGACCTGATGGGCGGCCGCACGTCGCTCACGCTATACCCCGGCGCCGTGGCGATGGCCGAGAACGCGTTCATCAACGTCAAGAACCGCTCGCACTCGATCACCGCGACGATCGACGGCAAGGGCGACGGTGTGATCCTCGCGCAGGGCGGCCGCTTCTCGGGCTGGAGCCTGTACGTGAAGAATGGCCGGCCGATGTACGCCTACAACTGGCTGGGTCGCGAGATCTACAGCGTCGCCGGTACCGCGCCACTGCCGGCGGGGCCGGTCACGATCCGCTACGACTTCGCCTACGACGGCGGCGGCCGCGGCAAGGGCGGCACGGGCACGCTCACCGTCAACGGCACGAAGGTCGGCGAGGGGCGCATCGAGAAGACGATCCCGAACGTCTTCTCGCCCGACGAGGGCGCCACCGTCGGCATCGACGATGAGACCCCGGTGACCGACGACTACAAGGCGGTGACCAACCGCTTCACCGGCACGCTCCGCAAGATCGTTGTCGAGGTGAAGTAGACGGCAGTCGGGCGTCGGCAGTCGGCAGTTGGCGGGCGTGGCGCGCGCCCATGCCTGGGCGCTGCGCGTTGGTTCGTGGGCGTCGACGTTTACGTCGACGCTCTTCCCTCTCGAATGCGCTTCACCGACGCACCGGCTCGTCGTCCCGTGCCCTTGCGCACGGCGGTCGGGGCCGGGGGGGCCACTCCCGAGCCCCACTGCTCCGCAAGCCCCGCCTCGGTCTCGAGCACCTCGGCATGCCGGCGCTGCAGTTCCTGCACGAACGCACCTGCGAGCGGCGTGAGCGGGTGATTGCGCAGGCGGACGACCGCCCATTCCGTCTTGAGCCAGGGCACGGCCATGAGGGGCGTCAGCCTCCCGGCCTGGAGTTCCTCCTGCACCAGTCCCAGCGAGGTGAACACGAGCACGTCCGACTCCGCCGCGATGCGCTTGGCGAGGTCGACCGACGGGCACGTGACGGCGGGAAACACCGGGAAGATCGGGTGGCCTTCGCGTCGCCGCAGTTCCTGCGCGTTCAGGATGGGCTGCAGGACGCGCGGCGGTAGCCACGACACCATCGCGAACGGGTAGGCGAACGCTGCCGCGACGCCGCGGTCGGCCGCCAGTGCGAGTGGATGTCCCTTCCTCCCCACCACGTACCCGCCGATGGGCGCCAGGCGCAGCGACATGTCCAGGTCGTCCTCCTCGCTCAGCACGCTCGTGTCGGCCACGAAGAAGCTGAACTGCCGCCCTCTCAACCCGCGCAACAGTGCTTCCGCCGTGCCCATCTCGATCGAGACGCGCACCGTCGGATGGGCGGCGACGAACCGCGGCGCCGCCACCGGGAGCAGCACCTCCGCGGCGTAGGGGCCGAGGCCGATCGACAGCGAGCCGCTCTGCAGTCCGTGCGCGAGCCTGGTTTCGCGATCGAGGTCCTGGACGCGCGCGAGGATGTCGCGCGCGCGTTCGAGGAAGACGCGCCCCAGGTCGGTGGGTTCGACCCCGCGGCGTCCCCGATGGAAGAGCGGCGCGCCGGTCCGGTCCTCCAGGAGCCGAATGGCATGACTCAGCGTCGGCTGGGACTGGTTCAGGGCCGCGGCGGCGCGGGTGAAGCTGCGATGCGCGTCGAGGGCCACCGCCTGCTCGAGGAGTCGGAGTTCGAACGGCACCATCCTCAGTCACCTCACGCACTAAATATAGATGGAGTTAATCGAACAGATTAAAACCATTCATTTGGTAAATGCTGGACCGACCTCTAGTATCGAGGGCATGAAGACCGGACCAGCCAGACACCTCATCGCCGCCACGCTCGCCTGGGCCATGGCCGCCACCACGGCAGGCGCCCAGGCCCTGCCCACGAGTGGCGTCGTCGCGTCCCGGCTCGGGCCACTCGAACTGAAGAACGGCTACCCGACCGACCCGACGGTCAGGAAGATCTTCGACGACCTCGACTTCCAGCGGGCCTGCCAGGCCTACCTCTGGGCCCTGCCGCTGATGGCGATGCAGCAGTGGCAACAGGAGCACCTCACCAAGTTCGGCGCCGGCAAGCTGGACTACGTGGACTACCTCACGTTCACGGACAAGCTCGGCCTGCTCACGGCCAACGCGACGACGCCGTACATCATGGCGTTTCCGAACCTGAAGGAGACGGGGCCGCTGGTGTTCGAGGTGCCCGCCGGTCCGACGGCAGGCGGCTTCACCGACTTCTGGCAGCGGCCGATCACCGACTCGGGCCAGACGGGACCCGACAAGGGCGCCGGCGGGAAGTACCTGATTCTCGGCCCCGACGATCCCGACATGCGCCCGGCGGGCTACTACGTGTTCCGCTCGCCCACGGTGAACATGTGGTCGGCACACCGTGCGCTCGATCCGGACCCGGCCAAGGCCAGGGCCACCATCGCGGCCCTGCGGATCTACCCGTACAGCCAGCGCGAGAACCCGCCGCAGACGCGGCACGTGTCGCCCGCCGGGCGGAAGTGGTCCGGGGAGCAGCCGCGCGGCATGGCGTACTGGGAA
>NZ_JBIINP010000339.1:0-3353 GCF_044337415.1 Luteitalea sp.
GCTCAACGCGCGCGTCCCGTAGCCGATCGCCGTGAGGCGAAGAGTAGAATCGGCACATGCAGACACGGCAGCTCGGGCGGACCGACCTTCACATCACTGCCATCGGCTTCGGCGCGTGGGCCATCGGCGGCGAGTGGCGCTTCGGCTGGGGACCGCAGGACGACGCGGACTCGATCGCGGCGATCCGCCAGGCGGTCGCCCGCGGGATGAACTGGATCGACACCGCACCCGCCTACGGCCTCGGCCACTCGGAACAGGTGGTCGCGCGGGCGCTCGCCGACATCCCGACCGCCGAGCGTCCCTACGTGTTCACCAAGTGCACGCTCGTGTGGGGGGACGACCGGGTGGTCCGGCACGACGTGTCGGGCCCCTCCATCAGGCGCGAGGTGGAGGACAGCCTGCGTCGACTGCAGGTCGAGACCATCGACCTCTACCAGATGCACTGGCCACGCTGGGCGTCGCAGGCCGAGCCGTCGCCGGGCAGTGTCGCCGAGGCGTGGGAGACGCTGGCGGACCTCCAGCGGCAGGGGAAAGTGCGCCACATCGGCGTCTCGAATTTCACGGTGGACGACCTGAAAACGGCGCAGGCGATTGCGCCCATCGCGTCGCTGCAGCCACCGTATTCGATGCTGCGACGGGCCATCGAGCCGGAGATCCTGCCGTACTGTGCCGAACACGGCATCGGCGTCCTCGTGTACAGCCCGATGCTGTCGGGCCTGCTCACCGGCGCGATGACACGCGAGCGGGTGGCCACCCTGCCGGCCGGCGACTGGCGTCGCAACAACAAGGAGTACCAGGAGCCGCAGTTGTCGGCGAACCTCGCGCTGGTGGAGGTCCTGAAGGCCGTGGGCGCGCCGCACGGGAAGTCTGCCGGCGAGGTGGCGATCGCCTGGACCCTGCGCCACCCGGCGGTCACCGCTGCCATCGTCGGTGGCCGCTCGGCTGCGCAGGTGGATGGGGTGGTGGGCGCGGCCGATTTCCGCCTGTCGGAGGCCGAACTCGCCCGCATCGACGAGGCGCTGCCGCGCGCGTGACCCCATGACCGACGAGCGCCTCTCCATCGTCGACATCTTCAAGATTGGCGTGGGCCCCTCGAGCTCACACACGCTCGGCCCCTGGCGTGCGGCGCAGCAGTGCCTCGCCGGCTGGCAGGCGACGCCCGGCCTTCGGCGCATCGAGGCGCACCTGTTCGGATCGCTGGCCAAGACCGGGCGCGGACACGGCACCGACGTGGCCGTGGTGGCTGGTCTCTTCGGGGCCGACCCCGAGACGTGCGACATGACCGAGGTCCACGGCCGGGTGACCCGCGCCCTGACCGAAGGCGCGCTCACGCTACCGGGAGGCGAGCCGGTGACACTGCTGGTGGCCTTCCACCCCCAGGAGGTCCTGACCCAGCACCCCAACGGCCTGCGTTTCGTGGGGGAGTGGGCCGACGGCGCGCGGCGCGAGCGCACGTGCTTCTCGGTGGGCGGCGGCTTCGTGGTGTGGGAGGACGATCGCGGCGAGTCGCGATCGTCCGTGACCCTGCCGTATCCGGTCGACACGGCTGGCGACCTGCTGCGATGGTGCGGGGAGACCGGCAGCGCCGTGTCGTCGGTGGTGCTGGCCAACGAGGCGGCGTGGCGGCCCGAGGCCGAGACGCGCGCCTTCATCGCGCGCATCTGGGACGTGATGCGCGCCTGCATCCATCGCGGCTGTCACACGCCGGGGTTGCTGCCCGGCGGGCTCAACGTGCGTCGCCGTGCGGCGGACATCAACACGCGCCTGCTCGGCCGGGCTGGGACAGCCGGCCCTACCGGCGTGGCGGCGACGTCCGGGTTCACCTTCTCGCCGACAGGCACGCCCCTCGACGTCGACGCGTGGTTCGCGGCGATTCGCGCCCACGGCGACGATTTCGGCTGGACCCTCGATTGGGTGACGGCGTTCGCGTTGGCGGTCAACGAAGAGAACGCGTGCTTCGGCCGCGTGGTCACCGCACCCACCAACGGCGCCGCGGGCGTGGTGCCCGCCGTGCTCGCCTATGACGTGGTGTTCGGTCCGGATGGATCCAGTCCCGACCGCATCGCTCGATTCCTGCTCGCCGCGTCCGAAGTGGGGTGCCTGTTCAAGAAGGGGGCGACGATCTCCGCGGCGATGGGCGGCTGCCAGGCCGAGATCGGCGTGTCGTCGGCCATGGCCGCGGCGGGCTTGACCGAGGTGCGGGGCGGCTCGCGGAGCCAGGTGCTCATGGCCGCCGAGATCGCCATGGAACACCATCTCGGGCTCACGTGTGACCCGGTGGGGGGACTCGTGCAGATCCCGTGCATCGAGCGCAACACGATGGGCGCGATCAAGGCCATCACGGCCTCACAACTGGCCCTGGCGAGCGATCCGGCCAATGCCAGGGTGTCGCTCGATGCGGTGATTCACGCCATGTGGACGACGGCGCTCGACATGAGCGCCAAGTACAAGGAGACGGCCGACGGCGGCCTCGCCCTGCACATCCCGCTCAGTCTGTCGGAGTGCTGAGTCCGGCTCCTCCCCCCTGAAAAGCAGAAGGCCGGCAGTGACGCCGGCCTTCGCTCTACCAGCGGGGCTCGCGACGATTGCCGCCGCCGTGGCCACCACGTCCACCCCCACCACCAGGGCGACGGCCACCGCCGCCTCCACCGCCGGGACGACCGCCCCCGCCGCCGAAGCCGCCCCCGCCGCCACCAAAGTCCCCAGGACCACGCTCGGGCCGCGGACGCGCTTCATTGACGGCGATGGCACGGCCGCCGAGCTGCGCGCCGTCGAACTGCGTGATCGCCTTCTGGGCGTCATCGTCGTTCGCCATCGAGACGAACGCGAAGCCGCGCGGGCGCCCCGTCATGCGGTCACGCATCACCGTGACGCTCTCCACCGCTCCCGCCTGCGAGAACATCTCCTCGAGTTCGGGCTCGCTGATTTGATAGGGGATGTTCCCGACGAACAGGCTCTTCGCCACTGCCGTACCTCCTTGCCTGACGTGCCGGCCGCCCGTGAAGACGGACCACTCGGAAGATGCCGGAGACCGTGCGGGTCTCCGCTCACAGGCACGCGAGCGGTATCGAGTCAGGCGGGCTCGAAACTCGTGGCGTTGAGTCTGGCTGTCCTTCCATCGCTGACGGTACCACCGTGCGCGTCCCCCCGCAACGGGGAGGGAAGCTCAGCACAGCGAAAGGACAGAAGAGCAGAAGGGTAGAAGGAAAGAAGGCAGGGCGGGAAGGGCGAAGGAGAGCATAACCGGGTAAGGCCGGAAGGGCAGAAGGGGCACGGCCGGGCGGCAGAGGCACCTTCATCCCTGGTCGTGCGTGCCTTCTCACTTCGGTGCCTTGCTCCTTCCCGCTCTGCCT
>NZ_JBIINP010000105.1:0-15329 GCF_044337415.1 Luteitalea sp.
GTCGATCCCACGCGCATCGGCGCGACGGGCGCCTCCGGCGGGGGCACGCAGACGTTCCTGCTCGCGGCCGTCGACGACCGCATCGCGTATGCGGCGCCAGTGAACATGGTGTCGGCGTACATGCAGGGCGGCTCGTGGTGCGAGAACGCGCCCGGACTCCGGCTCGGCCTCAGCAACCTCGACATCGCGGCGTCGTTCGCGCCCAAGCCACTCCTGCTGATCTCCGCGACCGGGGACTGGACCAAGCGCGTGCCGCAGGAGGAATACCCGGCGATCAAGCGCATCTACGATCTCTACAGCGCCGGCGACAAGCTGACGCAGCATCAGGTCGACGCGCCGCACAACTACAACCAGCAGACGCGCGAGCACGTCTATCGCTTCCTCGACCAGCAGGCGTTCGGCCGCACGGACGATGGCAAGGAGCGGTCGGCGCCGGTCGAGCGGCTCGGCGACATGCTGGCGCTGATGGGACGGACGCTGCCGGCGCATGCGGTGAACTACGACGGCCTGTTCGCCGACTGGCGTCGCGTCGCCACGGCGCAGGCCGAGGCGACGCAGGACCTCGGCGTGCTGCGCGCGCGACTGGCCAGTGCCGTGGCCTTGCCGTCGATGGCCGCGGTGACGCGCGACGCTGCGGGCATCATCTCGCGCGGCGAGGGCGATCACGTGCCAAGCCTGTGGACGCCGGGCAAGGGACGGCCGCTCGTGGTGATCCACCCGGATGGCGCGGCGGCGGGCGCCGCACTACCGGAAGTCAGTGCCGCGAAGAAGGCCAGGCGGCCGGTGCTCGTGCTGCAGGTCTTCCAGACGGGCTCGTCGAAGGCGGATCGAAAGCGCAGTCATAACCATTGGCTTACCTTCAACGTGAGCGACGACCAGGCGCGCGTGCATGACATCGCCGCGGCATTGGCGTGGCTGCCTGCCGATGCCGATGTCTTGGCCGTGGGCGCCGCCCGCTACTGGGCGGCCGTGGCCACGGCTGCCGCAGGCACACGCGACACCCTCGCGTTCGACGTGGCAGCACTTTCGGCGGACGACCAGGCCCTGCAGACGCAGTGCTTCATCCCGGCACTCCAGCGCGCAGGTGGCCTTCGCGTCGTGCAGCGCCTCGTCAACGGGAGTGGCTCGTGGGCATCCTCAAGGCAGGGTTCATCGCGGCAGTACTGACACTGGGAGCGGTGGCGGCGCACGCGCAGTCGCCAGCCACCGTGCACGACACGCAGTTCTGGCTGTTGCTGCTCGGGCAGATTCCCGTCGGCGACAAGTACGTCGTCCACCTCGAGGCGCAGCCCCGCTGGAAGAACGACATGCAGGACAAGGACCAGTTGCTGCTGCGTGCGGCGCTGGGCCGCCGGCTCGGGCCCCGCGTGACCGTCTGGGGCGGCTACGGCTACATCCCGCGATGGTCGGGCGACACCGTGTTCCACGAGCAGCGGATCTGGGAGCAGGTGTCGTCGACGTTCCCGAAGGTGGGGAAGTGGGCGCCCTCGATCCGCCTGCGCCAGGAGCAGCGCTTCCTCGAGCAGTGGGGCGACACCTCGCACCGCTTCCGCGCCCTCGGCCGTTTGGTGCGCCCGATTGGCGCGAGTCCGTGGTCGGTGGCCGTGTGGGACGAGTGGTTCTACACGCTCGACGAGACGGTGGGCGGTCCGCGCCAGGGCTACGACCAGAACCGCTTCTTCGTGACCGTGCTCCGCAAGATGTCGCCCTCGGTGACGCTCGAGGGCGGGTACCTGTGGCAGAACGTGCCGGGGACGGCCACCAAGGCCGAGCGACAGGGGCACACGCTGTTCACGTGGTTCACCTACGCCCCTCCCGTGAAGAAGAAGGCGACACCCTAGGGCCGGTCCGAGCCGCGGGATGGGCCGCTGGGCCCGCAGGTGCGGGTGAGCGAGGATCCGCGCAACCTCTCGCAGTGGGGCGAACTGGCGCATCGCGTGCGGGAGCAGTTCCGCGTCACCCGCCCCCTGCCCGGGGCGGCGTCGTGGACACTGGTGATGCCCATGTAGGCAAGGCTGCTCACTCACACACCGTGATGCGGCCAAGTGCGAGGTGCAGGCGTCTATCCAAGGGTGACTCGAGGTCCATGGAACACCCGACCCGCCGGGGAGACCAACGCCACAGAGGCGGGCAGCGTGGTCCCCTTCAGGGCGGCGACCGAGCCGTCCGGCTCCGCGCCGGCAGCGATGAGGGAGCGTGAGCTGCTCGCGGCGTGGCGAGAGGCCCATTGGAGCCTGCAGGAGCGCCTTCGGGAACTGCCCGCGCCGGACGCCCACGACGTCGACGCGCTCTACCAGACCGCGCGCAAGGCCGACACCGAGCTCACCGCGCTGTACCAACGCCGCGCCGAGGCGTTGGCGCGGCAGGTCCGCGACCTGCTGGTGCAGCGGGTGTCTGTGGCCAGCACGATCGCCCCGGCGGCGTCGGTGCCGACCGTGGGCCGAGCGGAGGCCAGTGGGGGAGAGGCCGAGGCCGCGCTGCTGGCCTGGTTCCGGGCCCTCCCGCCCGAGGATCGGCAGACGGTGACTGCGCTGGCCGAGCGCCTGGCGCGGCGCTGACGCCCGCCGGAGCGGGCTCGAGGGGCCGTCCGAAGTCGAGCTGGTGCTGACGCTGTCAGCACCATTTTTTGGCGCCCGTGTTTCGCCGTATCATCGCCCTGTGCCGCCCAAGCTCTGCACGGTCCGCTTCGAGGACGCCGACGGGACCGTCCATGCGGTCACCGTGATGGCGTCGAGCCTGTACGAGGCCGTCGGCCTGGCCGTGCAGGCGTTCCGAGCGCAGGCATGGACGCCGCCCGTGCCGCCTGCCGCGCCGCTCGCTGTCGAGGTGCGCCAACCCGCCGTCGAGCACCGCGTCACGGTGCAGGCCGTCCGACAGTGGGCCAGCGCATCGGGCCGTTCGCCCGCCGAGCGGCTGCAGCGCGAGCGCGTGCGCTCGCTGCTCGCGAGTTCGTGAGGGCCGCGGCTCTGCCGTGATAGAACCTGCCCCATGGACCCCAGCCACTCCGCCTTGCCGGTCGTCGACGATGTCGTCCGTGTCCCTGGGCTGGGGGACGTCGTGCCGGCGATGCGAGACGAAGTGGCGGGCCTCGGTCTGCTCGCCCAGTTCGCGCTGCGGGCCGGGCGCGATGCCTCCCTGCGACCGCTCGCCGACCTGGCGTCGGACGCCGTGATCGGCGTCCACAGTGGGTGCGCGCTGCTGGCGCACCGCGTGCCGGGGCTCGCGGACTGGCAGGAGGCCCTCGCGCACCAGGCGGCGACAGCGGCTGCGCTGCAGGCCATGCAGTCCTATCGCGCGCCCGGGGCGACGGCGCGCATCGGCGACCTTGCCGTGGTGCTCGAAGCGCACGCGCGCTCGGTCGCGACGGCGCAGGCCGCGCTCGAGGCACGGCTCCTGTCCGCAGCACGTCTCCAGGGGCCGGACGGCTTCGGCCCGGCGTCACACGCGTAAGCAGCCCCTACCTGAACTCCTGCACCACCGTGACAGTGCCGTCCAGCACCACGACGGCGCACCCGAGGCGCGTCCATGCCCGGTTGGCGAGGGCCTTCCGGTGCGCGCCGCGAGGGCCCTCCTGCCACATGACGTCGAGGCCCTGGCGCACCACCTCGGCGACCGTGCCGTAGCGGTCGAGCGGCCAGCGCGGCACCTGGTTCTCGGCGCGCGAGATGCCGCCGCCCTTGGTCTTTCTGAACCAGGCGTGCGGGCGACGCTTGCGTGAGTCGTAAGCAGCAGCCTCAAGAGCGAAGGCCTCGAGTTCGGCGTCGCGCTCGAGCGGTGGTACCCCTGCGGCGCGGCGGTAGTCGTTGGTGATCGCCACGCAGGACTGGATGGCTGCCTCGAGGCTCGTGCCCGCCGCTGGCGTGGTGACCTGCCGGGCGCGCGCGATCATCGCGCCGGGCCATGCACCGACGACTAGCAACGCGCACAGCAGCACGCACGCTACTGGTCTCGGGCGTCTCGCAGCGGTCGTCATGTCACCGGTCCTGCTGCGCATCGAGCCAGCGATAGGCCGCGGGTGCCAGGAGCGCGGCGACGTACCAGACCGCGGCGCTCAATGCGGCTCCAGCGGCAGCCCTCACGAGCGAGGGCACGGGGATGTGCATGCGGCCGATGTCGAGGGCGGGGGAGTCGCGGCCAGCGAGGCCGATCAGCAGGAGCAGGGCTGTCGGCACGAAGGGCAGCAGTCGCGTGAACGGATCCTCCAGGTGTCGCCCGAGGCCGATGGCCAGCGCCGCGAGAATCAGCCAGAACAGGCCCCACTGCACCATCGTGACCGACGGGGCGGCGTCCATGGCGACCGTCGGATCCCACTGCGCCAGGATCGTGACGGCCGCCGCGACGAAGGCGAGCAAGGCGGCCAGGAGTGCCTGCAGTGGCATGTCCCGATTCTCCTCCCGCAAGGGCCGGCCGCGCCATCGCCGCGGCTTCGCGGCGTCGGAGGCCTGTTGCCTGCCCAGATGCCCTGGCGGACAAATAGTTACAGGCATGTGGTATTTTCCCGCCACCTCATCCAAGGTCAGTCCCGATGCGTCGTGGTTGCGCCGCGCGTGATTACCGTTGCCAGGAGTCACCCATGTCCGCAGGCGTCACGGTCGCTCGCGCCGGTCTGGTCCTCTTCCTGCTGTGCGTCGTCTGCCCATTCCGGGGCACGGTGCAGGCGCAAGCGGCCGACGCCGATGGCGATGGCCTGCCCGATGCCTGGGAGGTGCAGTTCGGGCTCGACCCCGCCTCTGCAGCAGGCGACAACGGCGCGTCGGGGGATCCGGACCGGGACTTCTCGACCAATCTCCAGGAGTTTTCGGCGGGCACGCATCCCCGCGGCTTCAGCACCCGCTACCTCGCGGAAGGGGCCACCGGCGCGTTCTTCGACACGACCGTGGCCATCGCCAACGCCGACCCGTCGGCGACGGCACGCGTCCTGTTGCGCTTCCTGACCGGAACGGGTGCGGTGATCTCGCGGGTGGAGACGATCGGCCCGCACTCGCGGCGCACCGTCATCCCTGAGCAACTCGCGGGTCTCGAGGCCGCGGAGTTCTCGACGGTCATCGAGTCCGATGTGCCGGTGGTGGTGGACCGGACGATGCGCTGGGACGCGGGCGGTTTCGGCAGCCACGCCGAGACGGCGATCGTGTCGCCGGGCACGACCTGGTACCTGGCCGAGGGCGCAACCCACTCGAACTTCGACCTGTTCTATCTGCTCCAGAATCCGTCGACGCAGCCTGCGGCCGTCACCGTCACGTACCTGCGGCCCAGTCCGCTGCCTGCCGTGACCAGGCAGTACACCGTGGCGCCCCTCAGCCGCTTCAACATCTGGGTGGACCAGGAGGGCCCGGACCTCGCCAACACCGACGTCTCCGCGATCATCCAGGTCACCAACGGCGTCTCGATCATCGTCGAGCGCGCCATGTACCTGAACGCCGGCGGGCGGGTCTTCGGCGCTGGCCACGAGAGCGCCGGCGTGCGGTCGCCCTCGGCAACGTGGTTTCTCGCCGAGGGTGCCACCGGCTCGTACTTCGACCTGTTCGTCCTGATCGCCAATCCCTACGACGTGGCCGCCGATATCGAGGCCCGGTACCTGCTGCCCTCGGGAACGGTGCTCACGAAGCGGTATCGCGTCGAGCCGAAGAGTCGCTTCAACATCTGGGTCGACCTCGAGGATCCGGCGCTGGCCGACACCGCGGTGTCGACCACGCTCACGTCGCTCAATGGCGTGGGTGTGATCGCCGAGCGGGCCATGTGGTGGCCAGGGCCGACGTCGGCGACGTGGGCCGAGGCGCACAACGCCGCCGGGGCGACAGCGGCGGGATCGCGATGGGTCCTGGCCGAAGGCGAGACTGGAGGGACGGCGTCGAGCGAGACGTACATCCTGATCGCGAACACGTCCAGCCGCAGCGGCGATGTGTTGGTCCGCGTCCTGTTCGAGGACGGCGCCACGGCCGAGCGCACCTACACGCTGAGCCCGAGCAGTCGCTTCAACGTCCCGGTGGGGCTCGACTTCCCGGAGGCCGTCGGCAAGCGATTCGGCGCCGTGGTCGAGGCGGTGGGCGCACAGCCGCTGGATCTCGTCGTGGAACGCGCGGTCTACGACTCGCCCGGCGGTGAAGTGTGGACGGCCGGGTCCGACGCGCTGGGGGCCCTGACGCAGAGCACCACCGACAGCGACGGCGACGGCGTGACCGACGTGGCCGAGGCCATCGCCGGGTCGAACCCGCAGTCGCCCGACAGCGATGGCGACGGCGTGTCCGATGGCGAGGAGGCGGCGAGACGGACGTCGCCGACGACACGCGAGACTGCCCGCGTCGTGATCGATCCGGTCAACGGCGAACGCGGCGTGGCGGTGAGCCGCGAAGTGATCGCGCGGTTCTCGCAGCCACTGGCTCAGAGCACCGTGCTCGACGCCAGCCGCTTCTACGCCACGTTTGCCGGCCAGACGCTGCCGGCGCGCATCGACCTGTCGTCGGATCGCCGCAAGGCCACGCTCTTCTTCGCTGCGCCGCTGCCGTCAGCGTCGCGGGTGCGGGTCGTGCTGGACGGCAACGCCCTGGCGACGGTGGGCGGGCCGGCGGTCGACGCCGATGGCGACGGCGACCCGGGTGGCGTCGCGGTGGCCGACTTCGAGACGACGAGCCTGTCGCGCATCGCGGGCACCGACGTGTGGGGCTACGTGTACGACGCCTACACCCTGGCGGGCAATGGCGGCAACCGGCCGATCGTCGGCGCGACGATTCGTGTCGATGGCTTTCCGCAGGCCAATGCCGTCACCGACGCCAACGGCTACTTCATCCTGCGCGACATGCCGGCGCCGGAGTTCTTCGTGCACATCGACGGCACGACGGCGACCAATGCGCCTGCCGGCTTCATGTACCCGAGCGTCGGCAAGCCGTTCCACAGCGTGGCGGGGCAGTCCACGCAGCTGACGATGGATGGGACCACGTTCCACGTGTACCTGCCGCCGATGGCGATGGGCGACGTCACGACCCTGAGCAGCACGGCGACGACGCGCGTTGGGTTCGGTCCTGCCGGTCGCGCGCAGTTGGCAGCGCTCTTTCCGACCATCGACCCCGCACTCTGGCAGCAGGTGGCGGCGACGGTCACGGCCAACGGCGCCGAGAACGACGCCGGCACGCCGGTCACGCAGGCGGTCATCATCCCGGTGCCGCCTCAGCGACTGCCGGCGCCGCTGCCGCCGGGCGCGCGCCCGCAGTTGGTGATCTCGGTCCAGGCGTTGGGCGCGACCAATTTCGACAGGCCGGCGCCGGTGTGCTTCCCGAACCTGCCCGACGCGGTCACCGGCCAACTGGCTGGCCCAGGCACGCTCCAGGAGTTGATGTCGTTCAACCACGACGCGGGGCGATGGGATCCCGTCGGTACGATGCGCGTGGACACCGAGGGCCGCCTGGTCTGTACCGAGCCAGGGGTGGGCGTGCTGGCGCCAGGCTGGCACTATCCCGCGCCACCGCCCGCGGGGCCCTGCGAGGCGGGTCCGTCGGACGGCTGCGCGCCACAGCCGCCTCCCCAGGAGCCTGACAACTGCGGCGGCGCGTCCACGCTCGACCTCTCGGGCAATGGCCCCGTCTTCGCCGCGCAGGGTGCGGCGTGCCCGGTCAAGCCGCGGCCCTGGTGGGACTTTCTCGGGCAGACCCAGGACGCCGTGGATCAGTGGCTGCAGAACAACGTCTACACGCCGTATCAGAACGCGATGAATCAGTACAACCAGCAGTACAGCCCGACCACCGGGACGGGCATGCTGACCGGTCGTGCCGAGCCTGTCGCACCCGTGAGCGAACCCTTGCTGACCGCCGCCGCGCCGACGTTCCTGGACAACTGCCTGTCGCGCGCCGCTTTCGACGGCGCCATCCATCGCGCCAATGGTGCCCGTGCGGTGCTGATGGCCCTGGGCGCCAGCCGGAGTCCGTCGGCGATTGCCGACGTCGTCATCGCGTCGATGTTTGCCAGCCGCACGGCCGACGACATCGAGCAGATTCAGGCCCTGCAGTGCCGCGACGGCGCGACCACCGGCGGCACCGCCACCAGGCCGGACGAAGACGCGACGGCCGCGCAGATCATCCTGGCAGGCGAGCAGTTGGCGTCGGCGCTGTACCCGCTCGCAGTGGGGCGGGCGCTGGCGATGCCTGCCGACGTGACGGTGCAGGTCGAGGCGCTGCTGGCACAGGCGGCGTCCCTCGCGGGAGGCGATCCGATCCAGTGGCTGCGGTCCCATATCGTGGCGCTCGAGGGGCAGCAGGCCATCCTCGAGCGGACCATCGGCGAGGCGCCCGGCTACGACACCGCGCAGCCGTTGCCCTACGCGGCGCAGATTCTGACCACCACCGGTCTGGTGACCGATCGCGGCATGACGCGCGCGGAGTCGAACTACGCCCTCCTCGTGCCTCCTGACCAGACCGTGATCCAGAACACGTTCTACCTCGCGGAGTGGAAGCTCTTCGCCGTAGCGTACCCACGTCTGCGGCCAGCCGGGCGCACGCTGTTCCCGCGCTTCCACCTCGCGAACGCGACAACGAGTGACGGTGATGGCGACGGCCTTCCCGACGTGGCCGAGGGCGTCTACGGGACATCCTCCAACGACGCGGATTCCGACGACGACGGCGTGAAGGATGGTGCCGAAGTGGCGCAGGGCACCGATCCCCTCGACACGCGGCCAGCGCGCACGGGCGTCATTCGTTCGATCGATACGCCAGGCACCGCCGTGGACGTGTGCGCCGTGGGCGACGCGGGGCTCGTGGCCGATCGGTTGGCAGGAGTGACTCTTCTCGGTATCGATGCCGGGGGCATACCGACGGTCACCGGCAGGGTGGACACGCCGGGCGATGCCCTGGCGGTGGCCTGCGCGGGCCCCTATGCCGTGGTCGCCGACGGTTCTGCGGGCGTCGCCGTGCTCGACGTGCGAGTGCCTGCCGACGCGTTCATCCGGCATCAGATCGGCATCGGCGGCGCCGCTCAGGCGGTCGCCGTGGATCAGAGCGTCGCGTATGTCGGCACCACCACAGGCCAGCTGGTGTCGATCGACGTGGTGAGCGGCGCCATCCTCGACATGGCGACCCTGCCAGGGTCCGTGCAGGACGTCAGCATCGCCGGCGATGTGCTCTACGCGATGACCGACGGCGCCGTCCACACCTTCCCACTCGGTCCGTCGCTCGGACTGGCCAACAGCGTGGCCTCGCCGCGGCCCATCGCGCCGGGGCCTGCACGCCTGCGCCTGTTCGCTGGGACCGACACCCTCTACGCCACGCACTCGAAGGGCTTCAACGTCTTCGACCTCACGACCCCGCTGCTACCGTCGCTGGTCGTGGCTGGGACCAACCCGGAGTTCGGCTGGCGGCAGATCGCGCCGAACGGCTCCGGTCTCGGCCTGGCGGCCGTGGACGGCAATCAGGCGCTCGACGGCCCGCAGGACGTCGCGCTCTACAACCTGCAGAACAGGAGCGTGACGACCAACCGCCTGCTCACGATGCCGACACCGGGCGAGGCGTTTGCCGTCGCCATCGCCAACGGTTACGGCCTGGTGGCCGACGGGAGCGCTGGCCTGCAGGTCGTCAACTATGTTGCCGCGGACACGGGCACGAACCCACCGACGATGTCGGTGACGACCAACCAGCCCGCCGGGACCGCGGTGGAGGGCCGCATCTTCCGCGTGACCGCCCACGTCACCGACGACGTGCAGGTGCGTGCCGTCGAGTTCTGGATCGACGGGGCCCTGGCGCTGGTCGACACCGGATTCCCGTTCGAGTACCGGAGGACGACGCCACTGCGATCGCAGCAGTCGTCGTTCACGTTGCGCGTGCGCGCCGTCGATACCGGCGGCAATGTCGTCGACGGAGGCGTGACGACCATTCAGGTCACCGCCGATGTCACGCCGCCGGGCGTAGTCGGTCGAACGCCGCGCGATGGGGCGCAGGTCCAGTACGGCGTCTCGGCCGTGTCGGTCACGTTCGACGAACCCGTGCTCCCGTCGTCGATCACCACCAGCAACTTCCGGCTCTTCGCCGCCGGGACCGATGGCCTCGCCGGGACGGGCGACGACGTGCCCGTGGCGGTGACCTCGGTGGCCCTGTCGGGCGTGGATCGCGTGGCCCTGTTGCCCACCAGCGCCATGCTGACGCCTGGCCTCTATCGCGTCGTCGTCGGTCCTGGCATCAGCGACGTCATCGGCAATGCGACGAACGGGACGGAGGACTGGACGTTCCGGGTGGTGCTGGGCAACCTGGCCGGCGGTGAGGACTTCGCGATCACGGGCTCGATCGCGGCGCCGGGTGCCGAGCAGACGTGGGTGTTCCTCGGCAACGCCGGACAGCGGGTGTTCATCGATGGGCAGAACCCGTGCGGCTTCGGGTTCCAGGACCTGCGCTTCACGATGACCTCCCCATCCGGAAGCACGCTGTTCGACAGCCGGGACTTGTCGGGCTGTTCGCTCGATGCCGGCACGATCACGCTGCCGGCATCCGGCGTCTACCGCGTGCGGGTGTTCGGCATGTCCGGTGCGACCGGGACCTACGCGATGAAGATCTGGGACGTGCCGACTCCGGTCGCCGTGCCGCTCACGCTCAACCAGACGATCAGCAACGGTGCGCCCGCAGCGGGCGCCGGCAACATCGCACGGCCGGGCCAGTTCGATGTCTTCTCGCTGACGCTGACCGCCGGTCAGCGCCTCTACGCCGACGGCGCCAATCCCTGCGGCTTCGGCTTCCAGGATCTGCGGTGGCGGCTGACCCGCGACAGCGACCAGGCGGTGATCTTCCCGGTCTCCACGAGCAGCAACACGGGGGGGTTCTTGTCCGGCTGCTCGCTCGATGTCGGACAGATCACCATTCCGACCAGCGGTGCCTACACGCTCACCGTCTTCGGCTTCGACGACGATACGGGCACATACACGGCGACGCTGTGGGATGCCACGCCGCCCGCACCGGTGGCCTTGACGCTGAACCAGACGATCAGCAACGGCGTGCCGTCGGCCGGGCGCGGCAACATCGAGTGGCCGGGGCAGACCGACGTGTTCTCGCTGTCACTCTCGGCCGGGCAGCAGATCTATGCCGACGGTGCCAACCCCTGCGGGTTCGGCTTCCAGGATCTGCGGTGGCGGCTGACCCGCGACAGCGACCAGGCGGTGATCTTCCCGGTCTCCACGAGTAGCAACACGCAGGGCGATCTGTCTGGTTGCTCGCTCGATGTCGGACCGATCACCATTCCGACGACCGGTGCATACACCCTCACCGTCTTCGGCTTCGACAGCGCAATCGGGACCTACACGGCGACGCTGTGGGCCGTGACGGCACCGACGCCGGTTGCCATCAACGTCGGGGATACCGTGTCCAACGGCGTGCCGGTCGCGGGGGCGGGCAACATCGAGACGCCTGGCGCCAGCGACAGGTACACGTTCGCGGGGACGGCGAATCAGGTCGTCAACTTCGACGGGCTGAATCCTTGCGGCTTCGGTTTCCCCGACCTGCGGTGGACGGTGCGCGGGCCAGGCAACGAGGTCGTCTTCGACAATCTGGAACTCTCGGGCTGCGCCGTCGATCCCGGTAATCGGACACTGCCGGTCACGGGCACCTACACCATCACGGTCACGGGCGTGAATGGGGCCTTCGCGCCGTATTCCTTCAGGATTCAGTGATGTCCACCATCACGCGTCGGCGACACAGGCGACACGTGGTCACTCTGGCGATGGCCGCGCTGGTCATGGCGTCGTCGCCAGCACCCGCGGGCGCGGAGCGCGCCATCCCGCAGGCGCAGGCTGCCGCGCCCGGTGCGCCCGCGCTCGCGGCGACATTCGACGACAACGACGTCCTGCAGTGGAACACGCTCGCGTTGCAGGCGGTGCGACAGTCCAAGCTCGGCGCGCCGCTGGTGTCGCGCGCGCTGGCCATCCTGCATACCTGCATGTTCGACGCGGCCGCGGCGTACCACGACCGGGCGGTCGCCACGGCGTCTGGCGGACGGGGGCGGCGTCCCCCGGTCGAGCGGACGCTGTCCAATCGTCGCATCGCCATCAGCGAGGCGGCCTACGTCGCCTTCGCGGAGTTGTTCCCGCACCATCGACGCTTCGCTGACGAGCAGATGGCCAGGCGAGGACTGACGCCCCGCGCGCGTGCCGCCTACCTCACGCCGTCCGATGTCGGTCGCGCGGCGTGTGCCGCGGTGCTTCGCGCACGCCACCGCGATGGCGCCAATCAGTTGGGCGACGAGAACGGCGGGGCGCCCTACTCGGACTACACGCGCTATCGGCCTACCAACACGCTGGTCCGGCTGTCCGATCAGCGCCACTGGCAGCCCGTGGCCTCGAGCAACCTCGGTCCGTCCGCGTTTCTCGTGCCGCACTGGGGCCGCGTGACGCCATTCGCGTTCCGCCTTTCCTCGTCGTCGCGTCCGCCGGCGCCGCCCCTGCCGCCGAGCGCGCGATTCGCGGCCGAGGAGGCCGCCGTGCTTGCCATGTCGGCCGGGCTCACCGACGAGCACAAGGTGATCGTCGAGTACTGGATGGACGGGCCACGCAGCGAGACACCGCCGGGGCACTGGAACCTCTTCGCCCAGGGCGTCTCGCGGCGTGACGGTCACGACCTGGATCGCGATGTCGCGATGTTCTTCGTGCTCAACAACGCGCTGCTCGACGCCGGCATCGCCGCGTGGGACTGCAAGCGCCATTTCGACTCGGTGCGCCCGATCACCGCACTGCGCCAGAGGTACGCTGGGGAGCGCGTTCGTGCGTGGGGCGGTCCTGGCCGCGGCACGCGCGAGATCGATGGACGCGACTGGCTGCCGTACCAGCGCGCGAACTTCATCACGCCGCCGTTTCCGGAGTACGTCTCCGGCCACAGCACCTTCAGTGCGGCGGCGGCCGAAATCCTGAAGCGCGTGACGGGCAGCGACGACTTCGGTGGCAGCGTCACGGTGGCACCGCGCTCATCGTCGATCGAGCCGGGGATCACACCGCGCGTTGCGGTGACGCTGTCATGGGCGACGTTCACGGATGCCGCGGTGCAGGCGGGGCTGTCACGTCGCTACGGAGGAATACACTTCGAGAGTGCCGACATCGAAGGGCAGCGCCTCGGGCGTGCGGTCGCCGACCGTGTCTGGCGTCGCGCCCAGGAACTGCAGGGGCGGCCCGCGTCGTAGCGGCGTGTGTCCGGCGCAGCGGTGGTTCGCACACGTGTCAGGAATCGGTGAAGCGTGAACGCCGCGAGCGGTGTGTCCTTGGGGCGCGTCGTGGTCGTGGCTCTTCTCGCGTTGTGGCCTTCTGCCGACGCGGCAGCGCAGTCTGTCGCTGCGCCCACCCTCCAGCCCTACGCTGCCGACAGCAGCCCCTCGGCGGGCGCGCGCCCCGGCAGGCGAGACGGTTCCATGAGGGTGAGGCCGCAGCCCGCCGCGGCGCGCCAGTTGCGCGACAACGGAGGGCGCCTGCGTCTGCCGTTGCCTGGCGGGCGTGCGGTGGTCGCCGTGCGTCGACAGGTGACGAGTCTCGCCGACGGCGGAACCTTGTGGTCCGGCACGCTCGACGGTGAGCCAGGGCGGGTGCTGCTCGTGTCGCGTGGCGATGTGATGGCCGCGCTCGTCGAGACGCCGGACCGCACGTTTGCCCTGCTCCCCGGTGCGCAAGAGGGCCACCTCGTGGCCGACGTCACGGCGGAGGCCCGCGTGTGCGGCGGCGGGCGGTTGGCTGCGATGGCCGCGCCGGGGCGTGGCGACTCGGCGCCGGCGGTCCCCGCCGGCGCGTCGGTCGCGCTCCCGGCCGGGGCAACGTCCCCGGTGGTCGACCTGCTCGTGGTCTTCACCCCGGATGCGCGCATCGCCGCTGGCGGCGAGGCGGCCATCCTGGCGACCATCGAACTGGCCGTGGCCGTGACGAACCAGGCGCTCGACAACAGCGATGTCGATGGCCGCATCCGCCTCGTCGATGCCCGCGAGGTGGCCTACACCGAGTCGCGCCTGCTCACGGTCGACCTCGACCGGCTGACCACGCGTACCGACGGATTCATGGACGATGTCCACGGCCTGCGTGATGCGGTCGGCGCCGATCTCGTGTCCCTGATCGTCGAGCGCAACACGGCAGGCCTCGAGGGGCTCGGGTGGCTCATGCAGAGTCCGTCGTCGGCCTTCGAGTCGCTCGCGTTCTCCGTGGTCATGCGTCGCACGGCCGCGACACTGACTCTCGCGCACGAGCTCGGGCACAACCTCGGGCTGAACCACGATCGCGCCAATGCCTCCGCTCAGGGTGTGTATCCCTACGCGTATGGCTATCGCGACCCACCGTACTTCCGCGATCTGATGGCGTACTCGTGCCCAGGCACGCCGTGCCCGCTGATCTCGCACTTCTCCAATCCCGCGGTGCTGTACGCGGGACGCGCCACCGGACGCGCGGACTCGGAGGACAACGCCCGCGCGCTGCGACAGACGCTGCCCGTGGCCGCGGGGTTCCGCGGCGGCACCGGCCCGGTGCTGACGATGGCGACGCCTGCCTCGGTCACGACGCTCGGGGGCATGTCGGTGACGTTGTCGGGCACACGGCTGTCCACGGTGACCAGCGTGCGGATCGGATCGACGGAGGCGACGGCCTTCAGTGCCACGACCGGCGGTGCGCTCTCGGTGGTCGTTCCGCGCCGCCCACAGGGGCCTGCCGACATCGTGGTCGAGGACGCCGAGGGGCGCCAGTCAACGCTGCCGGGCGCGCTCGTCTTCGTCACGTCTGCCGCTGATGCCGACGGTGATGCGCTCGAGGACGCATGGGAACGGACGCTCGGGCTGCGTGCGGACGGGACGACCGCGGACGGCGCTGAGGGCGACCCGGACGGCGACGGCATCTCGAACCTGCGGGAGCGCCTCGATCACGGGCATCCGCTCGGTCGCGTGCAGCGATATCTGGCCGAAGGTGCCGCGACGACGTTCTTCTCGACGCGTCTGGCGGTGCTGAACCCGGGTGACACCGACGCGGGGGTGGTCGTGCGCTACGTGCTGCCCGATGGCACGCGTCGTTCGACGTCGTTCCGCCTGCCGGCCCGGAGTCGCCGTAGCGTGATGCCTGCCGACAGCGATGGGGTCGCCGGGCAGGCGTTCAGTACGGTTGTCGAGAGCGAGTCGGCGATCGTCGCCGATCGGCTCATGTGGTGGGATGCCACCGGGTATGGCGCCCACATGGAAACCGCGCTGCCCGCGCCATCGACCACGTGGTATCTGGCCGAGGGAGCGACCACGGGCGGCTTCAACCTGTTCTACCTGCTCCAGAACCCGAACCCGGCGCCAGCGAGCGTGCGTGTCCGCTACCTCCGCGCCGACACGACGCCGCTCGAAGCGCTCTACACCCTCCCGCCGACCTCGCG
>NZ_JBIINP010000075.1:0-18737 GCF_044337415.1 Luteitalea sp.
GGGGCACCGGTCCTCGCGGCGAACGCCCAGTGTAGCACAACACGGCCGGGTACCGGGTACCGGGTACCGGGTACCGGGTACCGGGTACCGGGTACCGGGGGCTAGGGGCTGGGGGCTGGTAGGGGCTCCTCGCCTATGCGCTCGCCCCTGCTGCCGCGGCCGCTCTGTTCGGCATCGCAGCATCGCAGCATCGCGGCATTACGTACCCTTCCGCCCAATGACCCGCATGTTCGACGTCCGGCCCGTCGCCCAGCGCTGGACCGTGTCGAGCAAGCCGTACACCACCAGCGCCGGCACGGACCGCTCGGAGAGCAGCCCCGAGGCCCACCGCCACGCCGGCTTGTCGCGCACCACGTTCTGCAGCGTATGCGCCCAGATGAAGGGGCTCAGCAGGTACTCCGCGCGCTCGACGCCCAGCCCCTGCTGCTCCAGCAGGCCCGCCAGCGAGGCCCGCGTGTACAGCGACCAATGCCGCGGGCAGTGCCACCCGCCCCAGCGATCACGCGCCACCCAGTCCCGGTCCCACGACCCGACCGACGGAGTCTCGATGAGCAGGCGGCCGCCCGGCTTCAGCAGGGTGGCAGCGCGGGCCACGCAGGCTCGCGGGTCGGCGAGGTGCTCGATCACCTGGTTCATGATGACCAGGTCGACGGTGCCCGCCGGCCAGTCCAGCGCCTCGAACTGCGCGCAGACCATCTCGAGGCCCGTCCGCCGCAGGGCCGCGCACGCCTCCTCGGAGATATCGACGCCCACGACGCGCCAACCCGGCTCGCCGTCGGCCTTGATGGCCTGCAGCAACTGTCCCTCGCCGCAGCCGACCTCCATCACCGTCGCCTCGGGTCCGAGCAGGCGGCGCAGCATCCTGACGCGCCCCCCCTGCACCACCGCACGCACGCGGGTCGTGACTGGCCCGAGGAAGGCGGCGTAGCGGTAGTAGGACGGGGGATAGATGATGCCGAGCGTCTCGGGGGCGGGCCGGTTCCGCAGGTACGTCAGGCCGCAGGCCCGGCACTGCACGAACACGAACTCGTTGTCGCAGGTGGCGAACTCGTGGTCGCGTGACCGGCCAACCTCGTCGGCATCACGGCTGCCGCACGTGCTGCAGGCAACCTCGATCGTCGGAATCTGCATCAGGCCGTGGCGCCCCGCTGGCGGGCCCGCGCGTCGGCCAGGACGCCGGCGATGGTGCCGAGGATCGATCGCGACGTCATCGCGGGCTCGAGATAGCCCACCGAGGCGAGGTGCTCGCGCACCTGCGGCAGGTGGCACGCCGGCACCTGCGGGAACAGGTGGTGTTCCACGTGCAGGTTCATGTTGAGCGTGTAGAAGAACAGCCGGTCGATCGGGTTGGGCAGGTGCGACCGCACCGAGCACTCGCCCTCGTGGCGATGCACGTGCACGTGCTCACAGAAGGCGCGGACCCGGCTGAAGAACAGGCCGAACGTCGCCGCCGTCGCCGGGTACGCCAGTGCCAGCCACGGATACCGCCCGAGGCCCGTCGCCAGCAGGGCGATCACGGCCTGCACGCCGACGATGGCGGCGACCTGCGCGGCCGGCGAGACGATCGGCGCATGGCGATCTGCCGACGCCTGCCCCGTCGCCGTGCCTGACGCTGGCGCGGTCCGTCCGGCGATGCCACGAAGCGCGGCCATGCCGATGCGCGCCGCCTGCACGCCCAGCAGCGGCTTCAGCAGGTGCGCCACCAGCTGCGCCGGCGACGCGTCCTGCAGCGTGATGTAATCGGACTCTTCCCCATCTTCGTCGGTGCCGCAGTGCCGGTGGTGCTGCCAGTGGAGGCGGCAGAACGCATCGTAGCTGGTCACCAGGAAGCCGCTCGCCACGAGTCCCACCGCGTCGTTCAGCCGCTTGCGCCTGAACAGCGTGCGATGACAGCACTCGTGCATCAGGATCGTGAGCTTGTAGACGTACGCGCCGATCACCGGCAGCACCGGCACGATGCCGGCCACGCCCCACCGCGCCACGAGCCACGGCAGCGCCGCGACGCCGGCGAGGAGCACGCCGAACAGTACGGCGGTCCCTCGCCAGCCGAACGCGTCGCTGGGCTCGTACCACGCGCGCGGCACGCGAAGCCCGGCGGGCTTCACGAGGCCGTGCACGTAGGTGACCCCCGGCGGGGGCGGCAGTGCGGGCATCGAGGCGCTACTTGCCGCTACCGAAGGCGTCGGCCGGCACCGCAGGATTCACCTGCACCGCCTTCACCGTCACCTTCTGCGCCACGGTGCCCCCAACCGACGACGTCCGCGCGTGCGGCACGGTGAGCCCGCCATCGGGCCGGTAGTCGTGATACTCGGTCAGCACGTCAGCAGGCGCTCCGGTCGGGCCGGTGCCCCGCGCCAGCAGGCTGCGAATCTGGCCGGTCTTCGGGTCGATGCCGAGCGTCATGGCGTCGCCCTCGACGTCGACGCGCACGAGCGACACCGGCGTGTCGCCGACCTTGCCCTCGCCGGTCACCGCGGCCTTGAAGCCGGGCTGTCCACGCCGCTGGAGCAGGAAGATCGGCGACCGCTGGATCTGCTTGAGCATCGACGTGCGCTGCGCCTCCGGCAGCGGCATGCTGCCCTGCGGCCCGCCCTCCACCGACCCGGTCGCGCCCGCGATCTTCATGGTCATGGCGCCCATCGGCGTCACCAGTTCCTGCCGCACGCGGTCGGGCAGCGCCACCAGCACGGTCGACTGCAGCTCGATCTCACCCTGCGGCGTCGTCGCCGCGACGGTCGTCTCCTCGCGGTACGACTTGACGCCGTCGATGGCGGCGGCGCCGCCCATGGCATCGACCGCCTTGCCCACCAGGGCCTTGCCCGCCTCCTCGGCGCCGGGCGCCGCGGCCGACGGCGCAGCGGCCGCCGACGACGGGGGTTCCGGGATCGAGATGTCGAGCGTCTTCACGGCGCCGAACGTGCTGAGCGGCTTGTCGCGTCCCTCGGTGGGGCCGACGACGAGGATCGCGAACTGCTCTGGCTTGATGTACTGCTTCGCCACCCGTGCCGTGTCGGCCGGCGTGACCTTCTCGATGCCGGCGCGATACCGCTCGAGCCAGTCGGTCGGCAGGCCGTAGTACTCGTACGTGACGTGCTGGCCGAGCACCTGCTCCGAGGTCGCCGAGTTGAAGATGAACGAGTTCAGGATCGACTGCTTCGCGCGCGCGATCTCGTTCTCGGTGGGCGGCTCGGTGATGATCCGCTTCGCCTCGGTGATCAGCGTCTCGATGGTCTCCGACGTCGTCGACGTCTTGGTGCTCGTGGCCATCGAGAACGGCGCCACACGCGTGTAGCCGCTGCCGACCGAGCCGCCGACCGAGTAGGCGAGCCCCTTCTCCGTGCGCACCTTCGAGAACAGGCGCGACGTGAAGCCGCCGCTCAACACCTCGTTGAGCACCTGCACCGGGTAGTAGTCGGGGTGGGTGCTCTTCAGCGTGCCCATGTGGCCGATCCGGATCGACGACTGGGCCACGTCGGCCTTGACGGCTTCGTACACCCCGGGCGCCGACTGCGGGCGCGGGTCCGGGAACGTGATGGTCGTCTTCGGTCCCCGTCCCCAGTTGCCGAACACCTGCGTGACGGCCGCGACCGCCGCGGCCTGCGTGACGTCGCCATGCACCGCGATGATCGTCTGGTCGGGCTGCAGGTACTTGCCATGCCACGCCACCAGGTCGTCGCGCGTGATCGCCTGCACGCTGGCGTAGGTCACTTCGCGGGCGAACGGCGTGTCGGCGCCGTACATCAGCTCCCGGAACTCGCGGCTCGCGATGCCGCCGGGATCGTCGTTCTGCCGGGCAATCGACGCCTCGATGCCGCGCCGGGCGACCTCGAGCCGTGCCGGGTCGAAGCGCGGCTTGCGGAGCACGTCGGAGAAGACCTGCAGCACCTCGGCCCAGTCCTGCTTGAGCGCGCTCATCCCCGCCGTGCCCGCGTCGTCGCCGATGCTGGTCTCGATGGAGGCGGCGCGATCCTCGAGGTAGCGGTCGAGGGCGTCGGGCGCGAGGGCCACGGTGCCGCCGGCGCGCATCTGCGAGCCGGTGAGGCCGGAGACGCCGACCTTGGTGGCCGGCTCGAGCAGCGAGCCGGTCCGGAAGCGCGCGGTCACGGTGACCAGCGGCAACTCGTGGTCTTCCATCACCAGCACCACCAGGCCGTTGGGCAGCACGGTGCGCGTCGGCTTGGGCAGCGAGAAGGCCGGCAGCGCCGGGTACTTCAACTGGTCGATCGTCGACGCCACCTGGGCGTCCGCCGGCAGCGGGGCGGCAGCGACGAGGGCGAGCACGGCCAGCGCCGCGCGGACAGGATTGCGGCTCATCGCGTGCCTCCCGTGGCCGGGGTCGAGTCGTTCTCGAGCCGCGCGACCGTCCGATTCGACGCCTTGAACACCTCGGCAGCGACCCGACGGATGTCGGCCTTGCTCACGGCGTCGGCGCGCTCGATGTAGCGGAAGATGTCGCGCCAGTCGCCCGTCAGCGTGTGATAGGTGACCAGCTGCGATGCCAGGCCGCTGTTGCTGTCGAGCGACCGGATCAGGTCGGCCTTGGCCCGCGTCTTGAAGCGCGCCAGTTCGTCGTCGGTGACGTCCTCGGTCGCCATGCGCGTCAGCTCGGCGCGCAGTGCCTCGGCCACCTTGTCGTTGCTGACGCCGCGCGCCGGCACCGCCAGCGCGAGGAACAGGTGCGGGTACTTGACGCCCGGCAGGCCGCCGCCCACCTGGGCCTGGACGGCCAGCTTCTGCTTCTCCACGAGCGACACATAGAGGCGCGAGGTCCGCCCGCGGCCGAGGATCTCGGCGATGGCGTCGTACACGGCGTCGTCGGGGTGGAGCGCCGACGGCTTGTGGTAGCCCTCGATGTAGAACGGCTGCGACTTCTCGCGCAGCGTCACCGTGAGCTCCGCGGTCTGCGGCGGCTCGATGGTGCGCAGCGGCGCCGGCTTGTCGCCCTTCGGCAGGCGGCCGAAGTAGCGGTCGATGATGGGGATGATCTCGGCCGCCTTCACGTTGCCGACGATGGCCGTGACCATGTTGGCCGGCACGTAGTAGGTGCGGAAGAACTTCTCGGCGTCGGTCATCGTGAAGCGCTGCAGGTCGCTCATGTAGCCGACCGTCGGCTGCTTGTACGGGTGCGCGAGGAACGCCGTGGCGAGCATCCGCTCGATGAGCCGCCCGATCGGCTGGCTCTCGGTCCGCTGCCGCCGCTCCTCCATCACCACGTCGCGTTCCTTGTAGAACTCGCGGAACACCGGGTGCAGGAAGCGCTCCGACTCCAGGTAGGCGAAGAGCTCGAACTTGTTGGTCGGCAGCGAGTAGTAGTAGGTGGTCGCCTCCGCGCTCGTGCTCGCGTTGAGGCCCACGCCGCCTTCGCGCGACACCGCGTCGTCGAAGGCGTTGGGCACGACGAAGGGCTGCGCCGCCGCTTCCTTCTCCTTGAAGACCTTCAACAGCCGATCGACCTCGGCCTGGTCGGGCTTGATGGCGTTGCGCGCGCGCTCGTAGGCCTGGTAGGCCGACTCGAGGGCCGCAAGCGCCGCCTCTTCCTTCGCGAAATCGGTCGTGCCGAGGCGCGGCGTGCCCTTGAAGGCCATGTGCTCGAACATGTGCGCGAGCCCGGTGATGCCCGGCACTTCCTGCGCAGAGCCCACGTCGACGCGCGTGGCGAACGAGAACACCGGCGCCCCGGGGCGCTCGAGGATCAGGAACGTGTACCCGTTCGGCAGGGTGTGGACCGTGAGGCGCTTCTCGAACGAGGCCAGGTCCTGGGCACGGGCCGCTCCCGCCGCCGCGAACACCGACACCGCCACGGCTGCGCAGACCCCGCGCCACCCTCGGAGGCTCGACTGCATCTGTGACTCTCCCATCAGGGGGCCGACACGGCCCCGATTCATTATGACGGCCGCCGCGCCGGTTACGTCGCCGGGGCGCCTCGAGCCATGCCCGCCGGGGCCCACGCCCCGGCGCAGCCGGAACGACGACGGGCGGGACTCCCGTGGAAGTCCCGCCCGTGTCGTGGTGTGGGGCGCCCCTGTCGGGCGCCGTGTCGCCCGTGCTACTCGACCACCTCGCCGCGCTCGCGGTCGAGCAGGTCGTCGGCATCGGACAGGTAGTCGAGATCGCGCTCGAGGTCCGCGTCCTCCGGCGACGGCGGCGGGGGCGGCGGCGGCGCATCCGACGGGATGTGCACGTTGCCGTAGGCGTAGAAGCCGGTACCCGCCGGGATGAGCCGGCCCATCGTGACGTTCTCCTTCAGGCCGCGCAGCGTGTCGACGCGCCCGGAGATGGACGCCTCGGTGAGCACGCGCGTGGTCTCCTGGAAGGAGGCCGCCGAGATGAACGAGTCGGTCGAGAGCGAGGCCTTGGTGATGCCGAGCAGCATCGGCCGGCCCTTGGCCGGGACGCCGCCCGCCGTCACCACGCGCTCGTTCTCCTCGATGAACCGGAACCGGTCCACCACGTCGTCGATCAGGAACTCGGTGTCGCCGACATCCTCGATCTTCACCCACCGCATCATCTGGCGAACGATGACCTCGATGTGCTTGTCGTTGATGTTGACGCCCTGCAGGCGGTAGACCTCCTGGATCTCGTTGACCAGGTACTTCTGCAGTTCCCGCTCGCCGAGCACCGCCAGGATGTCGTGCGGATTGCTCGGGCCGTCCATCAGCTGCTCGCCGGCGCGGACGCGATCGCCGTCCTGGACGTTGACGTGCACGCCACGGGGGAGGCTGTACTCCCGCGGCTCGCCGCCCTCTTCCTCGGGGACGATCATCACCTTGCGCTGGCCCTTGACGATGCCGCCGATCTTGACGATGCCGTCGATCTCGCTGATGACGGCCGCCGCCTCGCGGGGCTTGCGGGCCTCGAACAGTTCGACCACGCGCGGCAGGCCGCCCGTGATGTCCTTGGTCTTGGTGGTCTCGCGCGGAATCTTCGCGAGCACCGCGCCCGGGGTCACCGCGTCGCCGTCCTCCACCATCAGGTGGGCGTGCGACGGGATGTGGTACTTGCGGAGCACCTTGCCATCGAGGTTGCGGATCTCGACGAGCGGCTGCTTCTTCTCGTCGATGCCCTCGATGATGATGCGGCGCGACATGCCGGTGACCTCGTCCACCTCCTCGTGGACGGTGACGTCGGCGATGATGTCCTTGAACTTCACCGTGCCCGCCTCCTCCGTGAGGATGGAGAACGTGAACGGGTCCCATTCGAGGAGCACCTGGCCCGGCTCGACCTTCTGGCCGTCGGTCACGCGCAGGCGGGCGCCGTAGATCACCTGGTAGTGCTCGACGTCGCGGCCCTTGTTGTCGCGCACGATCAGGTTGCCGTTGCGGTTCATCACGACCATGTCGCGAATGCCGCCCTCGACACCCGTCTCGACGGCCGAGATGTTCTCGAACCGCACCGTGCCGGCGTGGCGCGACTCCTGCGTCGACTGCTCCGAAATCCGCGACGCCGTGCCGCCGATGTGGAACGTGCGCATCGTCAGCTGCGTGCCGGGCTCGCCGATCGACTGCGCGGCGACCACGCCCACGGCCAGGCCCATCTCCACCATGCGCCCGGTCGCGAGGTCGCGGCCGTAGCACTTGGCGCACACGCCGCGCCGGCTGGCGCAGGTGAGCACGGAGCGGATCTTCACCATCTCGATGCCCGCCTCCTGGACGACCGTGGCGAGATCCTCGGTGATCTCCTGGCTGGCCTCCACGAGCACGTCGCGGGTGATCGGGTCGATGACGTCCTCGAGCGTGACGCGGCCGATGATGCGGTCGCGCAGCGGCTCGATGGTCTCGCCGGCCTCGACGATCGGGCGCGCCTCGATGCCGTCCATCGTGCCGCAGTCCGGCTCGTGGATGATGACATCCTGCGCCACGTCGACGAGACGACGCGTGAGGTAGCCCGAGTCGGCAGTCTTGAGTGCCGTGTCGGCCAGGCCCTTGCGTGCGCCGTGCGTCGAGATGAAGTACTGCAGCACCGTCAGGCCTTCACGGAAGTTCGACTTGATCGGCGTCTCGATGATCTCGCCCGACGGCTTGGCCATCAGGCCACGCATGCCGGCCAGCTGGCGGATCTGCTGCTTGGAACCGCGCGCGCCCGAGTCGGCCATGATGTAGACCGGGTTGAACGAGCTGCCGGAGCGGTCGCGCTCCTCCATCTCGCCGAACATCTTGTCGGCGATCTTCTCGGTCGCATCCGACCACAGGGCGATGACCTTGTTGTAGCGCTCGCCGTTGGTGATGGCGCCTTCCTGGTACTGCTGCTCGACCTTGATGACCTCCGACTCGGCGTGGTTGACCAGGTCGGCCTTCACCGAGGGGATGATCAGGTCGTTGATGCCGATCGAGAGGCCCGAGCGCGTCGCGTAGGTGAAGCCGAGCGTCTTCAGGCTGTCGAGCATCTGCACGGTCTTCTCGAGACCGAAGTGCAGGTAGCAGTACTGCACCGCCTGCTGCAGGCCCTTCTTCTTCAGCAGGCCGTTGATGAACGGCATCTCCGACGGCAGCGAGCTGTTCCAGATCACGCGACCGACGGTGGTGTTGATGATGCGGCGCTCCACCGAGTGCAGCGGCGTGTGCAGCACGGCCTGGTCGTCGCGGGCGACGGTCAGGTCGATGAGGTTGCCGCTGTAGCGCAGGCGGATCGGCGTCAGCGTCTCGAGCTCGCCGTTCTCGAGGGCCAGCACCACGTCGTCGAGGTTGGCAAACAGCCGGCCCTCGCCGATGGCGCCGGTCTTCGACTTGGTCAGGTAGTAGCACCCGAGCACGATGTCCTGCGACGGCACCGCGATCGGTGCGCCGTTGGCCGGCGACAGGATGTTGTTGCTCGAGAGCATCAGCACCGACGCCTCGATCTGCGCCTCGGGCGACAGCGGGATGTGCACCGCCATCTGGTCGCCGTCGAAGTCGGCGTTGAACGCCGTGCAGACGAGCGGGTGGATGCGGATGGCCTTGCCTTCCACCAGCACCGGCTCGAAGGCCTGGATGCCGAGGCGGTGCAGCGTCGGGGCGCGGTTCAGGAGCACCGGGTGCTCCTTGATGCACTCCTCGAGCACGTCCCACACCTCGGACCGCTGCTCCTCCACCATCTCCTTGGCCTGCTTGATGGTGGCGACCAGCCCGCGCTCCTCGAGCTTGTTGTAGATGAACGGCTTGAACAGCTCGAGCGCCATCTTCTTCGGCAGGCCGCACTGGTGGAGCTTCAGCTCCGGCCCGACGACGATGACCGAACGGCCCGAGTAGTCGACGCGCTTGCCGAGCAGGTTCTGGCGGAACCGGCCCTGCTTGCCCTTCAGCGTGTCCGACAGCGACTTGAGCGGGCGGTTGTTGGCCCCGCGCAGCACGCGGCCGCGACGCCCGTTGTCGAACAACGCATCGACCGCTTCCTGAAGCATGCGCTTCTCGTTGCGGATGATGACGTCGGGCGCCTTGAGCTCCATCAGCTTCTTCAACCGGTTGTTGCGGTTGATGACGCGGCGATAGAGGTCGTTGAGGTCGGAGGTCGCGAAGCGGCCACCGTCGAGCGGCACGAGCGGGCGCAGCTCGGGCGGGATCACCGGGATCACGTCCAGGATCATCCACTCCGGCCGGTTGCTGCTCTTGCGGAAGGCGTCGACCACCTTGAGGCGCTTGGCGTACTTCTGGCGCTTCTGGACCGACTGCTCGGTCTTCATCTTCTCGCGCAGTTCCACCGCGAGCGTCTCGATGTCGACGTTGCGGAGCAGGCTCTTGATCGCCTCGGCGCCCATCTGCGCCGTGAACGCCGTGAAGCCGTACTCCTCGCGCGCCTTGCGGTACTGATCCTCGTTGAGCAGCTCGTTCTGCTTGAGCTCGGTGTCGCCCGGCTCGATGACCACGTACGCCTCGAAGTAGAGGACGCGCTCGAGGTCACGCAGCGAGATGTCGAGGAGGTGCCCGATGCGGCTCGGCAGCCCCTTGAAGAACCACACGTGGCTCACCGGCGTGGCGAGCTCGATGTGGCCCATGCGCTCGCGACGCACGCGGGCCTGGGTCACCTCGACGCCGCACTTGTCGCAGATGACGCCGCGGTGCTTCATCCGCTTGTACTTGCCGCAGAGGCATTCCCAGTCGGTGACCGGTCCGAAGATCCGGGCACAGAACAGGCCATCCCGCTCCGGCTTGAACGTGCGGTAGTTGATCGTCTCGGGCTTGGTGACCTCACCGTAGGACCACTGCCGGATCTTGTCTGGCGACGCCAGGCTGATCCGGATCGAGTCGAAGTCGGCGGTCAGGGTGCCCTTGGTCGAGAAGTCTGGTCTCATGGTGCGTTACACCCCCTGCCCTACGGGCTCGAGCGGGGCCGGATCCTCGGCCACCACCGGTGCGGGTCGCGCCCGCAGCTTCACGAGTTCCACGTCGAGGCACAGGGCCTGGAGTTCGCGGATGAGGACGTTGAACGACTCGGGCAGCCCCGGCGTGAAGCTGGCGTCGCCCTTGACGATCGCTTCGTAGATCTTGGCGCGACCGGTCACGTCGTCGGACTTGGCCGTCAGCAGCTCCTGCAGGATGTGCGCGGCGCCGTACGCCTCGAGTGCCCACACCTCCATCTCGCCGAAGCGCTGGCCGCCGAACTGCGCCTTGCCGCCCAGCGGCTGCTGGGTGATGAGCGAGTACGGCCCGATCGAGCGCGCGTGGATCTTGTCGTCGACCAGGTGGGACAGCTTGAGCATGTAGATGTACCCGACGGTCACCTTCTGCTCGAACTGCTGCCCGGTCATGCCGTCGAACAGGGCGGTCTTGCCCTGCTCGGGCAGGCCGGCCAGGCCGAGGTACTGACGGATCTCGTCTTCCTTCGCGCCGTCGAACACCGGCGTCGCGAAGTGCACGCCGTCGCGCAGCGTGTGGGTGAACGCGGCCACATCCTCCATCGTGCCCGTCGCCACCACCTGCTTCACGCGGTCGGAGTTCGGGAACACGGTCGTGAGGCGCGCCTTGACCTCCTCGATCGCCCGCTGCTCCTTGACCATCTCGTCGAGCTGCTCGCCGATGCCGTGCGCGGCCCAGCCGAGGTGGGTCTCGAGGATCTGCCCGACGTTCATGCGCGACGGCACGCCCAGCGGGTTCAGCACGATCTCCACCGGACGGCCGTCCGGCAGGTACGGCATGTCCTCTTCGGGCAGGATGCGCGCGATGACGCCCTTGTTGCCGTGGCGGCCGGCCATCTTGTCGCCCACCGACAGCTTGCGCTTCATGGCGACGTAGACCTTGACCAGCTTGATCACGCCCGGCGGCAGCTCGTCGCCGCGGCGGATCTTCTCCTTCTTCTCCTCGAAGACCTCGCGCGTGACCTCCACCTGACGGTCGGTGCGCTCCTCGATCTCGCGCAGGGCGTCCTCGACACGCGGGTCGGTCGCCTCGACGCGTGCCCGCACCAGCGACAGGAACGGCACGTCGTGCATCAGCTCGCGCGTCAGCGCCGTGCCCTTCTTCACCAGTCGCTGCTGGCCGTGCTGGTCGAACAGGTCGGTGCGGAGCGTCTGGCCGTCCAGGAGGGCGATCACGCGCTTCTTCACCTCGTCGTGAAGAATGCGGATCTCGTCCTGGAGGTTCTTCTCCATCATCTCGAGCTCTTCGGCCTCGATGGCCTTGGCCCGGTCGTCCTTCTCGATGCCCTTGCGCGAGAAGATCTTGACGCCGACGATGATGCCCTCGATGCCCGGCGGGCAGGTCAGCGACGCGTCCTTCACGTCGCCGGCCTTCTCGCCGAAGATCGCGCGCAGCAGCTTCTCTTCCGGCGTGAGCTGCGTCTCGCCCTTCGGCGTGACCTTGCCCACGAGGATGTCGCCCGGCTTGACGTAGGCGCCGATGCGGATGATGCCGCTCTCGTCGAGGTCGCGCAGGTAGTTCTCGCCGACGTTGGGGATGTCGCGCGTGATCTCCTCCGGCCCGAGCTTGGTGTCGCGGGCCTCGATCTCGAACTCCTCGATGTGGATGGAGGTGTAGTAGTCCTCCTTCACCAGCTTCTCGGAGACGAGGATGGCGTCCTCGAAGTTGTAGCCGCGCCACGGCATGAACGCGACCAGCACGTTGCGGCCGAGCGCCAGCTCGCCCATCTCCGTGCACGGCCCGTCGGCCAGCACCTGCCCGCGCAGCACCTTCTGGCCGACACGGACGATCGGGCGCTGGTTGATGCAGGTGTTCTGGTTCGAGCGCTTGAACTTGATCAGGTTGTAGATGTCGGCGCCCATCTCGCTCGACACCTGGTCGCCATCCACGCGCACGACGATGCGCTGGCTGTCGACGTAGTCCACCACGCCGGCCCGGCGGGCCAGGGTCACCGCGCCCGAGTCGCGGGCGGTGATGTACTCCATGCCCGTGCCCACGTACGGGGCCTTGGCGCGGAGCAGCGGCACGGCCTGGCGCTGCATGTTGCTGCCCATCAGCGCGCGGTTCGCGTCGTCGTTCTCGAGGAACGGGATCAGCGAGGCCGCCACCGACACGAGCTGCTTGGGCGAGACGTCGATGAACTGGATGGTCTCGCGCGGCGCCAGGATGAAGTTGCCGGCCTGGCGCGCGTTGACGCGCTCGGCGACGAACTGCCCGTTGGCCCCGACCTCCGCGTTGGCCTGCGCGATGATGTACTGGTCTTCCTCCCACGCCGAGAGGTAGAACGGGTGCGGCTCGACCTCGAGTTCCGCGTGCGCCTGCCTGACCGCTGCCGCCTCGGCAGAGCGCACCACGGCGCCCGCCTCGAGCTTGCCCGCGCCGACCGTCACCTTGACGTAGTCGACGACGAAGCCGTTCTCGACCTTGCGGTACGGCGACTCGATGAAGCCGAACTCGTTGATCCGCGCATACGACGACAGCGACGAGATCAGGCCGATGTTCGGGCCTTCAGGCGTCTCGATCGGGCAGATGCGCCCGTAGTGCGTCGGGTGCACGTCGCGGACCTCGAAGCCCGCGCGCTCGCGCGACAGGCCGCCCGGCCCGAGCGCCGAGAGACGCCGCTTGTGCGTGATCTCGGAGAGCGGGTTGGTCTGGTCCATGAACTGCGACAGCTGCGAGCTGCCGAAGAACTCGCGGATCGCCGCCATCACCGGCTTGGCGTTGATCAGGTCGTGCGGCATGGCGGTGGCCATTTCCTGGTACACCGACATCTTTTCCTTGATCGCACGCTCCATCCGGACCAGGCCGATGCGGAACTGGTTCTCGAGCAGCTCGCCGACCGAGCGCACGCGCCGGTTGCCGAGGTGATCGATGTCGTCCACGTTGGCCGGGTTGCGGCGCAGCTTCAGCAGGTACTTGATGACCTCGTAGAAGTCCTGCGGGTGCAGCACCTTCTCGTCGAGCGGGGTCTGCAGCTTCAGCTTGGTGTTCAGCTTCAGCCGGCCGACGCGCGAGAAGTCGTACTTCTGCGGGTTGAAGAACATGCTCTCGAAGAGCGAACGCGAGCTCTCGAGGGTCGGCGGATCGCCCGGGCGCAGGCGCCGGTAGATCTCGATCAGCGCCTCCTCGTGGGTGCGGATCGGGTCCTTCTTCAGGGTCGCCGACAGCACCGGGCCGACTTCGTCCTTCTCGGGGAAGAAGATGTCGATGCGCTCGATCTGCTTCTCCTGCGCCATGGCGATGACGCGGGCCGTCAGCTCCTCGTTGGCATCGAGCAGGACCTCGCCCGACGCCGGGTCGACCACGTCGGCCGCCGCGTAGGGCTGCTCGCCCTCGAGCTGGCTCAGGTCGACCGGGACCTCGGTGATGCCGGCGTGGCGCAGGGCGCGGATGGCGGCCTTGGTGATCCGCTTGCCGCGCGTCAGCGCCACTTCGCTGCCGGGGATCGTCATGTCCTCGCCGGCGCGCCAGTCCACCGGACTGTCGTTGACCGACCACAGGACCTGGTCGCCCTTGAGGTGCAGCGAGTCGGTCGTGTAGAACGCGCGGAGCATCTCGTCGGCGTTGCGCAGGCCGAGGGCCCGCAGGAACACCGTGCCGAGGAACTTGCGCTTGCGGTCGATGCGCACGTACAGCAGGTTCTTGCTGTCGTACTCGAACTCGACCCACGAGCCGCGATACGGGATGAGCTGCCCGATGAAGAGCGTCTTGTCTTCCGTGTGGAAGAAGGCGCCCGGCGACCGGTGCAGCTGCGACACGATGACGCGCTCGGTGCCGTTGATGATGAACGTCCCGTGATCGGTCATCAGCGGGATGTCGCCGAAGTAGACCTCCTGCTCCTTGATGTCGCGGATGGTCTTGGCGCCCGTCTCGGGGTCCTTGTTCCAGACCACCAGGCGGATCGTCACCTTGAGCGGGATCGCGTACGTCATCCCGCGCTCGAGGCACTCGTTGATGTCGTACTTGAGGTTGAGCGCCATGCGGCGCCCGCCGATCTCGTGGACCAGCCCCCGGGCCTCGTCACCCCAGCCGCACTCGTCCCAGTTGCCGATCGAGTACTCGATGAACTCCAGCGACGAGTTCTCGCGGAAGTCCGAGATCGGGAACACGGACTTGAAGACGGCCTGCAGGCCGACGTCCTCGCGCTCGGCCGGCAGCGTGTACATCTGCAGGAAGCGGTCGTAGGACTTCTTCTGGATTTCGATGAGGTTGGGAATCGGGACCGTAGTCCGGATCTTGGAAAAGTCGATGCGCTCGCGGTAGACGTTCTTGGCCAGGCTGCTGCTCATACTTCTCGATTCCCCCGGGTCGGTTCCGCCACGAACCACCCGTTTCACGAGGTCTTCGGAGGCGAATCACTCAAACGGCGAAAGCCGCGCGGCCCTGACGGGCCCGACCTGGCGGGGTCGGGCGCGCCTCGGGGGCACACGCGGCTCGCGAAAAGCGGAGACCGTGCTACTTGATCTCGACCTTCGCGCCAGCCTCTTCGAACTTCTTCTTGATGGCTGCCGCCTCGTCCTTCGTCGCGCCTTCCTTGATCGGCTTGGGCGCGCCCTCGACGAGATCCTTGGCTTCCTTCAGACCGAGCGAGGTGACCTCGCGGACGGCCTTGATCACGTTGATCTTGTTGGCGCCCACGTCGGTGAGGATGACGTTGAACTCCGTCTGCTCCTCGGCCGGGGCCGCCGCCGCCGCACCGGCCGCCGCCGCCACCACCACCGGGGCCGCCGCCGCGGCCGAGACGCCGAGCTCGGCCTCGAGCGTCTTGACGAGCTTCGAGAGCTCCATCACCGAGATGTTCTTGATGTACTCGACCACCTGATCCTGCGTCACATCTGCCATTGTCCGAATCTCCTTACCGTCGACTATCAGCGCTCTGCGTCCGGCTTTCAGCTATCAACGGTCTCCATCGCTGGCGTTCCCCTTCATGGGGACACAGCAGAGCCTGATAGCTGACAGCGACCTCGTGACCGGCCCACCTACTCGGCGGCCGGCTGTTCCTCGCCCTTCTTCTTCTCCACCTGCACCAGGACGTTCATCAGGTCCCGCGGCGCCGCGCTCAGCACGCTGACGATCTGGACCATCGGGGCCTGCAGCAGGTACAGCAGCTTGGCGTACAGCTCGGGCTTGCCCGGCATGTTCGCCAATTCGTTCACGGCCGGGCCCGTGACCACGTCGCCCTGCACGACCGCCGCCTTCAGCACGAGGGCCGGGGCCGTCTTGGCGAACGTCGTCAGCACCTTCGCGAGCGCGACCGGGTCGTCGCCACTGAAGGCGATCGCCGTCGTGCCCGTGAAGTGGGGCGCCAGCGCCTCGAAGGGCGTGCCCGCCATTGCGCGGCGGGCGAGGGTGTTCTTGACCACCTTGTACGAGCCCTGCACGGCCCGCACCTGCCGGCGCAGTTCGGTGACCTCGGGGACCTTGAGCCCCTTGTACTCCATCACGATCAGGCTCTCGGCCTTCCCGAAGGATTCCGTGAGCTGGCCGAGTTCCAGTTGCTTGTCAGCGCGAGATACAGCCATGGTCTCTCTCCCTACTTGACGAGCGACTCGACATGCGAGGTGTCGATCGCCACGCCCGGGCCCATGGTCGAGCTGACCGTCAGGCTCTTGAGGTACTTGCCCTTGGCCGCCGCGGGCTTCGCCTTCATCACGCTGTCGAACAGGGCGTGCGCGTTGGCCAGGAGGTTCTCGGTCGGGAACGACACCTTGCCGATCGGCGCGTGCACGATGCCGGTCTTGTCCACACGGAACTCGACCTTGCCCGCCTTGATTTCCTGCACGGCCTTGGTGATGTCGGTCGTCACCGTCCCCGTCTTCGGGTTCGGCATGAGGCCGCGCGGACCGAGCACCTTGCCCAGCTTGCCCACCGCACGCATCATGTCGGGCGTCGCCACGACGGCATCGAAATCCGTCCAGCCGCCCGCGATCTTCTCGACCAGTTCTTCGCCGCCCACCGCATCCGCGCCGGCCGCCTCGGCCTCACGCTGCTTCTCGGGGTTGGCAATCACGAGCACGCGCTTGGTCTTGCCCAGGCCGTGCGGCAGCACCACGGTGCCACGCACCATCTGGTCGGCGTGCTTCGGGTCGACGCCGAGGCGCATCGCCACCTCGACGGTCTCGTCGAACTTCGTGTACTTGAGCTTCTGGACGAGCGGAATGGCCTCGTCCAGCACGTACGGGCGCTCCTCGACTTGGGCGCGCGCGGCCGCGTACTTCTTCCCGGGAGTGGGCATGAGCTACCTCCGTGGTGCAGTCGGCCGCGAACGGCCTCCCACGTCTACAGATTCAGGCAATTCGAAATTCGAACGGTGAAAATCCAGGGCGTCGGTACCCCTCCATCCACGTGTCCGTCCTTGCAGATTGCCGCTTTCCAGGGCTGACCTGGATCCTGACCGCAACGGGAATTTCGACTGTCGAATTTCCGATTGCGGCGCAGCCGCTAGCCGACGACGTCGAGCCCCATCGAGCGGGCCGTCCCGGCCACGCTGCGCATGGCCGCGTCGAGCGACTCACAGTTCAGGTCGGGCAACTTCAGGCGCGCAATCTCCTCGACCTGCGCCTTGGTCACCGTGCCGACCTTGTTCTTGTTGGGCTCGGCCGAACCCTTGGGCACGTTCGCGGCGCGCTTGAGCAGCACCGGAGCGGGCGGCGTCTTCAGCACGAACGTGTACGACCGATCGGCGTACACCGTGACCACCACGGGGATGATCAGACCGTCCTGGCCGGCGGTCTTCGCATTGAAGTTCTTGCAGAAGTCCATGATGTTCACGCCCTGGGGACCGAGCGCGGTCCCGACGGGCGGCGCCGGCGTTGCCTTGCCGGCGGCGATCTGGAGCTTCACGAGAGCTTGAACCTTCTTGGCCATATGTCTTCGAACCGTCCAATGCGACCGAGGCCCGGCGAACCGGCCCGACCGCGCAGGCGGGCGCCTCACGCCCCGCCCCGTCCACCACCATCGGCCCGGCTCCGAGAGCCGGTCCAGACTTCGCTAGAGCTTCTCGACCTGGAGGAAGTCCAGTTCGACCGGCGTGGACCGCCCGAAGATCGTCACCATGACCTTCAGCGTGCTGCGCTCGGTATTGACCTCGTCCACCGACCCGTTGAAGTTGGTGAACGGCCCCTCGTTGATCCGCACCTGGTCGCCCTTCTCGAAGTGGTACTTCGGCTTGGGCTTCTCGGCACTCTCGCGCACCTGCGCGAGGATGTTGTCCACTTCCTCACGAGTCAGCGGCGTCGGCTTGGCGCCGGCCCCCACGAACCCGGTGACCTTCGGCGTGTTCTTCACCACGTGCCACGCGTCGTCGGTCATCTGCATCTCGACGAAGAGATAGCCGGGGAAGATGCGCTTGCGCATCTCGGCCTTGCGGCCGCTGCGCATCTCCATGACCGTCTCCTGCGGCACGAGGACCTCGCCGAACTTCTCCTCGAGGCCATAGGCCTGCACACGCTGCTCGAGCGACTCCTTGACCTTGTTCTCGAAGCCCGAGTACGTGTGGACGATGTACCAGCTGAGCGACGGGCCCGGCGCGGCCGCACCCTCCTGCATCTCGCTCATGCTGCGCCTCCGAAGCGCCGGAAGATCCACTCGACCAGCTTGTTGAAGGCTGCGTCGACGGCGAACAGGTAGATCCCCATGATCAGCGAGAAGGCGATCACGACGATGGTCGTGGCCTGCACCTCGCGCTGCGTCGGCCACGACACGCGCCCGACTTCCTCGCGCACCTTGACGAGGAAGTCCTTCGCGCGCGCCCACCAGCCCAGCGGGCCGGCAGCGGCCGCCACCACGGGCGTTTCGGCCTCGCGACGGCCTGCCTGTGCGTCCTTGACGTTGTCCACCATCGCGGTCTTCACGCTGCGGTTTCCTTCAGTGCAGACGCCCGGGTGCGCATCGCGTCATCGGCGATCCGCGCTCGGGCATCCACCGGCGGGTGTGGCAGGCCAGGAGGGACTCGAACCCCCAGCCCCCGGTTTTGGAGACCGGTGCTCTGCCAATTGAGCTACTGGCCTGTACAGACTCCACCACCGGACGCATCCGGTGGTACCGACCCTTGGGGAGCACACCGGGCGAACCCGGTGCTACTTGCTCTCCTTGTGCTCCGTGTGCGACTTGCAGAAGCGGCAGAACTTCTTCATGTGCAGCCGCTCGGTCGTCTTCTTCTTGTTGCGCGTCGTGCTGTAGTTGCGACGCTTGCACTCGCCGCACGCGAGCTGAACGATGTCTCTCATGGCAACCTCACGGCGACAGGCGGCAGGCTACAGGCAGCCTGTAGCCCGCAGCCAGTGGCCTGTTACTGCAGAATCTCGGTGATCGTGCCCGCACCCACCGTGCGGCCACCCTCGCGGATGGCGAACCGCAGGCCCTTTTCCAGCGCCACCGGTCCGATGAGCTCGATCTCCATCGCCACGT
>NZ_JBIINP010000251.1:0-5351 GCF_044337415.1 Luteitalea sp.
ACCCAGGAGTCGAGCTGGTCGCGGAAGAGCCTGCGGACGACGCCCGTGCGGGCATCGGCCAGCAGCACGTCGTTGCGCTGCTGCAGCCGGTCCAGTTGCTGGAGCACGAGCGTGCCCGCGTCGCGCCAGTCGACGCGCGCGATGTAGGTCTGTCGCGGGTCGCCCTCGGTGCGCATCCAGCGGGTCTTCCCGCCGCCGGCCTCCACCACGCCGACGCGCACGGCCGAGTTCGTGGTGCCCACCTTGGGGTAGGCATACCGCGTGACGACGGGGTAGAGCGTGTCGGTGTCGTTGATCAGCGAGAACTCGCCGACGCCGGTCGTGTCGAACTGCCAGTAGGCGATGTGCCGCCCGTCAGGGCTCCAGCGGAAGCCGTCGCGGACGTCGAGTTCCTCCTCGTACACCCAGTCCGACGTGCCGTTGATCGTCGTCGACGATCCGTCGGTGGTGAGGCGCGTGATGCGGCCGTCGTCGAGGCGCTCGACGAAGATGTCGTTGGCCCGCACGTAGGCGACGCGAGAGCCGTCGGGCGAGAACTTGGCAAACATCAGCGTCGATGCGGCCGCGCTGCCGCCGAGCTTGCGGAGTCGCCCCGACGCGAGGTCGAGCACCCAGTAGTCGCCGCGGGTGTTCCGGCGCCACACGCGCACGGTGTTGGTGAACACGAGCAGGCGGCGCCCGTCGGCAGACCAGGCGTAGTCGGCCATCTCCAGGGGCTCGGTCGCCCCCTCGGGCACGAGGCGCGAGGCCGGCACCAGCACGCGGCGCTCACCGGAGGCCGTGTCGTAGCGCACGAGGTCGGGGGCCTTGGCCCCGCTCGCGCGTTCGAGCGTCGTGTAGCCGGATCCGTCGTCGACCCACCGCGCCGGTCCGAAGCGCGGGACATCGTAGGCCCGCTCGCGGAAGATGCGCGAGAGGCGGGTGTCGAGGCCCGCGTCGCCGGTGAGCGACTGGGCGGTCGCGATCGTGGCCGTGAGCAGCAGGGCAGTCGCCGCGAGGGCCCGGGCGGCGCGGGTCGGCGTGAGCATGCCCGAGTGTACTTGGGCTCGGCGAGTGGCCGGCCAGGGGCGAGCCTCGCGGTAACATCGGCACCTCGATGACACGCGTTTGGTGGTTCCGCCTCGTCGCCGGCACCTGTGCCCTTACCGCCATCGCCTGGCTGGGCGGACGGCCCCTGGCGGGCCGTGAGGTCGTCCAGTCAGCGGCGGAGGACTGGGGCGCGTGGCTCGAGGTCGACGCGCCCTTCTTCTCGTCGGTGGTGGATGCGCGCGGCCCGGGCGGGACGCTGGCCTCGACCAACCTCGCGCCCCGGGCGCTCGTGCTCCCCGCAGGCCGCGGGCAGTGGGTGGCGTTCGACCCCGACCTGCTGCGCGTGGTGGCGGCGTGGCAGGGCGCCGGGGTGACGCCGACGGCTCTGGCGCCGGGCTCGTACCACAAGCTCAATCGCAAGACGCCTGGTGGGCAGAAGGATCTGCCCGCGCCCGATGGACCCGTGCTCGTCGCGACGGGGCTCTACCCGGGCTGGCAGACGGGCGACCGTGTGAGCCTCGACGACCCGCGCACGCCGGCCCCATCGCCGGAGGAAGTGGGCCGCGGCCCGATCCCCGCCAGCGACGGACGCTTCTCGGCCGTGCGCCTCACGCGCGACGGCGCGGTGCTCGAGTACGTGGTCGGCGGCACGGCGGTGCAGGAGTGGATGTCGGGCGTGCCGTCGCGCACCGACGTCGTGGTGCGCCACTTCGCGATGGCCCCCAGCACGCAGACGCACTGGCTCGTCGTCGGCGTGCCTGCCGCGGGACGTGAGGTGCACCTCGCGACGCCGCGCGAGCGGCACGGGCTGACGTTGCAGGAGGTGTCGCCCGGCAGTGGAGCGGCCGCCCAGGTCGTGCGGGTGCCTGCGCATGCCGCGCCGGTGCGCTTTGCGGTGGCCGTGCACCCGGCGGGCAGCGTACCGGCCGTGGCGCTGGGACCGGTGCCGACCGCGAGTGCGACGCCACGGTGGCGCGAAGCGGTCACCTCGCGCATCACGCCGTCGACGGGCACCGACGCCTACGTGATCGACGACATCGGGCTGCCGTTTCCCAACCCGTGGAAGCGCCTGGTCCGCGTCAGCGACGTGCAGTTCCTCGCCGACGGTACGGCGGCGTGCGTCACGCTCGACGGCGACGTGTGGATCGCACGCGGCCTGGCGTCGCGCGACGGGGTGGTGCAGTGGCGGCGCTTCGCGTCGGGTCTGCACGAGCCGCTCACCCTCGCGATCCGCGACGAGCAGATTCACGTGTTCGACCGCAACGGCATCTGGCGCCTGCGCGACACCGATGGCGACGGCGAGGCCGACCGGCACGAGTTGTTCTCGAACGCCTTCGCGCAGACGGCAGACACGCGCGAGTTCCCGAGCACGATCCGGCTCGGCCCGAACGGCGAGTTCGTGATCGCCAAGGGCGGGCAGGAGGCGACCACGATCGGCAAGCACAACGGCAGCGTGCTCCGCATCTCTGCCGACGGGCGGTCGTCGACCGTGCTCGGCTATGGCCTGCGACAGCCGCAGCTCGCGGTGCACCCGCAGACGGGCCTGGTCACCGCCAGCGACCAGCAGGGGCACTACATCCCGAGCACGCCGCTGCACATCGTCAAGGATCGGCAGTACTACGGCTTCCTGAGCGACATCCTGCCCAAGGAGGTCTACCCGGCGCCGATCGCCGCGCCGCTGACGTGGATCCCGCACGACGTCAACGCGTCGGCGATGTCGCAGGTGTGGATGCTCGAGTCGCGCATGGGACCGCTCGACACCGGGCTGGTGCACATCGCCTACAACCGTCCCGAGATCTTCCGGGTGCTGCTCGACCTCGAGCGCGCCGTGCCACAGGCGGCCGTGGTCAGCCTCACGTCGGCCTTCGACTACCCGCCGCTCAACGGCGCCGTGAACCCGGAGGACGGGCAGCTGTACATCGCCGGCTTCCAGATCATGGGCTGGGGGACCACGGCGACGCGCCTGGCCGGGCTCGGCCGCGTGCGGTACACGGGCGCGCCGGTGACCGTGCCGCGACAGGTGACGCCGATGCGCCAGGGCGTACTGCTGCGGTTCGACGTTGCGCTCGACAAGGCCAGTGCGGCCGAGGTCGCCGGGTACGGGGCGTCGACCTGGGGCTACAAGCGCACCTTCAAGTACGGGTCGCCCAACTTCAAGGCCGATGGCACGCCGGGCGTCGACACGCTGACGCCGAGTCGCGCGTATGTCTCGGCCGACGGGCGCGGCGTGTTCGTCGCCATCCCCGACATGAAGCCGGTCATGCAGCTGAAGGTCTCATGGGACCTGAAGGCGCGCGATGGACGGGCCGTGAAGGGCGACGCGTACACGACGCCGTATGCACTCGAGGCGTTCAACCCGCGTGCCGAGGGGTTCGGCGATCTGGTGCTCGACCTGACACGACGCGAGGCGCCTGCCGCGCCCATCGTCGCCGCGACGCCCACCGTCGACGAAGGCCGTGAGGTGTTCGTGCGCTACGGATGCCTGGCGTGCCATGCCCCGGAACGAGGTGCGGCGCCGAAGTTGGGCCCGACGCTCGCGGGCCTGTTCGGCACGACGCGCCGCATCGCCGACCGCGCCGAGCCCGTGCTGGCTGACGAGGCCTACATCAGGCAGTCGATCCGCGAACCGTCGGCCGCGATCGCCGAGGGCTTCAACCGCCCCGGCGTCGGCATGCCGAGCTTTGCCGGCGTGCTGAGCGACGCGCAGCTCGAGTCCGTGATCCTGTTCATCAAGAGCCTCCGCTGACGTCTCGGGGCTGGGCGCTAGGGGCTGGGACTGAGCGACAGGCGTGGCCCGGGGCCACTCACCTTGCAATCGTGGAGTGTTGGTCCATGATTGCAAGGCTCGCCATGCCTCCGCGAACCCAATCGGTCATTGCCCTGCTGCTCACGTGTGCGTTCTGGTCCGTCCTCGCGCCAGCAGGGGCGCTTGCGCAGCCAACGCGGCGCCCGAACATCCTCGTGATTCTCACCGACGACCAGCGCTGGGACGCGCTCGGGGTCGTACAGCGCGCGCAGGGCGACGCGGCGCTGTTTCCGTGGTTGAAGACGCCGAATCTCGACCGCCTCGCCGCCGAGGGCGCCCGGTTCGAGCACGCCTTCGTCACCACGTCGCTGTGCTCGCCGAGTCGCGCGTCGCTGCTGAGTGGCCGCTACGCACGCCGGCATCGCGTGTCGAACAACTTCACCGAGTACCCGGTGGACCTGCCGAGCTACCCGCGCCGACTGAAGGACGCCGGCTACGAGACGGCCTACGTCGGCAAGTGGCACATGGGTGAGGACAACGACGCGCCGCGCCCCGGCTTCGATCACTGGATGAGCCACAAGGGCCAGGGCAACTACTTCGACAACGAGTTCAACATCGACGGCACGCCGACGAAGATTCCGGGCTACTACACGACCGTGGTCACCGATCACGCCGTGGAGTGGCTGAAGCGGCCGCACGACAGGCCGTGGCTGCTCGTGCTCGGGCAGAAAGCGCCGCACGGCGGGCCGATCCAGCCCGAGCCCCGGTTCGCCCATGCGCTCGACGCCTTCCCGGTGCGCACGCCGGTGAGCTACGACAACTACCGCGCGACAGACGGCAAGCCCGCGTGGCTCGAGGAGAGCCTGCCGACGTGGCACGGCGCGAAGGGACCGCTCTACGACCTGAAGACGCACGACGCCTTCGTGCGGGCCTACCTCGCGACGCTGTTGTCGGTGGACGAAGCGGTGGGGCGTGTGTACGAGGCGCTGCGCGCGAGCGGGCAACTCGACGACACCGTGGTCGTGTTCACCAGCGACAACGGCTTCGTGCTCGGCGAGCACGGGCGCGTCGACAAGCGGACGATGTACGAGGACAGCATCAGGGTGCCGCTGCTGGTGCGGTACCCGAAGGTGGTGCGGCCCGGGACGGTCGTGAGCCGCATGGTGCTGAGCCACGACCTGGCGCCGAGCCTGCTCGAGATTGCGGGGGCGTCGCCGCTCGACGACGTCACGGGAGCCTCGTGGCTGCCGCTGCTGCGCGGGGAGCGCGCGCCATGGCGGTCGGCGTTCCTCTACGAGTACGACTTCGAGGCCCAGTTCCCGTACACGCCCAACGTTCGCGGCGTGCGCACCGAGCGATGGAAGTTCATCAGATACCCGAAGGGCGACGGATCACCGGACCCGTTCACGGCGGAGTTGTACGACCTGCGCGCCGACCCGCACGAACTCCGCAACCTGATTGCCGACCCGGGTCATGCATCGACACGGCGCGAGATGGAGCGCCTGCTCGAGGACGTCTCGCGCCAGGCCGGCGCCGACCGCATGCCCGTCTACCAGGGCATCGTCAACGTACGGCC
>NZ_JBIINP010000252.1:0-5325 GCF_044337415.1 Luteitalea sp.
CGTGATCCGTTCCGTGCTCGACGCCTACGCGCAGGTGCAGCCGCGGTTGGCGACGCACGCTGCCGGGTATCCCACCGTGGAGGCGCTGCGTGCCGTGGTCGCCGCGGGGCAGCCCGGCTTCGGCATGGCTGCCGTGGGTGAGGGGCGCGGAAGCGAGGGGGCCAGCCTGTTGCTCGCCGCGGCGCGGCGCGACGACCCGCGTCCGCTGTGGGTGGTGGCGTGGGGCGGCACCAACACACTGGCGCAGGCGCTTCGGGATGCGCGCGCCACGCTCGACGCGGCAACGATGGCCGCCGTCGTCGACAGGCTGCGCGTGTACGCGATCTCCGATCAGGACGATGCCGGGCCGTGGCTGCGGCGCGAGTTCCCGGCGCTGCGCTACGTGGTGTCGCCGTCGACGCAGGACGGGCAGGAGTATGCCGGCGCGACATGGACCGGCATCAGCGGCGATCGGTTCTACCGCAACGCCCCCGGGGCGGACTTCACGACCTTCAGCGATGCGTGGGTCGACACGCACATCCGGGCCATGGGCCCGCTCGGGCAGCTGTATCCGTACCCGTGCTGCATCCACGAGGGCGACACGCCGTCGTTCCTCGGCCTGATCGACAACGGGCTCGCGAGCGCCATGTCGCCGGCCTGGGGCGGCTGGGGTGGGCGCTACCTGTGGCGGCAGCCGAGCGGCGAAACGCGCGCATTCTGGACGCAAGGCGGCGATGCCTACCCTGGCAACGACGACTCACGCGACACGGTCACCGGCGCGGGCGGGCTCGTCGTCACCTCCGACCAGGCGACGGTCTGGCGCTGGCGGGAGGCGTTCCAGCATGACTTCGCGGCGCGCATGACGTGGACCGTGCGCCCGCGCGCCGAGGCCAACCATGCGCCCGAGGTGGTCGTGAACGGCCAGGACGGGCGTGGCCCGATCATGCTGCAGGCCACCGTGGGCGTGCCGATCCGCGTGGAGGCACGCGCGACCGACCCCGATGGCCACGGCGTGCGCTATCGCTGGTGGCACTACGCCGAAGCGGGCAGCGGGATCCCCGGCATGCCCGTCGTGCGTGGGCGACGCCCGGCGCCCGTGATGGAGCCGACCTCAGGCAGTCCGCCGGCGGCCCGAGGTGTGCGGCCGCCTGCGCGCGTCGAGTTGGCTGGTGAGGCGACGCCCGCCGTGACCATCACCCCGACCGTCGCCGGTGTCGCCCACGTGATCCTCGAGGTGACCGACGAAGGCAGCCCGACGCTGACGCGCTATCGCCGCGTGATTCTCGACATCCGCTGACGCGCGTCACCTCGAGGCGCCGTCCTGCATCTCCTCTCACGGGACCCGCGCGCAGGGCGCGCTCCCGGAGGAGAGGCCATGACCGTCATCCGTCCGCGCGCGCTGCAGGTGCTCGCGCTCGCCATGCTCGTCGCCGTGCCGTCCGCGTTCGCTCAAGGGCCACAGGGGCCGCCTGCGGGTGCCGGTCGCGGCCAGGGCATGGGGCCCGGGATGATGCACGACGCCGGACACCAGGCCGACATGGCGGTGTTCCACCAGTTGCTGGACAACGGCAAGAAGGTGACGCGGACTGTGACGCGCAGGCCCGACGGCGTGGAGTCGCTCACCGAGTCTGACGACCCCGAGATCGCGAAGGCCATCCAGACCCACCTCGACGCCATGTCAGCGCGCGTCAAGGAGAAGCGGCCGATCCACCAGCGCGACCCGCTCTTCCGCGAAGTGTTCGCCAACGCCGACAAGATCGCCCTGCGCCACGAACTGACGCCGAAGGGCGTCAAGGTCGTCGAGACCTCGTCCGATCCCTACGTCGTCAAGCTGATCCAGGCGCATGCCGACGTCGTCACCGCCTTCATCGCCAACGGCCGCGCCGAGGCCATGAAGGACCATCCGGTGCCGTCGCGCTGAGCCGCAGGCAGCCCGGCCGAGCCTGACGCGCGCCGCGATACGATCGCGCGCATGGCCCCCTCGCCGTTGCGCGCCGCGATCATCGGCACCGGTCGCATCGCGTCGCTGCTCGAGCGCGACCCGTTGCGGGCGCGACCGCACACGCACGCCGGCTGGTACGCCGCCGATCCCCGCACGACCCTCGTCGCGGGCTGCGACACGGATGCCAGCCGCCTCGCCTCTTTTGGTGAGGACTGGAGTGTCGAGCCCGCGCACCTGTACGACGACCACCGGACGATGCTCGCGCGGGAACGTCCGGACGTGGTGTCGGTGTGTGCGTACGCCGCCGACCGCGTCGCGATGTGTCGCGACGCCGTCGCCGCTGGTGCGCGTGGGCTCTGGATCGAGAAAGCCGTCGCCTGCTCGGTGGAGGACGCCGACGCGCTCGCCCGCGAGCTCGATGCCGCCGGCGTCTCCGCCGTCGTCGATTACCCTCGCCGCCTCGAGCCGCGATACCGCGCGGTGGGCGCCTGCCTCGAGGCCGGCACGCTGGGGCGCCTCGAGAGCGTGCATGTGCTGTTCAGCGGACACATCGTGCACACGGGCACGCATGCATGGGACCTCCTGCTCGCGTGGTGCGGTCCGTGGACGCGCGTGGACGCGTCGCTCGATACGCCCGCGCACGAAGCGGCTGCGTCTGGCGATGCGCACGAACTTGACGAGGCCGACGCGGCGCGATACGCCACCGCACTGGCTGGCGGGGGAATCGTCGATCGCGGCGGGCGTGCCCGGATCGTGTTCGCCAACGGGGTGGAGGCGTTCGTCACCGGAGGGGCGAAGGGGTACTTCGTGTTCCAGTGCGACCTGATCTGCTCGCGCGGGCGCGTCCGCATCGGCAACGACGTGTGGGAGGTCCTCGCCCCGGCCGACAGCCCGCGCTACAGCGGCTACCGCGAACTGGCGCCCGTCGACGATCCCCTGGCCGCACTGCCGCCCACGCCGCCAGGCCCGGGGGCGGTGCTCGACGCCCTGCTGCAGGCCGTCGGCGGAGCTGGGACGGCCGACCTTTCCGTCCGCGCCGCCGCCGACGCCCTCGCCCTCGGCATCGCGATCATGCAGGCCGGACTCACCGGATGCACCGTCACCCCAGCCACGCTCGACCGCAGCCTGCGCGTCTTGAGCGTTTAGCCTGAGCCTGAGCCTGAGCCTGAGCCCTGAGCCCTGAGCCCTGAGCCCCAAGCCCCCAGCCCCCCGCCCTTGCACTACTCTTCCCTGCATGCCCCGTTTCCTCGGCCTCCTGCTCCTGTCCGGGAGCCTCACGCTCACGGCCTGCGCGTCGCCTGACCGCCCGGCGCTGCCCCAGGCCCCCGAGGCCGCGAGCGGCTGGATCGACAAGCCCGGGTGGGCGGCCACGTCGTACATGGTCGCCGCCGCCAACCCGCTTGCCGTCGAGGCAGGAACGGAGATGCTCGCGGCGGGCGGATCGGCCCTCGACGCCGCGGTCGCGGTGCAGATGGTGCTCACGTTGGTCGAGCCACAGTCGAGCGGCATCGGCGGCGGCGCGTTCCTGATGTACTGGGACGGCGCCACGGTCAGCGCGCTCGATGGGCGCGAAACCGCTCCCGCGGCGGCCACCCCGGACCTCTTCATGCGCGACGGTGCCCCGATGCGCACCATCGACGCCATCGTCGGCGGCCGGTCCGTGGGCGCGCCCGGCGTCGTGCGCATGCTCGCGCTGGCGCATGCGCGTCACGGGCGGCTGCCGTGGGCGCAGCTCTTCGCGCCGGCGATCAGGCTGTGCGACGAGGGGTTCGTGGTCAGTCCGCGCCTGGCCGGGCTGCTGGCGCGCGAGACGCACCTGCCGAAGGATCCCGAGGCGCGCGCGTACTTCTACGAGGCCGACGGGCGGCCGAAGGCGGCCGGCACCCGGCTGCGCAACCCGGCGCTCGCGGCGGTGCTGCGCGCCATCGCCGCCAACGGCCCGGATGCGCTCTACACCGGCGATCTCGCCGCCGCCATCGTCGCCAAGGTGCGGTCGCACCCCACCAATCCCGGCGTGCTGACCGAGGCCGATCTGGCCGCCTACCGGCCCGTCGAGCGCGACCCGCTCTGCTTCACGTATCGCACCTCGCGCATCTGCGGCTTCCCGCCGCCCGGGTCGGGCACGCTCGCACTCGGCCAGGTGCTCGGCATGCTGGAACCGCGCGACATGCGGGCGCTCGCGCCGACGCGAGGCGCCGATCGCCGCTGGGTGCTCGCCCCGGAGGCCATCCATCTCTACACGGAAGCGGCACGGCTGGCCTTCGCCGACCGCGAGGCCTGGGTCGGGGATCCGGGCTTCGTGCGCGTGCCCGTCCCGGCGCTGCTCGATCCGCAGTACATCGCGTCCCGCGCTGGCACCATCGGCGCGCGCTCGATGGGGCGGGCCACGGCCGGGGTCCCTCCGGGTGTCGCCCGGGCGGCGCTGGCCGGCATCCCGCTCGAGCGTCCCTCGACGTCGCACATCTCGATCGTCGACGCGCAGGGCCACGCGTTGGCGATGACCACGACCGTCGAGGACGGCTTCGGATCGCGCCAGTTCGTGCGGGGCTTCATCCTCAACAACCAGCTCACCGACTTCTCGCTCGCCCCGGCCGACGCAGCGGGCGCACCGATCGCCAATCGCGTCGAGCCCGGCAAGCGACCGCGATCCTCGATGACGCCGCTGCTCGTGTTCGATCGCGCGAGCGGTGCGTTCCGCATGACGCTCGGATCGCCCGGCGGCAGCGCCATCATCAACTACGTCGGCAAGGTGTTGCTCGGCACCCTCGACTGGGGCCTCGACGTGCAGCAGGCCATCGCCCTGCCCAACGTGGGGAGCCGCAACGGGCCTACCGAACTCGAACTCGGCCGCGTCGATCCCGCCCTCGGCCCGGCCCTCGAGGCGCGCGGCCACGAGGTGCGCTACATCGACCAGACCTCGGGCCTGCAGGGCATCCAGCGAACGGCGACGGGCTGGTTCGGGGGCGCGGACCCGCGGCGCGAGGGGATCGCGCGGGGGAAGTGAGGGGCATGCCTCATGAGTCATGCCTCATGTCTCATGCCGTAGGAACAGGCCCGGGGGGCTCGCCGCGTCCGATCCGGCGAGGCCGCAGGTTGCCTGCAGCCTGTCGCCTGTGGCCATGCATGGCCGGGCTCGCTTGCCCCCAGCGCAGTCGAGGGCATGCTTTCCGAGCCCCCAGCCCCCAGCCCCCAGCCCCCAGCCCCCAGCCCCCAGCCCCCAGCCCCCAGTCCTGAGCCCTGAGCTGAGCCCCAAGCCCCAAGCACCAAGCCCCAAGCCCCCAGCCCCTACGAACTGCAGCTGAGCATGCTGCAGCCGGCGCGGTGGCGTGCCCATTCCGGGCGCTTCGCCGCGAGGTCGTCCTCGCCGGGCTGGTCGTCGTAGGGGCGCGACAGCACGCGGAGCA
>NZ_JBIINP010000253.1:0-5322 GCF_044337415.1 Luteitalea sp.
GCGCACCCCTTCCACCGCAGCTGGATGCAGAAGCAGTACGACGAGTACATCCGCTGGGAGGTCGTGCCGTTCATCCACGACCACTGCCGCGGCCTGCCCGCCGTCGCCGTGATGGGCGCCTCGCTCGGCGCCTACCACGCCGCCAACAGCGCCTTCAAGCACCCCGACACGTTCAAGTGGTGCTTCGCCATGTCGGGCGTCTACGACATGCGGCGCTTCATGGACGGCCTGTACGACGACAACTTCTACTTCAACAACCCGATGGACTACCTGTCGTCGATCAGCGATCCCTGGTTCTACCAGCAGATCGCCTCGTCGCACATCCACCTGGCCACCGGCACCGGCCCGTGGGAGCGCCCAGAGGAGACCTATCGCTTCGCCGAGCTGCTGCGCCGCCGCAACATCCCGCACCACCTCGACGACTGGGGGCCGCAGGGCGGCCACGACTGGGCCTACTGGCACCACATGATGTGGGAATACGTGGGCAGACTCCTGTAATTCGAAATTCGACATTCGAAATTCCTGGCGGCTCGGCCTCAGGCCTTCGCTCGCGCCGGGATCTCCGACGGGCACGCGGCGGAGCCGCGGCCCTCTGGAATTTCAAATGTCGAATTTCAAATTGCCACCACGCGGAACGCCGGCACCTGACCGCCGCCGCTCGTCACGTTCGCGAGTCCTGACGAACTGAGCCGGGTGAGGAACCCGGTCACCTTCCCGCGGAAGATGTAGGGCGCGCAGTCGACCAGCATGTCGCGCGTGGCGACGCGGTGCGGGTCGGACTCGACCATCGGGAACGGCTCGCGGCGGATCGGGATGCGCTCCTGCACGATCCACGTGCCCGCCGGCGCCGTCAGGGCCGTCTGCAAGGCCCCCTCCCACGCCGAGGCCTCTGCCTCCCATCCGAGCATCACGCCGTGCCCGCCGAAGTCGTCGGTGGGCTTGATCACGAGGCGCTCGCGATGGTCGCGCGCGAAGGCGACGAGATCCACGTCCTGGCCGGTGCTCGTCCGCGTCCGGCGCTCGGCCACGACCCGCGTCCACGGCACGTGGGCGCGGATGACGGCCTGCTCCTCCGGACTGAACCGCCCGGCGTGCGCCTCGTCGGTCAGCACCGCGAAGAACGACTTCTTGTGCGGAATCTTGCAGCGCAGCGTGTTGGCGACGCACGCGAGCCGCTCGCGGTACGCCTGCACCAGCACGCGCGTGTCGTCGGGGCGCGCCACCAGGTCGTTGATCAGCGCGCGCCGGTACACGAGGTCGATGGCGCGGCCCTCCGCCACCAGCCGACCGCCGACGATCTCGAGGTCGCGCGGATCGGCCACCACCGTCGGCACGCCGCGCCACGTGAACCGCGCGGCCAGGATCTCGAACTCGCTCCACGTCGGCACGCCGCGGAAGTCCGTGATGACGATGGTGGGCGGCGCAGCGGTGCCGCCCCAGTCGCGGTAGCTCGCCAGCAGCGCCTCGAGCATCGCGTCCATCATCCCGTACGGCTGCGCATCGAACGTCTCGCGGAAGCGCGCCATGATCGGCATCGCCGCGAACACGTCGGCCAGCACCTCGGTGTAGCCGAAGCCCGCCGGCGACTCGGCGTTGTACTCGGCGAACATCAGCGAGTCGGGCAGCAGGAAGGAGTCGAGCCGGCTGGCCGTGCTCGCGTACTGGTAGCCCGGGTCGATCGCCGCGAGCGCGCGCTCGGCGTCGGAGAGCCCGAAGTCGGCCAGCAGCGCCTCGTCCTCCATCGCCTCCCTGACGATGCGCTCGCCGACGCGGGCGATCACTTCGCACGCCGCGCGCTGCCGTGCCTCGTCCTCGACGGTCATGAAGAGCGGCCGCAGGAACGGGCAACTCAGGCGGTCACCGAACAGGAGCCGCGCCTCGCGCATCCGCTGCGCGTGCGCGGCCCAGTACGGCTCGGTGAGCTCGCCGCCCTCGCCGAGGAGGGACGTCCAGGTCTCGATCGGATTCATGCAATTTGAAATTCGAGATTCGAAATTCGAGGGGGCCGGCGGCTCACGCCGCCAGGCCCCGCGGAGAAGGTCGCGCGAGCGAAGGCCGGAAGGCCGAGCCGCCCGGCATTTCCAATTTCAAATTTCGAATGACACGCTCAAGGCACAGGGCTGCCCACGAACCCCGACGCGGCGCCGAGGCCGAGCATCTGCTCCCACTTGGGGAACATGTTGCTCTGGTGGCCGTTCAGTGCGCGGTCGATGCAGAGGCGCGCCATCTTGTCGACCACCATCTCGAAGTAGAACGGCGTGATGCGGTCGCGCTCGAAGTCGGGCGCGCAGTTCAGGAAGTCGATCGCGTACGGCACGTCGCCCTCGATCCCGAACTCGATGGTGTTCATCTCGTAGCCGAGCGCTTCGTTGATCGTCTGCGCGTCCTTCACGACGCGGGCGCCGACCTCGGACGACAGGTAGTCGTGCTGGATCAGGTACTGCCGCGCATGCGGGTCGTAGACCACCGGGACGATGTCGTGCTTGCCGAAGGTGAAGCAGCGCACGTACTTGTCGAAGTGGACGAACTGCTGCAGCGTCATGCAGTACGGCGCGGTGCCGTCGTAGGCGGCCAGCAGTTCCTCGCGCGTGTGCACCTTGTACACGTGCTTCCAGCCGCCGCCCGAGAACGGCTTCAGGATGGCGGGCCGCCCCGTGTAGTCGAGCAGGCCGTCCCAGTCGAGCGGGTACCCCATGTTGCGCAGCGACGCCGGCTGGATGTCGACGTCATGCGGGTACGCCTTCTGCGGGAGCAGGACCGTGCGCGGGATCGCCACGCCGAGGCGGGCCATCAGCGAGTAGTTGAAGAACTTGTCGTCGGCCGTCCACCAGAACGGGTTGTTGATCACGTAGGTGCCGTTGAGCACCGCGAGCTTCAGGAAGCCGCGGTAGTACTCCACCTCGTGCGAGATGCGGTCGACGATGACCTTGTAGCGCTGCGGCTCGTCCATCGGCGACCCGCTGAGCATGACGTACTCGGCGGTGATGCCGTGTGGCTGCCCGAGCTGGTTCACCTTGTCGATGAACGCCGGAGGAAAGCTGTACTCGCGACCGACCAGCAACCCGATCTTCATGTTGTGTGTGCTCCCCTGAAAAACGCGGCAGTCTACCATGCAGCGTACGCCAAAGCTGAGCGTACGTCAGGGTAGAAATACTCACGTTTCTGGGGGACTGAGGCGGAACGCCAGGCAGGAAACGAAGAGGACCCAGCGGTCGGTCGCCCCGGGACCAGGTACGCAGGCGAGCGGTCGGGCCCTCCCTCCCTCGCGCTCACCGCGTTCCCGATCCCAGGGCGCCGTCCACTGGGTGACCCTTCTGTAAGGAATTAACGACGGCCAGAGGCAAACCGAACGGACGTCGCGCACTTTTCTCGGGCGCCCTCGGTGTCTCAGGGGCATGTGGTGTCAGATCGAGGGTCCAGCCGTGCCTGCCTCCCGCGTCGCGGTGGCCTCGCTACACTAGTCCGGTGACGATCGCCGCCCGCGCGCCCCTGGGGCCCCTGTCAGACGACCTCTTCGACCGCAGCCCCGACGCCATCGCCGCGCACCTCGAGGACGCGGCCCACTATCCCGGCGGCACCGCCGACGCCGTTGCGCGGCCGCGCACGGAGACCGATGTGGCGGCCGTGCTTGCAGACGGTCGAGCGGTCCTTGTCGTCGGTGCGCAGTCCTCGCTCACCGGGGGGGCGACGCCCACCGGCGCGATCGTGCTGTCTACCGCTCGCCTGACGGCCATCGACGCGCCGCAGGCGCACGAGGTCCGCGTCGCCGCAGGCGTGCCCCTTGCCACGCTGCTGGATGAGCTGGCGCGCCATGGCCTCGACTTCCCGCCCGTGCCGACCTACCTCGGCGCGACCGTGGGCGGCATCATCGCGACCAACGCCGCCGGCGCCGCCACCTACAAGTACGGCACCACGCGCCAGTGGGTCGACGGCCTCACGGTCGTACTCGCCGGTGGCGACGTGATCGACATCCGCCGCGGGCAGCACGTGCTTGATGCATCGGGCGTCTTCCTCGTCGACGGCCCGGCCGGACGACGCGAGGTGCCCGTGCCGACCTACGTCATGCCGGACGTGGTCAAGCGGTCTGCCGGCTATCACGCGGCCCCGGGGATGGACCTCGTGGACCTGTTCATCGGCGCCGAGGGCACGCTCGGCGTGATCACGGCGGCGGTCCTGCGCCTGCAGCCGGCGCGCGCGGGGCTGTGCTACGCGCTGGTGCCCTGCACGGATGAGCTGGGCGCTCTCGCCCTGGTCGCCGACCTGCGCGATGCGTCGCGGGCGACATGGCAGTCGCACGACCCGGCCGGCATCGACGTCGCCGCGATCGAGCACATGGACGGCCGGTCGCTGCAGATCCTGCGTGAAGACGGTGCCGACCGGAAGTACGAGGTCAGCTGGCCGGCCAGCGCGGGACTGCTCCTGCTGATTCAGCTCGAGTTGCCGCCGATCAGCCAGGACGAGGCCTACGATCAGATCAGCAGCGCGCTCGACGAGGGCGGGCCCGACACGCCGCTGGCCCGCTTCTGCCGCGTGCTCGACCGTCACGGCGTGCTCGACGACACCGAGCTCGCGCTTCCTGGCGATCGCAAGCGCGCGGAGCAGTTGCTCGGCGTGCGCGAGGCCGTGCCCGCCGGCGTGAACGCGCGCGTCGGCCGCGCCAAGCGCGACATCGACGGCCGCATCGCCAAGACCGCAGCCGACATGGTGGTGCCCTTCGAGAAGTTCGGCGAGATGATGGCCATCTACCGCGAGGGCTTCGCCCGGCGCGGACTGGACGTGGCCACGTGGGGCCACGTGTCGGATGGCAACGTCCACCCCAACGTGCTGCCGCGCAGCTACGAGGACGTCGAAGCCGGCAAGGCCGCGATCCTCGAGTTCGGCGTCGATGTGGCGCGCCTGGGCGGCTGCCCGCTCGCCGAACACGGCGTGGGCCGCCACCCCGTGAAGCAGGCGCTGCTGCGGCAGCTCTATGGCGACGAGGGGATCGAGCAGATGCGCGCCGTCAAGCGCGCGCTCGACCCCCAGGGGATTCTCGCGCCGGGCGTGCTGTTCAGCGCGTAGGGCGCAAGGGACAAGGGACGAGTACGCAAGTCACCAGGGCTACAAGGGACGCGGGACAGGAAAGAGCTAGGGACAAGGGACCAGTACGCCAGTCACAAGGACTGCAAGTGACAGGGGAGCAGGACGAACAGGGAGAAGAGACCAGGCGTGGCGGCACGCTTCACTGGTCGAAGAGCTGTCTCCCGGTTCCTTGTCCCTCGTCTCTGGCAGTCCCTGTCCCTGGTCCCTTGCCTCCCTTGTGACTCGAGAACGTGTCCCTTG
>NZ_JBIINP010000254.1:0-5298 GCF_044337415.1 Luteitalea sp.
GGCGCGTCAGCCCAGACACGACAACGGGCACGAAGCCCGGCGATGCCGGTGCCTCGTGCCCTCGATGCCCGTGGGCTGGGCGCTGTCCCTTCGAACTTCGATCTTCCAATTCTGAATTCTGAACTCCGAATTCCTAATTGATCGCGACCTCGATCTGCCGCGGCTTGGCCTCGGCCTTGACCGGCAGCGTGATCGCGAGCACGCCGTCCTTGAACTCCGCCCGCACCTTCTCGGTGTCGATGCGGGACGGCAGCGAGAACGAGCGACTGAACGCGCCGTAGGCCCGCTCGACGCGGTGATACTGCTCCTGCTTCACCTCGGTGTCGCGCTTGCGCTCGCCCCGCAACGTGAGCGTGTTGTTCTCCACCCGCAGGTCGATGTCCTCGCGGGCGATCCCCGGCAGTTCCGCCTTCAGCACGATCTCCTGGTGGGCGTTCTCGTAGATGTCCACCGCCGGAGACCACTCGCCGCGCTGCGTCAGGTCGTCGTCGTAGCGCCGCGTGTAGGCATCGCCGAAGATGCGGTTGATGCGGTCCTGCATCGTGGCCAGTTCCCGGAACGGATCGAATCGCACCATGGTCATGTCGTCCTCCTCAGAAAGCGGAGGCGGCTATCGAGGCCACCTCCCATCCCTGTCCTGCTGATCTCCTGTCCGCCCGTCGGCATGCCCGACCAGGCGGCTTGGCGAACCGTATGTCGTTCACCAACGAAACTCACTATACGAACGACATGAGCGCGTGTCAAGCACCTAATATGAGCATATCTTGCTCATATTCGTCCTGCGTAGCCGTCGCCCTCAAGCGACGCTCAGCGAGGCCACGCTGAGCGTCGGGCACGCCAGACGCCTGCAAAATGAGATGCAACGCCGAGTGTGGGGCCAGCCCGACGCCTCCTCCGGGAAACCTCCCTCGCCATCCCGCAGCGGGCGTGCGATCATGCGGGGCATGCTGTCGTTTCCAGAGGCGGCCGAGCTCGCCGACGAAGTCCGCCGGCTCTTCGAGGATCTGCAGCAGGCCCACGACGCCGCGCCGGGCGGCCTCTATGCCCCTCCGATGGACGTCGTCGAGCGTGAAGACTCGCTCGAGGTCGTCATGGACCTCGCCGGGGTCTCACCTGAAGATGTGCGGGTCCTGTTCAAGAACAACACGCTGGTGATTGCGGGGTGCAAGTGGCCGGCCGGCGCCTCGACCCTGCCGGCGACGGCGTACCACCTGGTCGAGCGCAGCTTCGGCCGGTTCGCGCGCGCCGTGCGCATCACCGCCACCCTCGACCTCGCTGGCGCCCGCGCCACCATGACCGAGGGCGAGCTGCGCGTGCGTCTCCCCCGGCTCAACGCCGGGCACGAGTTCGTGATCCCGATCGAGAAAGTCGTCTAGGCGCCGGATGCGCATCCTCTTCATCGGCGACATCTTCGCCAAGGTCGGCCGCGACCTCGTGCGCCGCGCCGTGCCGGCGCTCGTCCGCACGCGCGCCATCGACCTGGTCATCGCCAACGGCGAGAACGCCGCTGGCGGCTTCGGGCTCACCCGCGACATCTCGAAGGAACTCTTCGAGTCGGGGATCGCGGTGATGACCTCGGGCAACCACGTCTGGGACAAGCGCGAGATCCTCAACTTCATCGACGAGGAGCCGCGGCTGCTGCGCCCGTTCAACTACCCCGCCGGCACGCCGGGACGCGGCTCGACCATCGTGACGCTGTCGAGCGGCACGCGCGTCGCCATCCTGAACCTGATGGGACGCGTGTTCATGACGGCGCTCGACGACCCGTTCTCGCTGGGACGCGCCGAGGCGGAACGCCTGCGGCAGCACGCCGACATCCTGTTCGTCGACTTCCACGCCGAGGCGACCTCCGAGAAGGTGGCGCTCGGCTGGCATCTCGAGGGCATCGCGACGGCGGTCGTCGGCACGCACACGCACGTGCAGACGGCCGATGCCCAGGTGCTGCCCGGCGGTACGGCCTACTGCACCGACGTCGGCATGACCGGCCCGCACGACGGGGTCATCGGCGTCGAGCGCGGCCCGATCATCCAGCGCTTCCTGTCGGGACTGCCGACCAAGTTCGACACGGCGTCGGGCATGCCCCGCCTGCACGGCGTGATCGTCACCGCCGATGTCGCCACGGGCAAGGCCACGGCCATCGAGCGCCTGAGCCTGACGCCGACCGACATCGAGGACCTCCGGTGAACTCGCTGTTCGACCTCCCGTTCGAGGACGCGCCCCTCGACCCGGAGGATCTGCGTCCCCTCGACCGGCCGTCGGTCGGCGTCGCTGGCCCCGAGCGGAGTCGAGGAGCAGAGGCGGCCCCACCGGCGGCGCCGCCTGCCACCGGTGGAAGGCCACCCGCTGCGAACGTCCCACCCGCCGAGGCGTCAGTGGCCAGGGACGAGCGAGGGGCCGGGCTCGCACGCCCCGAACGGAGTCGAGCGGGAGAGCCGGCCGCAGACATCGCAGGCGACAGGAACCGGGCGCCAGGCGGTCCCGCGCAGCGGCCCCACGTGTTCTCGGTGAGCGAGATCACCGGCGCCGTCCGGCGAACGCTCGAGGGTGAGTTCCCGCGCGTGTGGGTCGAGGGCGAGCTCACCGACTGCAGCGACAAGGGCGGCCACCTGTACTTCACGCTGAAGGACGCGGGCGCCCGCTTGTCCGCCGTCGTGTGGCGGACCGACGCGACCCGTCTCCGCTTCAAGCTCACCAACGGGTTGCAGGTGATCGCGCGCGGCCGCCTCTCCGTCTATGCGCCGACCGGCCGCTACCAGATGTACGTGGACGGGCTCGAGCCGCGCGGCGCCGGCGCCCTGCAGCTCGCGTTCGAGCAGCTGAAGAAGCGCCTGCAGGCCGAGGGGCTGTTCGACCAGGCCCGCAAGCGGCCGCTCCCGCTGCTGCCCCGCGCCATCGGCGTCGTCACGTCGCTCGAAGGCGCCGCCCTGCGCGACATCATCCGCGTGCTCCGCACCCGCCACGCCCCGGCCGACATCGTCATCGCGCCGACGCGTGTGCAAGGCGACGATGCGGGTCCGGAGATTGCCCGCGCCATCGCGCGCGTGGCGCGCGTGGCGAATGTCGACGTCCTGATCGTGGGTCGCGGCGGCGGCTCGGCCGAGGATCTGAAGGCGTTCAACGAGGAGGTCGTCGCGCGCGCGATTGCCGCGTGTCCCGTGCCGGTGATCTCCGCCGTCGGGCACGAGGTTGACACGACGATTGCCGACTTCGTGGCCGATGTCCGCGCCGCCACCCCATCGCAGGGCGCCGAGATCGTCGTCGGCCAGGCCAGCATGTTCCGCGACCGCATCGCGGGTGCCCGACGCCAGATGGCCCTGCTGCTGCGCAGCCGGCTCGATCGGCAACGGACCCGCCTGCTCCATGCCGAGCAGCGGCCGGCCTTCGCCCGCTTCCGCGATCGCGTCTTCGACCGTGACCGGCAACGCATGGACCTGCACGAGCGACTGGTCGGGGCGCTCCGCACCCGCGTGCAGGAGGGCCATCGCCGACTCGACGACCTCGCGCGCCGGCTCGACGAGCAGCATCCGCAGCGACAGCTGACCACCCGGCTGCGCCGGCTCACCACGCTTGACGAACGCCTCGCCGGTGCGGCCCGACACCGCCAGGGCCGCGCCGCGTCGACACTCCAGGCACGCCGGGACCGGCTGGCGCAGGTCGGTCTCGATACGCGGCTGGCCCAGGCCTCACGCCGTGTCGACGGCCAGTTGGCGCGGGCCCGCCAGGCCATCGACCTGGTCTGGCATCGCGGCGACCGGCAATTGACGGCGCTCGCCGGACAATTGCACGCCCTCAGCCCGCTCGGCACGCTTGCGCGCGGGTACGCGATCTGCTGGGATGCTCCACGCACGACCGTCGTGCGCAGCGTGGACGACGTCACTGTCGGCACGCAGGTGCACGTCCAGCTTCCCGACGGCCTCCTCCAGTGCGAGGTCGGCGGCACCACACCCGCCCCTCCACCACGTCCATGACCGACCCCACCGATTTCGAACAGGCCATCGCCGAACTCGACGGCATCGTGCGCGCCCTCGAGCAGGGCGACCAACCCCTGGAGCAGTCCCTCGCGCTGTTCGAGCGCGGCGTCACGCTCTCGCGCTTCTGTCACGAGAAGCTGACCGATGCCGAGAAGCGCATCCAGGTGCTGACGCAGAACGGCGGCCTGCGCGACGAGACGGCCGCGTTCGAGAAGGACCTCGCCCCCCGCCCGGCCGATCGCGCATGAGCGCCGCCGACTTCGAGACCTTTGCCGACGGCTGCCGGCGTGACCTCGAACAGGCGCTCGCGGCCTGGCTGCCGGCGCCGCCGGACGACTGCCCGGAGCGCCTCCACGAAGCGATGCGCTACAGCCTGCTGGCGGGTGGCAAGCGGATGCGGCCGGTCCTCGTCCTCGCCGCCGCCGACGCCGTGGGCCTCGGACATCCCGACGCGCGACGCCTGGCCTTGCCCGCCGCCTGCGCCCTCGAGATGATCCATACCTACTCGCTGGTGCATGACGACCTGCCGGCGATGGACAACGACACCCTGCGCCGCGGGCGGCCGACCAATCACGTGGTCTACGGCGACGCGCTGGCGATCCTGGCCGGCGACGGCCTCCTCACCGAGGCGTTTGCGCTGCTGGCGCGGGAGCCGGCGCTGGACGGTCCGGCGATCGCCACCCGCAAACTTCAAGCGATCGCCCTGATCGCGCGGGCTGCTGGCGCCTGGGGCATGGTGGGCGGCCAGGTCCTCGACCTCCAGTGGGAGGGCGCGCCGCGCCAGGACCGCGCCGAGGACGACCTCGCGCGCCTGCAGGACGTGCACGCCCGCAAGACCGGCGCCCTCATCCGGGCCGCGACGGGGGCCGGCGCGATCATGGCCGGCGGCACGCCGGCGCAGGTCGCCGCCGTCGACGCCTATGCCATCGAGCTCGGCCTCTGCTTCCAGATCGTCGACGACGTGCTCGACGTCGAGGGCGATGCGGCCTCGTTGGGCAAGAGTGCGGGCAAGGACGCGGCGGCAGGCAAGCTGACCTACCCTGCCCTCTTCGGCGTCGAGGGGAGCCGCCAGCGTGCGCGTGAGTGCGCCGAGCGCGGCCACGCGGCGCTCGCGACGGCGGGCCTCTCCGGTCACCTGCCGGCGATCCTCGACTGGACCCTGACGCGCCACCAGTGAGCGACCGCGCCGCCCGTGTGAGGCTCGACCAGTTGCTGGTGCAGCGCGGCCATGCGGCCTCGCGCGAGCGGGCCCGTGCGCTGATTCTCGCGGGGCATGTGGTGCTGCCCGGCACGACCGCCGCGCCCAAGCCCGGACACCTCGTGCGTG
>NZ_JBIINP010000350.1:0-3234 GCF_044337415.1 Luteitalea sp.
GCCGACAGGTCGCTGGCCGACCGCGGCAAGGTCATCTCGCTCGCCTGAGCCGCATGACACATCCCCTGGTCGAGTACTTCCGGTGCCCCGATCACCTCGCGGTGGTCGGGCCAGCCGAAGGCCTGTCCGGGGAGCCGGCGTACTTCCGCGTCGCCGACGCGCTCACCTTCGGCCGCCACCTGCCGGCAGGGAGCCCGAGTAGAGGTCCCCTCGACGTCGTTGATGCGGTGAGCGTGCAGGGAGAGCGCCTCGTCACGCCGTTCGATCTCGCGGAGAGCGTTGCCAACCTGCGTTACGAGCGCTACCCCGAGGCGCTGACTGCGGTGGCCGGCATCTCGCAGGTGAGCGTCAAGCGCCTGGCCTATTACGGCGTTCGCCCGCTGCTCACGGTGGGCGTGCGCAAGCACCTCCAGCGCCTCCACTGGCGTGGCTGGGAGCAGATCGCCTTCCCGCAGTGGCCGGTCGACACGTCCGTGGAGGTGCTGATGCGCCGCACGGTCGGCCTCGCGCTCGAGCGCGGCGTGGTGCGCGAGTTCCCGTTCATCTGGTTCTGGCCGGAGGGGGCGTCGGGCTGCGTGATGATGACGCACGACGTCGAGGGACGGGCCGGCGCCGACGCGTGCGATCGGCTGATGGACGTGGATGCGGAGTTCGGCATCCACTCGTCGTTCCAGGTCGTGCCCGAGGCGCCGTGGTCCACCCGCCAGCGGACGCGCCATCTCGTGGGGCGGCTGCGCGCGCGCGGCTTCGAGGTGAACGTCCACGACCTCAGCCACGACGGCACGCTGTTCCGGCAGCGCGATCGCTTCCTGCGCCACGCCTCGGTCATCAACGCGCGCGGCCGCGAATTCGGCAGCCGCGGCTTCAGGTCGGGCGCAATGTACCGGCGTCAGGACTGGTTGCCCTCGCTCGACATCTCGTACGACATGTCGGTGCCCAACGTGGCGCACCTCGAGCCGCAGCGCGGCGGCTGCTGCACCGTGATGCCCTACTTCAACGGGCACGTCCTCGAGTTGCCGCTCACCACGGCGCAGGACTACACCGTCTTCCACGTGCTCGGGCGCTACGACACGGCGCTCTGGCAGCAGCAGATCGACGCCATCCTCGCCGAGAACGGCCTGCTCAGCTTCATCGCGCATCCCGACTACCTGCTCGAGGACCGCGCCTGGGGCGTGTACCGCGAACTGCTGCAGTTGCTCGAGCGCCTGCGCCACGAGCGCCAGCTCTGGACAGCGGCGCCGGCCGACATCGACACCTGGTGGCGCGAGCGGCAGGAGATGACGCTCGTGCAGGACGACGGCAAGTGGATCGTGACCGGCCCCGGCTCCGAGCGCGCGCGTGTCGCGTGGGCACGCCTCGATGGCGACCGCGTGATCTACGACGTGGCGCCGGCGCGGAGGGCGGCCTGACCGTGCGCGTCTTCAGCATCGACCCGCTCCAGGACCCGCGCTGGGAGGCGTTCGTCGAGCGCCATCCGCGTGCCTCCGTGTTCCACTCGCGCGGCTGGCTCGACGCGTTGCGTCGCACGTACGGATACCGCCCCTTCGTGCTCACCACTAGCGGCGAGGGTCCGCTCGCCAACGGCCTCGTCGCCTGCGAAGTGCGCACGGCATTCGCCCGTCGGCTCGTGTCGCTCCCGTTCTCCGATCACACCGACGTGCTGGCCGACGATGGCGCGGAGGCGGCGAGGCTGTGCGCCGCGCTTGCCGAGGTGACGCGCGACGGCCAGTGGCGATCAGTGGAGGTGCGGGCGCAGGTCGGTACGCCGGCGCTCTCTCCGGGTGGCACGTACGCCTGGCACGTGCTCGACATGCGCCGGCCGCTCGACGTCATCTTCGCGGGCTTTCACGCCTCGAGCACGCGGCGGGCCATCAGGCGCGCCGAACGTGAAGGCCTGGCCCTGGAGGCTGGTCGCTCCGAGGCGCTGATCGCCGAGTTCTTCGGCCAGTTGCGGCAGGCGCGTCGCCGGCATGGCGCCCCGCCGCAGCCGATGGCGTGGTTCCGCAACCTCGCCGCAGCGCTGGGAGATCGCCTCACGATCGACGTGGCTCGCCAGGGAGCGATGCCGGTGGCGTCCATCCTCACGATCCGGTTCGGGGCCACGCTCGTGTACAAGTACGGCGGATCAGACGCCCGCCATCACGCGCTCGGCGCCATGCCGCTGCTGTTCTGGACCGCCATCCGCCGCGGCCACGCCGCAGGCGCCACACAGCTCGATCTCGGCAGATCCGATCTCGACCAGCCCGGCCTGATCGCGTTCAAGGACCACCTCGGCGCCGAGCGACGAGAGCTGACCTATTCGCGCTGGCCGGCGCAACCGGCTGGCGCCACGCACGTCAGCGCGCTGGCCCGCACCACCCGACGCCTGCTGGCCCACTTGCCCGACCCGCTGTTCGACCTCACCGGCCGCCTGGCGTACCGCCACTTGGGCTGACGCCGAACGCCGAAATGCCTGACATTCTTCCCGGAGATGGCGATGGTCGCCCCGCGCTGAATTCCTCAATTCTGAACTTTGAATTGCCCTTGGCGTTGTACGCCCCGCGCTTCATTCTGAACTCTGAATTCTGAATTCACTATGTCTGACACTCCTGTCCCGTTTCTGGACCTCGTAACGCCCCATCGCGAACTCGAAGACGAGCTCGTCGAGGCCTTCCGGCAGTCGCTCCGTTCCGCGGCCTTCATCGGCGGCGCGCAGGTGGAGGGCTTCGAGCGCGAGTTCGCCGAGTTCTGCGGCAGCACGCACTGCGTGGGCGTGGCCAACGGCACCGACGCCGTGCGGTTCGCGCTGATGGCCGCGGGCGTGAAGCCCGGCGACGCGGTGGTCACCGTGGCGCACACCTTCATCGCTACCTGCGAGGCGATCAGCCAGGCCGGCGCGGCCACCGAGTTCGTGGACATCGACCCGCGCACGTACTGCATGGACCCGCAGGCGCTCGCGGCCTACCTGGCGACGTGCGACAAGGACCCGGCGACAGGGCGCCCGTTGGGCCAGCGCACGAAGCAGCCGATCACGGCGGTGGTGCCGGTACACCTGTACGGCCAGGTGGCCGACATGGACGCCATCCTTGCCATCGCGGCGAAGTACGACCTCCTGGTGGTCGAAGACGCCTGCCAGGCGCACGGCGCCGAGTATCAGTGTGCCGACGGCACCTGGAAGCGCGCCGGCACATTCGGCAAGGCGGGCGCCTTCAGCTTCTACCCGGGCAAGAACCTCGGTGCGTGTGGCGAGGCGGG
>NZ_JBIINP010000214.1:0-6429 GCF_044337415.1 Luteitalea sp.
ACCTGGTACCCCGCCACGTGGCGGAGCGTGCGCCGCAGCAGGTCGACGGCGACGAAGGACCGGAAGTTGCCGATGTGCCCGCGAGCGTAGACGGTCAGCCCGCACGAGTACATGCGGACGGTGCCGTCACGCTGCGGGGCGAAGTCTTCTTCCTGGCGGGACAGCGTGTTGTAGAGGCGCATGGGGCACTCGAAGCCCGGGTCTCGGGGCCCGGGGAACCGGGCACGCGCCTCGCAGCGGAGCGGCGGGCGGGTCCCGGACAGGATTCAGGCGGCGGCACCGCGACCTGCCGTCGCGGACACACGCGGGAGGCGCCGGGTCAGGCGCACGGACAGGAGATGCGACAGCGCACCTCGTGGCCGTCGACGTCGCATGCAACGTCCACCCCGTCGCCTCCCGACACCGTCGGTGCCTGCGGGTCGGCGAGGGTCGTCCAGCGCAGGTGCCCGCGCAGTCGATCGCCCTCCCGTTCGAAGGTCATCACCACATCGCTCGCCAGGTCGGCCCGATGCGTGGTGACCCACGTGACCACCTGCTGCACGGCAGCCGCGAACGGCGTCGCGCGCTCGGGCGCACCGGCGACCGCACCAACGCGACCCACGAGCGCATGCACCGCCTCGGCCATGCGGCCGTCGGGGGCGTACGTCACGGCCAGCGGCAGGGCGGCGGCGGCGTCCTCGCGGGGCTCTGTCATACGTGAGGGATTCTATAGCGAAAAGCGCTCGAAAACGGACCGCGTCGCCGCCACGTCGTCGCGGATCTGCCGCACCAGGGCCTCGACGCCCGGGAACGCCTGTTCCCCACGCAGCCGCTGCACGAACGCCAGGCGCACCCGGGTGCCGTACAGATCGGGGTTCACGTCCAGCAGGTGGGTCTCGACGCTCACCTGCCCGTCCTGGCCGAACGTCGGGCGGACCCCGATGTTGGTGACGGCAGCGTGGATGCGGTCGTCGACCGTCAGGGTCGTGGCGTACACGCCGTTGGGCGGCAGCAGCTCGTTCTCGCTGGCGATGTTGGCCGTGGGGAAGCCGATCTGGCGCCCACGCGCCTCGCCCGGCACGACCGTGCCGTCGATGCAGTAATGATGCCCGAGCAGGGCCCCGGCCTCGTCGACCTTGCCTTCCGTGATCAGGCGCCGGACGCGCGTGCTGCTCACCACGAAGTCCTTGTAGCGGACCGGATCGATCTTGTCGGCCCGGAAGCCGTACAGCTGGCCCAGCTCGCGCAGTAACGAGAAGTTGCCCGTCCGGTCACGGCCGAAGAGGAAATTGCCCCCGACCCACACCTCGGAGACGCCCAGCCACTCCACGAGGACGCGCCGCACGAACGTGTCGGGGTCGAGCCGCGACAGCTCGTGATCGAACCGGACGAGCGCCACGCCCTCGATGCCGGCCCGGGCCAGCGCCTCGATGCGCTGCGGGTTGGTCATCAGGAGCGGGGGGGCCTTGTCGGGCCTGAGCACCCGCGGGGGATGCGGGTCGAACGTCATCACGAGCGGCGTGCCGTGCCGCTCGCGAGCCTGGCGGCACACCCGGTCGAGGATCTTCTGGTGGCCGCGGTGCAGGCCGTCGAAGTTGCCGAGCGCGACGACCGGGTACGGCCAGCGGGCCGGCCGCGGCGGGTCGTCCGGGAACCGAATCACCTCCACGCGGAGGCGCGTGCCGTGTCGGACGTCCGTCATGCTGACGCCCCTGGACGAGTCGCGGGCAGGGTCACCGACAGGCCATCATACGCCAGCGCCATGCCCTCGGGCAGACGCGCGTTGGTCGCCGCATGGCCGAGGTCGTGGCACATGTGGGTGAACAGCGTCTGCCGGGCGCCGATGCGCTGCGCCGCGGCCACGGCCTCGGGCAGCGAGAAGTGCGTCGGGTGCGCCCGCTCCCGCAGCGCCCCGATCACGAGCACCTCGAGCCCCTCGAGCAGGGCCCACGACTCGTCGGGCACGTGGCTGCAGTCGGTGAGGTAGGCGAAGCTGCCGATCCGATAGCCGTGAATCGGCCGGCGGCCATGGACGATCGGCACGGGCACCCAGTCGGTGCCGCCGATGGCGAACGGCGCCGAGACGACCTCGGGGACCAGCCGGGGCACGCCGCCCCCCAGCTCGGCGGGCGAGCTGAACGCATAGCCGAAGATGCGTCGGAGCTCGGCGATCGTGTGCGCGTCGCCGTGCACCGTCATCGTGCCGCCGCCCCGCAGCGCGATGAAGCGGCGCAGTTCGTCGAGCCCGAAGATGTGGTCGGCGTGGCTGTGGGTGTACACCACGGCATCGACGCGGCTGAGGTTGCACGCCAGGGCCTGGCTGCGCAGATCGGGCGTCGTGTCGACCAGCACCTGCATGCCGTCGTCCTGCGTGACGACGATGGAGGCGCGGAATCGCTTGTCGGCGGGGTCCGAGGACCGGCACACGTCGCACGCGCAGCCGATCATCGGCACGCCCTGCGACGTGCCCGTCCCGAGGAAGGTGACCTGCACGGCTTACGGCGAGACGATGCGGGACGGGCCCTTGCGCGAGGCTTCCACGTACTTCAGGCGGAGCTCGTAGAGCGCACCCTCGAGCAGCCGACGTTCGTCGTCGCTCAGGTTGCCGCGCGTCTTCTCCTCGAGCATGGTCAGCACGTCGATGGCGTGGCCGGCCGACGTCAGGTTGACGGCCTTCATGCCCGTCATCGGATCCGGCTGGTCGCCGAGATAGACGGACGCCGCGAGCACCAGCCCCGAGATGTAGCTCACGAAGGTCAGGGACGGGTCCGTCGGGTGGCTCATGACCGGATGCTAGCATACGGCCCTTGACGCCTCAGCCCCCTGCAGGAGCCGGCGCGGCCTTCGCGCGGCTCGTCGACATCATGGCCCGGCTGCGCGGTCCGGACGGCTGCCCGTGGGACCGCGAGCAGACACTGCGCAGCCTCGCCCGCTTCGTCCTCGAGGAAGCCGCGGAGGTGGTCGACGCGATCGAGCGCGACGACGCCGACGGCCTGCGGGAGGAGATCGGCGATCTGCTGTTCGAGGGCGTGTTCCTGGCGCAGGTCAGCCACGACACCGGCGGCTTCGACGTCACCGCGGCGCTCGACACGGTGTGTGCGAAGTTGATCCGTCGCCATCCCCATGTCTTTCTGACCGACGCCTCGCTGACACCCGACCAGGTCGTGACGCAGTGGGACCAGATCAAGGCGCAGGAGAAGGCCGAGCGCGGCCAGGCCCCGACGCACCTGCTCGACGGCATTCCGCTGGCCGAGCCCGCGCTGTCGCGCGCCAGGACCATCTGCAGCCGCGTGGCCAAGGTCGGCTTCGACTGGCCCACGCCCGAGGCCGTGCTCGAGAAGCTCGACGAGGAAACACGCGAGGTCGAGGCCGCGATCGCCAGCGGCGACCGCGATGCCATCGAGGACGAGATCGGCGACATGCTGTTCGTGATCGCCAACCTCGCGCGCAAGCTCGACGTCGACGCCGAGACCGCGCTGCGCCGCGCCAACCTGAAGTTCGTCCGCCGCTTTCGCGAGGTCGAGACGCGCCTCACGGCGGATGGCCTGTCACTCGGACAGGCGACGCTGGACCAGATGGAAGCGGCGTGGCAGGCCACCAAGCGCGCCGAGGCGACCCCGACCCCAGACTCCCCTCCCCCGCCGCCATCGTCCTGACCAGCAGCACGCGGCCGTTGGTCGCGAGCTGAATCGCGCCGGCCTCGTCCGTGCGCAACAGAGGGATGCCGGCCTCCTGCAGCCGGCGCACCACGGCGCGGGCAGGATGTCCGAACCGGTTGCCGCGTCCCGCGGAGGCAATCGCCAGGGCCGGCCGCAGCGCGTCGAGCAGCCCCGCGCCCGAGGACGAGGCGCTGCCATGGTGACCAAGTCGGAGCACGGTGATGGGCGCGGGCGCCACCGCGTCGCGCCACCGCGCCTCGACGGCGTGTCCCGCGTCGCCCGGCAGCAGCACGCCGACGTCGCCGTGGCGCACCCAGAGCACCACGGAGTCGTCGTTGCGGACGCGACGACGATCCCAGTCGGGGCGCTCCGGATGCAGCACGCGCACGTGCACGCCTTCCTCGCCGATGACCTCGCCTGCGGCAAGCGATCGCTCGCGGGCGCCGACACCGGCTGACGCCTGCGACACGGCCGCCGCACGCGCATCGGCGGCCACCGGGATGCCTGCCCACGCCTCCCGTGGCCTGAAGACGTCGATCACCGCGGGCATGCCGGCCGCATGGTCCGGGTGTGCGTGCGTCACGATGACGCGGTCCAGGCGGCGGTGCCCCAGGGCCCACAACGCGGGGACGGTCACGCGCTCCCCGACATCGAACGTCTCGCTCACGCTGCCGCCGGCGTCGACCAGCCAAGTGCGGCCCGACGGAAACCGGATCACCGTGGCATCGCCCTGCCCGACATCGAGCACGGTCACCACGAGCCAAGGTTCCCGGGGCCATGCAGCCCGCTGCCAGCGCTGGGCCGCGGGCCACGTCCAGGGCGTGGGCGCGCTGTGGTCAGGCCCGCCCACGACCATCCATGCCAGGGTGCCCGCCACCGTTGCGGTCGAGGCGGCCAGCGCGAGACGCCGTCCCGGCCGTTGGAGGGCTGCCGCCATGCCAGGGCCGCCGGCTCGGCCCCGCGGCGCCTGTGCCGCCAGGCACAGGCAGACGACGGCGAGGTAGTGCAGCGCGATCACCGGCGCCGATGGCGGTGGGACCCGTCGCACGAGCCATGGCGCCACCAGGAGCACGTCGCCGCTCCGCAACAGCACGCGCACGCCCGCCGTGACGACGGCTCCCGTGAGGTCGCCCGCCCAGGCGCCGAGCCAGGACGCGGGCAGCAGGGCGAGACCCGCCACCTGCACGCACGCCATCGCAGGAATCGCCACCAGGTTGGCGACGAGCCCGGCTGCCGTGGCGATGCCGAACCAGCGCGCAGCGATCGGCAGCAGCACCAGTTCGACCGCACACGTGCCGGCCAGGACCGCAGCCCCTGCCCACAGGACGCGGGTCAGTACGGCGACGCCAGGGATGCGCCCGAGGAACGGCTCGCGGTCCTCCGCGCGGGGCCGGGCCGCCATCGCTCGCCCCGGCGCAGCTTGCACCGACGACGCAGGTGCCTCGGGCTCCCGGACCACCGGCCAGCAGCGCGCGACCCCCACCAGCGCGAGCGCCGCACCGAACGACAGCAAGGCGCCCGCGTCGTGCCACGCCAGCGGGTCCATGGCGAGATGAGCGGCTGCGGCCACGGCCAGCGCCTGGGCCGCACTGGTGCGCACGTCCCACCATCGCGCGGCGAGCACGACGGCGGCCACGAGCACCGCCCGCACCACCGACGCGCCGCCATCGACCACACTCGCGAAGGCAAAGAGGCCGACCACCAGCCACGTCGTCGCGCTGCGCACGCCCGCGCCGGCCAGGCGGGGGATCCAGACCAGCAGGCCCAGCCAGATGCCGACGTTGCCGCCGGAGATCGCGACCACGTGGTAGACGCCGGCGTGCTGCAGGCGCCTCACCTGATCCGCGGGCAGGCCCCGGCGATCCCCGATGAGGATGGCCGTCACCACGGCCGCGGCCTCGGGGTCGGGTACGTGCCGTCCGACCGCCTCGCGCGCCCGCCCTCGCGCGTGGGCGGCCCACTCATCCCACACGGGCCCGGCGCGCACGGTGATCAGCGCCGCGCTCCTGATGGTGCCGAACAGGCGCAGGCCCTGCCTGGCGAGATCGCGCTCGGCATCGGGGCGCTCGAAGTTGCGGTACGGCAGTGGGCGCCGCAGCGACGCCACGGGCGCCTCGATTGCCCGGCCGCGTGTCCAGGCCGCGAGGTGACCGCGCGCGGCGTCGCCGGCAACGGTGGCGCGCACGCCGACCCGTGCCGGCCTCCAGGCGCCCTCCCAGTGGACCGCCTGCACTTCGAGGTCGAGCGCGACACCGCCCGCAGGCGCCAGCCACGCGTCGCGCCGGATCACGGCACGCACCCGCACCGGCTCGCCCTCCGTCGTCCGTCCTTCCATCGCGCGTACGGCCGGGCCGGGGGGCAACCACGCACGGAGGTCGGCATGCCCCGCCCTGGCGGCGCCGACCAGCGCCACGCCGGCCGCAGCCATGGGGATGGCGATTCCACGCGCTCCGCCCCAGCCCACCCGGCACGCGGCCAGCACCACCCAGGCCCCCGCGACGAAAGCCCGCACGGCCGCATCCGTCGTGGTGAGCAGGCCGGGCCCGATCAGGGTGCCCAGGGCGAACGCGAGCGCGAGACCGATCCCGGCAGGCACGGCCGTTCACGAGGCAAGCCCGGTGCCGCCGAGCACGGAGCGAGAACCCGCACGATCTGGCGCGCAGTTGGCGAGACGCAGCAGGAACTGCCACGCCGACGCCCACGGGGCGCAGCAGATTCAGCACCGTAGCGACGCCGGCCAACGCTCCCCGCTCCCCGCTACCCGATACCCGATACCCGATACCCGATACCC